>DAHXNH010000431.1 GCA_027365485.1 Clostridiales bacterium
GCGAGGGAAGGGACTTGAACCCTTACGCCTTGCGGCACGAGATCCTAAGTCTCGCATGTCTGCCATTCCATCACCCTCGCATGGTGCGCCCGGTAGGATTTGAACCTACGACCTCCGGATTCGAAGTCCGTCACTCTATCCGCTGAGCTACGGGCGCAGCTAAAAAATGAGCCCCCTCGGGGGCTAGGCAATACTTGGGGTGAATGAGGGGACTCGAACCCCCGACCCCCAGGGCCACAACCTGGTGCTCTAACCGACTGAGCTACATCCACCCTATTCATCCGTAGCCATACTGTGGCTGATGCCGTTCGACACCAAGAACGATTACGAGTCTATCACAGGTTTGCTGGCAACGCAAGGTCATCCTTGGCTTCAACTCCTCGGGTTTTCGAATTCAGATTGGAATGGGATTGTGGGCCGTTCGATCGGCGTCGGGGCCGCAGTCGCCGCTTGTCTAGCCCATCGGTTTAGAAAGATTGAGCGTCGGCACGGACTTTTCGAAGAAACAGGTGGAACCATGTCGCCGAGACCGAGATCAGCCCTTTCGAACCCCCGTCTTTAGCCGCTCTGTTTATCCTGCGTCCCGGTCAGAATTGACGGGTTCAGAAGTGAGCCTGGTTCGCCACCCAGATTTTTTAGATTAGGGTTCCGGGCTGCCGGTCGTTTCGCCCAAACCAACGTCTTAACCCGCGCACAGTATATTGTTCCCTGTCATTTCGAATCGTATTGAATAGGTCTTGCTATGAAATGTTCAGGATCGCCCGCGGCCAAAGACTTGAATAAAGTGGACCGCAGACTCACGCAGCTAGTCCAATCCGGTGTTGCACAATACGGAGGATTATTCCAAAGCCCAAATCAACCAGATTTTGCGCAACACAGGTTGAATCCGCTGACATGAAGCAGAAGACCATCCCACCCTAGAGTTGGTGCAAAAGTCCTAAATGAACGGATCGAGAACCTTGAAACCCATGCGGTTGCGATCTTCGAAAGACGGTTTGTCGGGTTTCGCACTAGTCCCCCAGATGGCCAATCGCTTTGTAATAGGGAGACGATCGAAGTACCCGGCAACCAACCTGAGGATGTCACCGTCGTGCCAGAAGCGACGGGAACTGGCTGACGGGGACCAGAATCATCTCGAGCCCAGCCTCTGGTCCCCATGAATTCTTGGTGGGACAGAATCAAGCGGTCATGGCAGCAAAAATCCCATTGCTTGCTTCACTTGTCGAAGCTTGGGGTTGGCCACCGCTTCTGCCATACGACGACCGGTATCCAGTCGTCGCACAATCTCAGCGGGATCGGATTGCAAAGTTAAGGCTTCCTGCCGCACTCGACGAGTGGTCTCGACGGCAATTTCGGCCACTGCCCGCTTAAACGCCCCGTATCCCGCGTTTTGGTATTGTGCAGCGATCTGTTCGATCGACTGATGGGACAATGCGGCCGCTATCTCCAACAAGTTGGAAATCCCTGGCTTGGCCTCGGGATCATACGTCACCTCACGACCGGAATCGGTAACGGCTGACATGAACTTGCGCCGAATGGCATCGGCATCTTCAAGCAGAAGGACAGTGCCGTCATCGATGACGCTCTTGGACATTTTCTCTGCGGGGTTTTTGAGAGACCGTACTCTGGCCCCAATGCCGGGAACTCGGGGTTGAGGCACCGTGAACACCGGACCAAAAAGGTGATTAGCCCTGAGGGCCAAGTCTCGGGTAAGCTCCACATGTTGTTTTTGATCTTCGCCCACCGGAACGCTATCTACATCATGCAGCAAAATGTCCCCGGCCATCAGTGCCGGATAGGTAAACAGCCCTACCGAGACGTCTCCCCGATCCTTGCCTTTTGATTTAAATTGGGTCATGCGTTGGAACTCGCCCATATGGCCGATGCATTCCAGTAGCCATGCCATTTCAGCATGAGCCGGAACATGACTTTGCACATAGACCATACTGCCTTGTTGATCCAGGCCCAGAGCCAGCAATACCGAAGCAATTTCAATAATGTAACTTCTGAGCGTTTCTGGACTCCATGGGGTCGTGATGCCATGCAAATCGGCTACGGCATAAACGTTCCCGGGTTCGGCGGTCCATTGGGAGAGCGCACCAATATAATTTCCTAACGTGACGCGACCACTGGGGGTGATAAATGAAAGCGACTTGCCCACGACCAGCCTCCTCGGATAAATTGATAGGACCAGTATATGGGATGTTCGCCTGGGATCAAAGACCGAGATTATCCCTCATCGGCCATTTTGGGCCCATCCAGCCCATTCAGCCTTCGCCATCCCAAGGTCTTGGCTCGGCCAACGTGTCCCAACGATCGACTGGCCCAATCGGACCAGACACCCCGGGTCCAAGATGTTGGCTGCAATATCCACGTCCGGTCGAGTGTCAGAATCGAATCCAAAGGCCCTTCGTTCTTTTTGCGCCACTAGGAGTTTGTCCATTTATCGGAGTCTTGTCAGCCTCTTCCACAACATCTATGGTTATTATTTGTTAACAATACGTATATGTTGTGTTGATCCGGGAGGAAACTGGAATTAATGGACAGGCTCCTAGGGATTTCTATAGGCGAGAACACCTCGACCCGACCGGCCTATGCCTCGATCTGATCCAAGCACTTCCTGCATCTATTTCGAAAAACACGGTCGGAAATTTTTCAAACATCACCTGCTCACGAATCCGTCGAAAGCCTAAATTTTCATACCACTGGACGAGCTTCGGCCGATCCGCAGCACAATCTAACCGCAGGTACCGTTTGTTTCGCGCCCCGGCCTCGTTTTCGGCCCACATCACCATTTGCCTTGCCACTCCCTGTTTAGCGAATTGTCGTCGGATGCTTAGCTTATGAAGAAACAAAGACTCCCCGGGATTGACATCCGGCCAAAATCTGGCGTCGCTCTCTAAGAGCACCATGGTAGCCGCAGGTACCCCGTTTACATCGCCCATGAAACACTCGGTGAGGGCATATTGATCCATCAACCCTTCTGGACTGACCTCCTCAAAAAGCCAAAGCCCGTTTCCCATCTCGTCCAACCACTGCGCGGCTTCACCTAAAATCGCGCTAAACGCCGGCAAAGTCTGCCGATTTATCGCTCGCACCTCCACCTCCATGCGGAGCGCATTCCTCCCTTCCTTAAACCTCTAACATCAGCGACGAAGACTCCCAACCGGGCGCTCTCGACGTCCCTCACCCTGACTGCCCACCATCATACCCGTCACTGCCCGGCAACCCAGATACGGGTCGAGCCTGGCGGAAGTGTCCGCCGCACTGCAAGCGCTATTACCCGTTCATCGACCGAAGTTATCCGAAGCCGCACCTTTTCCTGGGGTGATTTACGTAAAAACGCTCTGCACGAAAGTTTAGAGCCCCAGGTTCTTCCCAACTGCCTCAATGCTTACGTTATAGCATTTTCGTCGCAATCGATGGTGCCGAACTCGCGGGCCAACGCAGACGCGGGTCGAACCAACGATTGATTCCATCCAAGGCCAGCCTGAGAACCAATAGGAAGAACGTCAAAGTAAAGAAAGAGGTCATTATCAGCGGACCGTCTAAATTAAGTACTCCGATGGCCATCAAGCGACCTATCCCAGGAATGGCAAACAGATTTTCCACCCATACCGCACTGACCACGGTAAAGCCCACCAGCGGACCCAACTCCATCAAGAGCCCCATGCCTGCATTGGTAACGGCATGACGCCAAA
>DAHXNH010000221.1 GCA_027365485.1 Clostridiales bacterium
AGGTGCTTTGAATCAGTCCATAATAACCTACGAAAAATTGCATGGAGTCATTCAAACGGAGCCGAATCAGGAACATTTAAAGGAACTCGCCGAACATCCAGCACCTCGCATGAAAATTTTAACGAGCGAAACGGAATAGAATGGAGGTGAGGGCGTGCGCCTGTATTTTTACACGCGTTTTGAGGAGATCGTCTTGTTAGACGGCGAAGGTTGGGAGCATATCCAAGAGGGCCATCCCGAGGTGACGAAAGATATGGTTACCGAAACACTCGTCCGGCCCGATTTGGTCACGTACAGCTATGGCCAACGCCAGGTATATTTTGCTCAAGGAGCGCATTTGGATTATCCGGACCATTGGGGTAAGGTGATCGTAGATTATTGCCCAGCGCCGCCCATCGTGGTGACGGCCATGGTACCTAAAAGACTCTCTAAGTCTGACCTCAAAGGAGGGATACGATATGACGGACGCCCCGCAGATCCAAACGATGTATGACAAGCTACGTGACGTGCTCTATCTGTCTTTCGGGGCACCTCAAAAGGCCTGGACCATGACGGATGATGAGGATGAGCGAATCAACTGGCGTTATACCATGGCCGATGACCAGCTGTGTGGGGTCACCATCTTGGACTATTCGACTTGGTGCCGCACGGAGCTACTGGCGCACTTGGCGACCGTCACCCCTATTCCTACAGACTCGCTTCCAGAGACCCGGTGACGACGCGCTAAACCATTCGTGGCTCAACCAATGGCAGGAGTAGTGGACGTGGGCCACCTACACCGTTTACCATATGTGTTCTTTGAGGAAAACCTGGCACAACATGGAAAACATCTCCCACGTCTTCGATCATGTGGAAGGGAGACGGGGGACTAAGTTAGGCGGCTCTTGCACATCGACTGATACTCAGCCCGTGTCTCGGCACCGACGGTGGCGGGGCACCTTCGAACGATTGGCTCGGGCAAAGCGAGTGCTCGCCGACCGATGATGCCGCACGTCGGGCTACCTGTTTGACGGGTCCACGCGGAACTCGGGGGTAGTTTCCAGAGATCCTACTCCGGAACAAGGTGTTGGGGCGCATGCGATCGGTCGTCACTTCGGCTCACTTCCGGGTCACCGGACGGGTCCTCGGCGGAAGACCGCCGCCTACGCCAAACCCGAATGATGATGGGCCCCGGTCCCTGTTCCGGTCATGGTGAGACCGAACGTCCTCGGTGCAGTCCGGGGATGACAAAATGACTGGGCCAAAGCCGCTAGGCGGCGACGGTGGCGGTCGATGGCACGGGATCCGCCGCGTGCTGGGCAGAGTCGTCCCAGGGGAGCACCAGGAGTCCATTGAGAAGCTCCAAACCGGCCCGTCCATAGGTTCTGCGCCGCACCATTTTGATTTTCTGGTTGGTCGCTGCCATGGGCCGGTTGCGGATATCCGGATACCGAAGACAGTTCGTGACGGCGGCATAGTCCTTCTGCAGACCCGCTGCGAACGTGGCCAGGGGCTCCCGCGGATCGTGCAGGTAGGTGGCGATGAATGCATCCAGATTGGCCACCTCCCCGGAGACCAGCACCTCGGGGGCGACCTGAGGCAGATGGTTCCACGTCCTCTTCGTCAGTTTTCTGTTGGTCCCCTTGGCGGCCTTGGGCTCGGTGTCATACACAATCTTGGCAATTGCATCCGCATACTGCGTGTGATTCTCCCAGGGTTCAGCTTCGGGTTGGGGAGCGGACGGTTCCGTGTCCTGAGGGCCGTGGGCATCGGCAGACTCCAAGCCCGTCGGGGTGGCTTGGTTGGCGTCCCGTTGGGACGCCGCCAGATGCAGGAGATGGCGGTAGATGGTGGTGGTCGACGTCCGCTCGACCCCAATTGGCTCCGGACGAGGCGGTATCTCGTCATCCTTCGCGGCGTTCAAGGGAAGGTTGCGCTGATAGACGGCGTCGTGTTCCTTGGCATATTTAGTGACGTATTGATACACCGCATTCTGACTGCCGGTGAACCCTTCTTGCGCGTATCTACTCACGCAAGGGGACCATCCCGCGTTCGAAAAACAGCCGTGGTACCAACCAAAGCATGTGCCCTCATTCATCGAGGCCCTCGCGACTCTACGGACGACCCTGTGGGCCGACCGAATTTTGGGGGAAACCGCGGCCGGCCCCATTTCCTCAAAAATTACCCCCGAAATTATCCGGATTTTATCAGAGGCCGGATAAGCCGCAGCGGCCTTGAAGAAAAAACCGCAAACTCCACTCATCGTATCTCACCTTGATACCTATGAGGGTGCAATTTTGGCGCAACGATGATAGGCTAATGATAAGTTGAATCAGTCTCCGAGGAGTGAAGACGATGAGTTTCAAGCTTCCTGACCCTAAACCGGAGAAACTAGTGCGGTCACCACTGACTCTTGTAGTATGCCAAGTAAGTCATGAACAAATCGATGTAGGCGATCCTAATCTTGCAGCTACGATTCGTGATGAAGTTAAGGAGCGCTACCCTATTCTAGAACAGCAAGTCACCCAATTTGCTGTCACGGGGGGCCAAGCTGATCCTGCATCGTTGTCTCCTGCCACTCTATATCAGGGATGGAAGTTGCGCTCATCTGACTCGTCCTGGAATTTAGTTATCAACCCACGATTCTATTCTCTTGAGACAACGCGTTACCAGGACTGGCCTGACTTCCGGCAGAGGCTGGAGAAGGTTAGTCAGGCAGTCGTCGATACGGCACACCCAGCTCTGGAGCAACGCATCGGTCTTCGATTCATTAACCGAATTACACACCCGGAAGTGAAAAACGTGGTCGATTGGAGGCAATTGATCGATTCGAGCTTTCTGGGTCCCATCGCGCATGACAAGTTGGGGGATTCGGTAACGAGCAGCCAACAGGTCCTACAGTTGAGCGTTGAAGATGAGTTATTTGTGACCATCAGACACGGAGTGTTTCGCGATCCAGGGGTTCCGGGAGAAGAAGCTTATTTGGTCGACCAAGATTGTTATGTTCATCCTAGTGAGAATTTTAGTATTAAGCATGTGATGGATAGCGCCGAGAAACTGCACATGTTGGTTCTCCAGATCTTTCAGCAGGCTATGACACCGAAATTGTACGAGTACTTGTTGGAGGGTTGATTGTACATGAACATTCTTGTTCCTGTTGATGAGTTGCCTAGGCAAGTTTCGATTCAGCGGTGGGACGACAGCGGTGACCCCAATGAGACGTCTACGTCGTATGTAGCTATTACCAAGAGAGATCCCTGGGACGAAAGGTGGGACGGTTGGCTGCATGGCGTCACCAACGGTGAGGAAACTGCCCTATTAAATGGTCGGTATTGGTTTGGGTCAAAAAGGACTCATTCGAATGGAAAGTTTTGGATGGTGGAGCCAGACGATACCACTATTCCTGTGGCAAGTTATATCGGTCGACAGGGTAAGGACCAGATGGTGGTTATGCACCTAGGGGGTTCCGTTTTTGGAATGCCCGTAACCGATCCAGGAAATATCCTAGGACTCACTTTGTCGTCCTGGCGCTCCGAAGACGTCACGCTAGTTCAGTCAAGCGAGGGCGTTTTGCAGGGCTTCCATACGGCAGGAAATGGATCGCAACAATCGCCACTTCGCAGATCGGTTCAAGAACAACGGAATGGAACTGACTCGTCCGTAGGACAGGCGATTAGAGCCATTACCGAAATTAAGAGTTGGTTGAATTTAACGCTTGATGAGGCCGTTTCGCTTTGTAACTTATCGGTGCGGACCACCCAATACTGGGAAAATGGAACGACAAAGACCGTACGGCCACGTACGGTTCGTAAGCTGTTTGAGGCTCATGGCGTTGTGCAGATGCTAGTGGAAAAGTGGGGGAGAGAAAAGGCCCGTCAATGGCTAAATATGCCGTCAAGAACTGGTCGAGGTCGGTTAGAGGTGCTTTCCGACAATGAAGGAGCGCAAATCTTGTTAAGAGAGGCGGGCGCTGATTTATTTGAGGTGGCTCCACGACCAGAACGGCCTATTCTTGAACCGGAACCGGAAGTGGACTTGGACGTGTTTGAAGACAGGACTCAATCCAAGGGCAGCCAAGTCAAGGTTCGCAGGCCGAGAAAAGTGAGCCAGTTTGGGCATTAAGGAGGCCATTTATGATCGACAGCAGAATTCCGGCAAAAGATGAATGGCCCCTGGGTGTACTAGACAACCTGCGAGCATGGGAGCAAGGCGATCTCGTGGAGGCCCCCCACTGTTCTACTACGCTGATCCTGCAAAGCCTGTCTGGAACCTGACCACCTTTTATACTGCTGACTCGCCGGGACCCGAAGTTATCATAGCCGAGGACCGTCCCCCTTTTGGAATTGTTACCACTCAGACTTGTGACATTGCCGAGGAAGATCGCAAGAATCCAAAGCGCCCGTGGATCCCCGTGGCGCCGGTTTATGAAGTGGCATCAGGTGTGCGGCGACAAATAGAGCATGGTCACGGTCCGATGTACTGGTGGCTGATACCTAATATTCCGACTCCAGGCGTGTGGATCGCTGATTTGCGAATTGAGGTTCCGATCGAAAAGGGATGGTTGGCAGGTCAGAGACGACTTGAAGGGTTTGCCGACGCGAGCAACCAACGGCGATTCGGGCAACGATTGGCATGGCTAAAGAGCCGCCCTGCTTTCTCTCGAGCATTTGTCGAGGTAGTCCAAGCCAAAGTGTTTGATTTCCTTGACGGACACCCAGAGCTCGTAACTGAATTAGACGAGGTGGCCGTGCGGGTTGATAGCTATCTCCGGCCCACAAAGGTGCAGATATTGTTTCTTACGGATACGCCTCTGGTCGAGGATTTTCGTGAGGTCGTAGAGGCTTGGTGGGATCTAGCCAGGGGACCAGCCCACCAAGCCGGTATTCTTCTTTTGCCGCCAGATTTTCGGGAGATTACAACGCTTAGCGTTGCCGAATACCGTGGTATGTCCAGCATTTGGACCAGGTGAACCAATGTGTCCGACAATAGTTCAAACTTGAGGACATGATCACGCATAAGCCCGGGAGCGCTCATTTATGCCGAGTTCATCGGTGTCGGCCGCGTTGGGAACGCGTATCAAATCGCCGACCCGACACCGAATCCGTGGACAGCACTTTCTGGAATCGGTGGTGAGGATCCTAGCATTCACATTCTATTACGGTGGAGTTTCATTCGAGACTTAATTTCATTGTTGGCGAGAATAATTTGGGCACGTCGAACCTTTTAACCCTGCTGAATGTACTCCTGTACCGGGGAGCTTTTAAGGAATCCGACTTTTTGCGACCACACGAAGCTATCCAGATTGAAATGACGCTGGGCCTCGCCGAGGCGGAAAAAGGGCTATTTGAGGATTTGTTTGACCCTGAAGATCGCAACGTGATTAATATCATCGCTACACAAGTAGCGGCGGATGAAGCTTTGGAGTTTCATCACCGGGAAACAGGGAGTCCCATTCACTTGACCAATGTGCGCAGGGCAAACTTCCTCTACTATGACTCACTGAGAAAGCCAGATACGGAGCTCAATTTTTATCGGAATCAAGGGGCAAGTAAATTTTTGTCCTCGCTGTTCGGATTGTTTATAACGGAGGACGGATCAGTCGAGAATGACATCGTGTCCGGAGAATTGCTATCGCGCGCATCCGCGTTCCTGCAAGAGAAAATACACCCGATAAAGCCGATGGAGCAATTGGGCTTGCACGTGTCCATCGAAGA
>DAHXNH010000028.1 GCA_027365485.1 Clostridiales bacterium
CTCCCTTGAAGGCGATGTCCTGCCAAAGGGTGGGTTTCCAGGTGGTTCAGGGCGTCCAACGCCTTCTGGTACACCGGGGGATCGAATTTTTTCAAATCTTTGGCGGCCGCACGGGAAAGCAGGACCATCATGATGGGGAGGCATCGGGATCTCGGGTCGGAGTGAGTTGGCTTAAAGGAATCATTTCCCCACGATTGGCCTCGTCAATCGCCTGCCGTGCGAGCAGATCAAACGGATTGTCCGCACGAATCACCCGTAAAGTGCCGGCATCTATTTCCAAAAAGCACACGTCGCCTGGTTCCAGATGTAAGGTGTGACGCAAGGCCTGGGGCAGTTGAATACGACCTTTGTCATCGATCCGAATCGCCAAGGGTTTGCTCATGGACGCTCCTTCTTTTCTAACGGTGGGAAAATCCCACTCTTATTGAAGGTACCATAGCGGGTGCTCAGGAAGCAAGCACGCAAAGTCGAGGACATCGGGTATCAGGGATCTTCACGAGGCCAACCGATACACCTTCACTGCAGAGATAAATCGCTTCAACGCAATGGCCCAAGCAAAATGTTAGAATAGCGTCTATGACCCTCTAAGCGATCTGTCAAACAATGCGCTTTAGGACCCTAATCGGACGCGATTGGGAGCCAATCCTGACGTCCGGTTAGAATATACCACACCATGACAATTTCAAAAGTTGTAACCAGTAGTGTGAGAATGGCGTTTTACCTGATGATAGATAATTCCAGACGCTCCACGATGCTTGGGCTACTACAGGGAGGAAATGATATTGCAGAAGTATCGGTTGGCCGATTTCCATCATAAAAAGTCGTGATCAGTGAAACCTAACGGCCCGGTCTCGCGTTTCTCTTGTGAGAATTCGATCAGAACTACCCGTACAGGAGGAAACGAGCATGCGTGATCATGAAATGGAGCACCGACGTCGTCGACGAGGGCATTGGGAGGTGGGAGTCCTCGGCGTCGTCGCGAGCGCGTGTTTGATCGGGGCTTCCACGGGAGTTCAGGCGACCAGCGTAGGAACGCCCATTCATTTAAACAGCGTGACGATGGAATCGACGGCGGCGGGCCAAGTCGGACCTTCGGGATCTCCTGATTTTACGGTGGTCCGTATTGAAAATAGTCCGCCGCAAATTGGATCCATTACACACTTCAACAACATCCCTAAAGCAACGTCTCCGCTTCAGCAATCGGGAAGTCAAACGTCGAACCAAGAGTCGATAAGCCAATCCAGTCAAGTCACTGTGTCCCATAAGGTTGGTCAAGAATCTGCCCCGTCCCACCCGCACTGGACCTTTTTCGGGCCAATCCCCGAGGATCTGAATGGTGTTGCCTTCCTAATCCGATGGAATTATTTCGTTTGGCCCCGCTCTTTTCAACCATCGAACTTCCGTAATTCCCATTTATGGGATCGTGGGTACCGATTCACCACGCTCATGCTCAGCACTCACGTCGTGTTAAAGAACCCCGTGACGGGTGCCCAAATCAAGGTAAATCACCCAATCATCATCAATACCAGTCAATGGGTCCGCACGGTTACTCTTCACCCTGTCGGCAAGAACCTCCGAATTACCTGTGCGCTTAAGCGGTCGGCGACCCACTTCATCATCGCATCCGGCTCCCCGGCGACCCTTGACTTCTCGTTCTCTCGATAGGCAAACCGCCCTCACGAGTTTCGTAAGGGCGGCTGTCAGTTGCGGTGGTTCCAACGTAGCGGTCAAGCATAGCAATCATACGACTGGTTTGATAACTGGAGCGTGTTCGTTGATGCGCCCCAGTTATTAACGGTACTCACATCCCCAGCAACAGAATCCCCTGCCGCTGGGCACTGGCCATAAGCAGCCGCATATCCGACAATATTACTGCCTGTGGCGGTCGGCGGAGTCGACGATACCGGATTTACCGCAATGAACGCAGGAATATTGAGGGAGTTCAATTTCCAATTCGTCCAATTCGATTCTCCCTGGGATATTGCCGCCAATAGCCCCGAATTATTGGCTTGGACTCCCGCAACCCATCCCTTAGCCATGTTGATGAACTGAGACTGGTTCGGACGTGTTGTATCCTTCGACATCAAGGATGACATAGGCTGGTACGTATCCGGTTCCCGCAACGCCGTTTACGCCATCAGCGGCATTCAAGATCGTGGTTCGGGCTTCCCCACGTGCGGCTTTCCCGGCATTATACCAGTCCGTATCCGTGTCCCCGGCAGGTCCCGCAACAGTCCAAAAATCAAGCCACCAGAACGAGACCCCTTTGGAGTATGCCGCTCCAACGATTTGGTCTACAGTCAGCCCATGATACTCGTAAGGTTTTGTCCAAGGCGAGGATGTCATAGCACCATTCCCAGATACAGCCCCAATTCCTAGCCCTCCATAGGTCTGAACCGCAGAAACAACGGCTGACGTGTCTAAGAATGTCGAGTAGACTGTTGGCGCTAACTGGTTTTGTCATCACTTCCACTAACTTTCGTGCCAGCAGATTCCCCACGGATCAGGGCTAGACGTAAAATCGAGATCAGCCCAAAGGGCTGGGATTCGCTGATTGACGCACTCAAAAAAACCCACTGCCTACGCCAATCAGCGAATGCTGGGAATACCATCGGGGGAAGTTCCGCGACCACCAGTGCACCCTCGGAATTCGGCTAGAACTGATGACCACTGACTTAGCCAAACCATAGACAAAAGGAGTTAGCCAAAACAGTAGACGCCCGTTTCAGGGCCTCCTCCTCCTACAATCCGTACAGGCATAAGTGATTCCCCCTCAGAATGTGTTTAGCCGGATCGAAATCCGGTCACCTTGTAAGAGGCCCTTCCACGTACAAATCGTGCATCCTATATGGATTATTTTTTAGCGATAGGTCGATTCGAGAGAGCGGGGCAATTTTCGCCGTAGAGTCCGCCAGAGCGTAAGCCATAACTCTTGTTCTAAATCATCGGCGTCCGATGGGGAATTCGCCCACCCACGAAACCGACCAACAGGACCAGACAGGGAGTCCATAAACAGTGGAAACGCCGTTGGATCCCCTTCATGGATCCGACGCATCAATTGACCGAGAGTGGACACTGGCGTTGAATGCGATAAATCCTTCGGCGCACCGTGCTCACGTCGCAATGTAATCTTTTGGCGATTTCCGGAGATTTTTCCCCTCGAACGATCGCTCGTAAAATTTCTTGATCTCGAGGGGCAAGGTGATCCAAGCAATCGACCAACCATACGTGCATGTCTAGCGTCGTGGTATCGGCCAACCATGTAAACTCCTCCTCGTCGCCAAAAGATGCCATAGTTACGTTGGAGCTGGATTGAGCTTTTAACCATTGGATGGCTGCATGTCTCAAGACTTGGCGCACCCAGGCTCGTAATTGTCGTTCTTCAACGGTGATGTCCATCACGCCTTCCCCAGCGCTTTGTTCACACCCCCGTTTGGCTAGCCAGCGCCGTGGCAGCCACCACCATGCCGCTTACAAACAGCAAGAGGACATCTCGGATCGTGATCGGTCCCTTCAGCACGTCTCCCACGAAGACGACCACTTCTCCTAACGCCCAGGTACTCCAGGGCTCGGGCGCCGTCTTCCAGAGGGCCTTGATTAAAACCCCTAACGCGGTCGTAATCGCGGCCGCGCCGGTCACCGTCAGGAAATTCGTCAAAGTCAGCATCACAGGTCCCCTCCTTTCGTGGGACAATCCTAATGCTACGTGGCGAAATCAGGTCTTCGTCAGGTCTTGTACAGGACTTTTTCAGGACTTAATCAAGAGAAAGTCAAGACTTTTTAAAACGCAGATCGCGGTGCCGAATTGCTGGACTTCTATCGGTCCCAGGGGTTTGGCTGGGTACCATTCATCCCCCAAATGGCGTTTCAGTCGCAGATCCCCGATCGTCCGGGAGCGTTTGCGATTACCCCCGAAGCGTACGGAAAGTTTCTCTGTGAGACCTTTGATGTCTGGTACGGTGATGGCCATCCCACGATGTCGATTCGCTACTTTGACAACGTGCTCCAGACCTATACCGGCCCCGACCTTTGTACGCTACAGGGGAATGCCCACCGCATCTCATCGTGGACTCCAACGGCGACCTCTATCCCTGCGACTTCTTTTTTAATGACGAGTGGCGCTTGGGCAACATCGGCGAGATGGCCTTGGTCGATGCCGTTGGGACCGAGGCTTATGCCCGATTTGCCGCCATGAAGCCCGATCTCCCCGAAAAATGTCGCACCTGTCCGTGGCTAAAGCATTGCCGGGGAGGGTGTCCGCGAAACCGCATCGAAGCCGACGGCGCCCTGTCCCATCCCGATTATTTTTGTCGCGCCTTCGAAATGTTCTTCGCCTATGCCCGACTGCAGGCGTTGGCTAAACCCCTGCGCGAACAGCGTTCGAAACGGGCATTGCAGCGACTGTAGGATGTTAAGGGGGAGGAGAGGGGCGATCCAACATCTTGGACGATCCACGACCATGGGTGACCATCCTTCCGATCCGAGGCCGAATGGTCTCAACACCAAAGAGACGCCCATGGAGTATACGAGTCTGACGAAGCCAAAGGAGACGATGCAGGATATGGATGGCCAGCGAATTCCTTCAATGATGCGCGGCGTGGTGCTTCCCGGGGGAGACAGGACGGAGACCCGTCGTTACGCGGTGCCGAAGCCGGGACCGGGGCAAGTCTTGGTCCAGATGAAAGCGTCAGGACTTTGTGGAAGTGATTTGAAATTCATTTACCATGAACACATCGGAACCGGAGGATCTCAGTATCAAGAGGTGATTGCTGGGCACGAACCCAGCGGTCAAATTGTAGCGGTCGGTCCAGAGGTCTCATCGTATGCCGTGGGCGATCGCGTGGTGGTGGACCACATCAATGGGTGTGGTCATTGTTCCGAATGCCGCAAGGGATGCATGATTGGCTGCACATCCCCGGAACGTCAGGCCTATGGATGGCAACGCGACGGTGGGCACGCCGACTATCTGTTGGCCGATGTGCGGGCGCTCTTGAAATTGCCAGAACCGCTGACCTACATCGATGGCGCCATGGTGGCCTGCGGAGTCGCGACCGCCTATCAGGGGATCACTCGAGCCTCGGTCTCTGGGCGGGATCGGTTGTTGGTGGTAGGCCTCGGCCCAGTCGGTCTTGCCGTGGTGATGTTGGCTGCCGCTAGCGGAGCCGAAGTCTATGGAGTCGATGTGGTTCCCGAGCGAATTGCCTTAGCCAAGACTCTCGGAGCCACCGCGGGCCTGATGGCCGGCCTGGATGCGCTGCCCCAAATCATGGACCTCACCCAGGGCATGGGAACCGAGGTGGCCATCGACTGCTCCGGTCATCGCACGGGCCGCCATCTTTGCTTGGAAGCGGCACGAACCTGGGGGCGAGTCGTGTTCCTTGGGGAAGGGGGCGACGTGGCGTTCGAACCGAGTCCACTGCTGATCCGAAAGCAGTGGACCCTCTATGGTTCCTGGGTGTGTGGGCTAGACGGCATGGCCCAAACGTTAGAATTTTTGGTGCGGTCCGGCCTACACCCAGACGCCCTGGTGACGCATACGTTTTCGCTATCGGACGCCGAGCGCGCATACCAAACATTTGCCCGTGGTACCACCGGAAAAGTGGTCCTTACCATGGACGAGGCATCGCCTTGAAAGGGTGAGAGTCGGATGGCCTTCGGGGCGGATGGAGGAGGGCTCTGCCGGTCTAGATCATGGCGATCCAGATCGACTTGGAGACTTGGAGACAAAGATTCGTAACCGTCGGATAGGACCCCACGTGGGCAGGAGATATCCTGCGGCCATGATCTTCTTATCCTTTCCCTGCCCGTATCCCGATATGGATATGGATATGGATAAGGATCGAGGAAGGATAAGGATATCGATAAGAAGGCATCGCATGATGACTGGCGTGTATAGTAGCAGACAGACGGCTGTCTCTTCTCGGGCGTCTGTCTCTTCTGCAAAGAGCGAGTGACACCATTTCACGCCGGTAACCAAATGGCTACCGCGTGGGGTGGACGATGGTTACGTTTGTCGTCCGCTGGGCTAACATCGCGGTCAACTGAGAGGAAGGGAGGGGATAAGACGGAAGGCAATAGCTCTGTGGTTGACTCGAGCGGGCACAGATCCCGACTATGCTGGGCGAGCATGGGTTCCCCCGTATCCTGGGGTTACGATAGTCATGAAAGGAAACAATATCGACCTGTACCATTGGAATTGGCCGGATCGCACTATTTGACGAAAGATGGATAGGTTCGACTTTCCGCCGATTTGACTAGGCGACCCAATTGAAGCTTAGAGTGTGGCTACGACCCCACGCATCAATTTCTCCATTGCGCTGCAAAGTGGTGGTACTCGCCAGCGCCACTGACCCCTCTCGGGACCAACTCATCCCGCGATGCTTCTGCCGGTCTGCTACACAGCGATCATTGGCTTTCTCTCCCCGATTACTCGAATTGCGCAAGCCCAGTTGGGATCGCAAAGCGTAACACGGGATATACTGGCGATTTCGTTCGAAATATTCGATCAGGCGGTCCACGGACTTCCCGGATTTCATCCGATCGGACCCTAGGGTTCTGAGATAAGCGATGGCCGCATCAACTTGGCCGAGCCAGAGCCAGGGCATCCGTTCCGCCAACACCGGATTGCGCACGTTCTTCCCGCGGAGGACCAAACTCAGTTGATCCTTACATTTCTCGTGCAGGTGATACCCATCGAGGAAAATCCGCATAGGCCGGAACCAACTCATGCGGGCTAAGATATCAGCGTGCAAACTCCGCGTGCCATCGACAAAAAAACTGCACACAATGATCGCGCAGGAGATCCTTATGCAAAAGGAAGGCGATGAGGAACTGCAGCACGGTCACCGTCCCATGCCCATGGAGAATGTAGTGTCCCTGGGGCGTTTCAACATGGGCAATGGTGTGATGCAACCGTTTCAACTCGGGGTCCTCGGGCCCCAAAGTCGAGGTCGAGCGGGGCCCTTCGGGTTCGAGCTCCGCGTCCGTAGTCGACCGAGCCTTCCCCTCGAGATCGGACCCACTGCGATGGGCCTTCTGCTTCTTCACGCCCACGTCGTCGATGGAGACATTGACGGCCCCTGGAAGATCTTCGTAGATCGCTTCCAGAGCGGAGGCCGGAATTTGGCGATCCGGCGGTTGGCCCGCATTATAATCCATCCGGGCTTGGCTTACGGTCTCGCGCGGTAATCGCCCAGCGGTGTGCTTCGCTTCGGCCAAGGGGCGATCGTAGATCGGAGTGGTAGGAGATTGCGGCGGCCTTCCTGCGTAACCCGGTGATGGGCCAAGGTCGAAGTCGCCCATTGACCGAGGTGGGCTTGGACGGCGAGGCATTCGCGGTATACGATTGAGGCAATTGTAGTCACGGGGGTTCGGTTCTTGCCGAGGCTTCGCCGGAACCGATTAAACACCCGGGCGGTGTTTCGATAGGACGAAAAACTAGTCAGGTCGAGGAGCAGTTCCATCGCGGACTCCGTATGGTAATACTCGCGGGGCCCTTGGGCCCCGAACACTCCCGGAACGCTGTTCCAAACGATCTGGTCATCTTTGCGCAGCGCATAGGTGGGGAAGGTGACGCACCCGATTTCCCCATCCACGCGGTAGACGGTCGCGTTTTCGACCACGTTCCCTCCAAAGTCTGCTTGGGCGGTCTCTGTAGACTCGCGAGCCACCGTGGCCAAATATTGTCCATAGACCTGCGTTTGTGCCAGCGTCAACGTGTCCAAGATCACCCGTTCTCCGCCATTCATCGGATCACTCTCGACACCAGGCAACTCGAACGTTTGGTTCGTCAGGTCGGCTTCGCCGGTTGCACTCCGGATCTGTAAATGCATGACTAATTCCATCGTGGTATAGCTCCCAAACCCATCCTAAGCGAACTGTTCAGGAATGTCCAGAATGAATTTTAAAGCGGAACCTATCCATCTGTTGTCAAATAGTGCGATCGGGCCAATTCCAATGGTACAGGTCGCAATTTTTTTCACCGACCGATCGAGACAGTCTGTAAGAAATTTAAGAGAGAAACGATATAATAAAAGTACACACTTAGGTAGCAGTCGGCGGGTCCAGAGAAACGGGGAATGATTCGGGAAAGAGGGGGGCCAATGGCGACGCAAGAGTATACGTGGCCCATCAATGTACAACTTGATGCCGTCCGGGCTATCTGTCGCCGCTACGGGGTCGCACAATTAGCGCTGTTTGGTTCGGTCCTGCGGGAGGACTTTGGCCCGGATAGCGACATTGATGTGCTGTGCAAATTACGGGCCGATTCACCGGTGACCACGCTGTTGGACTGGATCCATCTCAAACACGCCCTAGAAGATTTGTGGGACCGGCCGGTGGATTTGGTGGAGCCTCATTTGCTACACCCCTTGATTCGCGATGAAATTTTCGCGGTAGAAAGGTTGATTTATGGCGCGCCACAATGATGCGGTCTATGTGAGCGATATGGCGAAAGCCGTGGACAAGATCCTCCACCGCCTACACGGCGTCACCTTGGCCGCATTCGAAGCCGACGATCTCTTGGCGGGTGCCACCATTCGCCAGTTGGAGATTGTGGGCGAAGCGGCTGCGCATGTCTCGGATGCGTTTCGAGAATCCCACCCAACCATCGACTGGAGAGGGATGAAGGAATTACGCAACGTGTTGATTCATGGCTATGCCGAAGTGAACCTTCGTCAAGTCTGGGGGATTACTCAGCGGGAGATTCCCATGCTGGCGCAATACCTCACCACATTATTACAAGAGTCGTCGAACAAGACGGAGACGGAGGATGGACGCGAACCAGGATAATCCTCGGGTGCGCGAATGGGGGAAACTCAAGACTCACGTCTGCCCACCATTAGGTTGTTCTCCGACAAAGCAAATAGCCCATAACCAATGATTTGCTACTGCGCTAACGGGGGCATAAACGCTGTAAATTTTTGGGGGAAAATTCGACTCTTTCTTTATCGCCGTTTGACGATTTGATAAGCCGCGCCAATGACAATGGCACAGGTCGAAATATTTTTGCCTTGCCCGGAAAGCCTTGTCCAGCAACGAATCCCAAACAACAGAAAAAGCTCTTTAGGCAGGCGACTCGAACCGTTGAAACTCTAAAGTAAGCAAGATGTCCTTCGACTTCGCCGCGGACTTTCGAGACGCGATTTATGCACGGTAGCGGTCTCCCATGAGGTTAGTGTCGGACTGACCAGTCGCCTGGCCGAGCATGCTACTCCATCTGACCGGCTGTCGGCTGTCCGCTTGCATTGGACTATCCAAAACAAGGTGCACCACACGCGCGATGTCACGTGGAACGAAGATGCCTTGCGCGTTCGCACTGGGTCGGCTCTCCACGTCCTCCCGAGTCAGCGTAATGCAGTGCTCAGTTGGTTGGACCTCAGCAGAAAAAACATCCGGCGTTGGACCTCCGCGTTAGCGTGGGACCGCGATGCGACAACTGCCCCGGCACCGAGCAGATCTAACCGAATTTACGGTACGGTTTTCTCAACGAGGTCCAGTCGATCATCAGCGACCGACTATTTCCGACCTGCCCACGCCCAAGAGACTCAGCTCCGACCCGAAGAAGGTTTTTACCCGGAATGGAACCCGAAGCGTTAATGTCGGAACTGTCGAAATATAACTTTGCCGGACTCCTGGATCATCGGGTTTCGCCGTTGACACGTCTGCATCGACCGTGCCATGATTAATTGGGGATCGGAGATTCCGGTCGGCGGGGGGCTAAGGCACCCCCGTTTAATATTGTTTGGCCTTTGGATTTTCGTGTGGGGCCGCTTCATTGGGTAGGATTTTGATTCTTGGGCCCGTAGTGGGATCTTATCGGCTGGGGCAGTGCCCATCCTATGCATGATCAAACGCCTATGCCAGTATTGACGTCTTCTGGTTCAAGCCAGCACGGTGTAGACGCAGCGGTCATGCCGCTAATCGTTAAACACTTTGAGACCATTCCCATTATAGTTAGGATATCCATATAGTTTGGACGCTATCATTTCAAACGCGGGATCTTTGCGTTGATATCGGACATACTGGGCTACAGGCTATGCAATTGAATCCGCAAGTTCCAACGCTCCATAGGATGTTCTCCTATCGTCCCATTGTGTCCACTTCGATACCCAATAGATGCCTTGAATACAGTGGAACTGGCGAGGAGCTTCATCGAGCAGTCTGAACATATTACTTAGGACACCCGATCCTCGTTTCTGCCACGTGCCTCCAATACGACTACGCACGATTCCTTGCGCGTACGCAGATACTGGGCATAACGTTCCAGTAAAAAGTGCATCGCAAGACTGTACGGATGATCTTTGAAAGGTAAGGTTGCTGTCGATAACGCTCCTTCTAAGGAGTGTAAATTGATTACCGAAACAAATGCGGTAAATGGGGTGGTCTGAATCAGATCGTCGATGGCCGCGTATAAATCGGACATCTTGACCAGTTTTGGAGAAAACGGGGCGTTCCGTCGTCGAATATCGTAGGAGTGCAATACCACTCTTCGATCCCTTTGCGCATAGTGAAACACTCCATTTGGAGGCCAAAATGTTGTGACTACTCAGGGGTTTTTGCTTGGAAGCCCGCAAAAACCCCTGAGTAGTCACAAATGCGGAAAGCCCTTCAGCCATATGGGCCACCAAGATTGCCTTAAAAACCATGGTGTCGTCCTTATGTTTTAGTGTTTCTCGAATTAAAGGACCATCTTTGGCTATGCCATATCTTACATAATGCATAACGATGTCCTCGCTTCCCGGAAACATTCAATCGTCTGCATCAGTTGAGCGTGGGCCGGTTCCCATAGTTCGCGACTGTGGGATGGGTCAGTCAAGGAAACCGACCTCTCGCGTGAAATGCCCACTAAGCTGCCGTTCCGACGATTGAATGGGAGCCCGCGGCCTGCCTCAATGCTCCAGCGATCAAAATCCGCTCACGACTCCCTGATACGGCTGTTCCTCCACTTTAGGTTGACTTCGGCCAGTCGCAGTTCATCGATATCTCATCACCAGGGTCATCCCATCGATCGTTTTGACGAAGTGATCCCGGCTATTTTGACGAAGTGTCACCGGCCATTTTGGAGACTTTCAAACCGGCCTTGACACCTGAATCCTGACAGATCTCCCGTATCGTTTGGCCCCATACAGGATTTTGACCGGCTCGTTGCGAGCCGGATATTGGCATGCCCATTTTGGAAGGTGGGGCGTGAAAGCCGAGAAAGCCATGAGGCCTTGATCCCGCAGACGCAAGATCGAGGTCTCATAGATGTACCCTAATGTTTGCTTATACGGCCAAGCCGCATGTTGACCGAATTTTCGCTGATCAATGTCACCGATCCAGGACAAAGTGCGTAAGAGCCCCAAATGTTGGCCCCCTCGTTCAGTCCTGTTTTTTACCCCTCGGGCCACACGCCGAAAATTCCGCTTAGTCCGGCGTTTTGGCTATTTGCTTAACCTGACACCATTGCTCCGCGCCCTAGCGGTCCGCGTCCCATGCGCCCGTGTCGCCGCGCTGGGTGGGTGCGGTGTGATACGCTGAGGCTACGGCGAATGTTATGCCAGATAAGATGGGTTCTACTTGGATTAATCCGGGGTGCCGCTGCCTCGTCACCTCTGAAAAGGTCTTATGGTGCATCCGGAAATCTCTCAACCCAAGCAACGCGACCCATCTGGGATGTTCTGGGGCCGGTCCTCTTCGGGGCCCGCGACGGATCCGACGTCAGGGGGAGAAGTTTTGTCAATGTCGGATTAAATTCCATCCATTAAGCGTTCGGATCAATCGACAACCGGCATCGGCACCGCGCGATCTTTTTACAACTCTCTTACACGGCTTGTCTCCGGTATCCACTAGAATTGACAGGGGGGTGAGTTTATGGCCCACATTCTTGTGGTGGAGGATGAAAAATCAATCAGCGACCTGGTCGCCATGAATCTCTCATTGGTTGGCCACACGAGTGATCAAGTCGACGCCGGCAACGCCGCACGTCAGTACTTAGAGGACCATACGTACGATCTCGTCATCATGGACATCATGCTGCCTGAAATGAATGGGTTCGACCTCCTGCGCTACGTACCGGACGGCACCCCAGTCATCTTTGTCACCGCCCGGGATAACCTTTCGGATCGCGTTCATGGCCTCAATCTGGGGGCGGACGATTACATCGTCAAGCCTTTTGAAACGGTGGAATTACTGGCCCGCATTGAGGCGGTGCTGCGCCGCACACACCGAGCTCTCACTGTCTTCTCTCTGGACGGAACCGTCGTGAACTTGGACAGTCGCGTGGTCACGGTTGAGGGACGAGCGGTCGAGCTCACCCTTCGCGAATACGAATTGCTGGAAATCTTGATCCGACACCAAAACATCGCGCTGTCGCGCGACAAATTGCTGCAGTTGGCGTGGGGTTACGACTACGTGGGCGAGACCCGCACGGTGGATGTCCACATCCAAAAACTGCGCCAGAAGCTGGGTTGGGACCGTCACATCAAGACGGTCTACAAAATGGGATACCGGCTTGAGGTCGACCCATGAAGTTTTGGCAAAAGGCTTTTTTGGCCACCTTGGGCGCCTTTATCGTGTCCATTAATGGGTGCTTGTACCTAACCTCTCGATACAGCTTCTCCCTGAACGTCCAGCAGGAAACCAACCGGGTTCTGGGAGAATATCGCGTAATCGCCACGGGTATCGATCAGACCCTGCTCGGGATAGACTCGCGGCCATCAGCGGTGCCGACCGCCTCGGTAATTTCCAGCGCGATGAGTTCTTTGGCCGACTACTATGCCAAACAAGATGTGTACCTGGCCCTGCAACAGTCCCACACGGTGCTCTTTTCCAATGTCCCCGCCGCCGCCAGACCCGGCCTCCGGATAAAAACCGTCCCACCGGCTAAAGATGCCCTAACCATCCAGCGGCGGGGCGGGACGCACTACCTGTACATTGTCGGGTCGATACACGGACTGCATGGCCCCTACACCTTCACATACGTCACCAACCTCGCGGCGTTGTATCACAGCTACGCCCGGCTGACCCACTATCTAATCCTCGTCAGTGCCGTGACGGAAACGCTGTTAGCCCTCGCCCTGCTGGCGATCCTGGGACGGTTGACGCGGCCTATCCGGCTGATGCTGCGAGCGACACGCAAAATAGCCGCGGGAGTCTATGATGAGCGCATCCGGATCGCGGGCCGAGATGAGTTTCACGACTTGGCGGCGAACTTCAACCGCATGGCGCTGGCGGTTCAGGAAAAGATCGCCGCGTTGGATAACGCCGTGCACGAAAAACAGCGTCTGATTGACAACTTGGCCCATGAACTGAAAACGCCGCTGACTACCATTAAGGGACACGCCCAATACCTTCAAAGCGCCCACGGCCAGGAACAGAATCGGATCAAAGCGGCAGGCTACATTCTCAGTGCAACCGACCGCATGCAAGATCTGGTCTACAAAATTCTGGACGTGGCGCTAGTCCGAAACAGCAAACTGGATTTCAAGGAGATTCGTCCGGCGGAACTGTTGAGAGAGGTCGAGGCCTTGACAGCGACCACACTCCACGAAAAACACATCACGTTGGACGTCCGTTGCCTGCTGGAAAATCCGCTTATCGGGGATGCGACTCTGCTGCAGTCTCTTCTCATCAACCTGATCGACAACGGCGCCAAATCCTCTCCGGATCACTCGGTCATTACCCTCTCGGCCTACGTCGATGGCTTCCCAACCCTCGAAGTCCGGGACTCGGGTTGCGGGATGGCGGAAGAACAGCTGTCGCTCATCTGGGAGCCCTTCTATCGCGTGGACCCAGCCCGATCGCGCCGCTCCGGAGGGGTCGGGTTGGGGTTGTCCTTGTGCCGCGAGATTGCCCGTTTACATCAGGCGAACCTGGAGATCCAATCTCAACTCGGCCAGGGCACGACGGTTCGTCTGGTATTTACAACTCCTTTACAACCCCATGAAAACTCCGTAACCTCGGCGCTCTATGATGGGGGTGTAAGCCACATCAATCCATAGCGAGGTGTCGATAGGATGTCCAAATTCAAGCAACTCATTGGCAAGACCTGGGTGATGGGCACGGCCGCCGCCATGATTCTCGGCAGTGGCGCGCTCCTGGCCTCCGCGCTTAGTCAGAGCGCCTTCGCGGCCACCAATGTTCCCAGTGCTTCCTTACCACAGGTGCAGTCGTCCGCTCCACCGCAGACCGCAGGTGGATACACGCTCGTCGACCAGCCCAAGAACCTGCCGATTCCCGTCCCCGACCAAAAGGGGGGGCTGACCGTGCAGCAAATTCGTCAAAAGTATGAGACGTGGCTTGCGGATCAGACGCCCGGGCCTCAAGACCTGTCCGCCCAACAAGGTGCGGCTTATGCGGCGGCCCTGCTCAAACAGGCCTACGGTGCCGATCTCACCGGCTACATGGCAACGGCCTTGTTCATCAAGGGTGTGGCCCCGAATACAGACCAATGGGATGTACAGTTCAGCCGGCCCGGGGACGCGAAGACCGTCGACACATACGCAGCATCCGTGAACGCGGTGACCGGCAGCATGACCGCGGTGAGCGCCACTAACGTCAGCGATCAGTCCACCTCGACGGCCCAGCTCAATTTGTCAAACCCCGCCTGGATCGCTAGCGCGGAACAGGATATCCCTAAGCTGTTGCCGGCGGATGTCTCCATCACCAGCAGTCAGGTGGTCGCTCAGAAAGACGGCGGAGTGTATGTCGTGAGCAATCTCTCCAACGGCGCCGCGATGGGGGTGCTCCTCTGGAGTCAGGAGAACAATTTTCCCGGGGGGTATCAGTATTGGCCCAACGGGTATGACGGAGGTTGGGCGGGCTTTAACATGAGCAGTGCTGGTTAATCGTCCGGTGCCACTTCTATAAACCAGGCCCTCTAGGTAATCCCGAGGATTCGTCCTTGGCCCTTCCACCTAGAGGGCGGTTTTATCAACGGGCCTGTTTGCTAACCCCCCCTTTTCAAGCGTATCTTTACCCATATCTTTTTGCGGGTGGCGCAAAATAATCTGAGAATTCTCGCTCGGACATCTCTAATCTCGGGATGATTTATTTTGGCAAAATCTGCGAAGGCGTAAAGGATTTTCCGGTTCGACCACGAATTAAGGGGATATGAACACTTTGACCGTCGAGGACGCCGTCCTTCCAATGAACGATGACACTTGGATCTTTCGAGAACTTGGACAAGCCAAGTTTGGCGATGCCCGCTTAACGCGACGGGCGATGATCATCACCCAGGATTTAATGGAACATCCCGACCTCTTCATGGCGAGTATTTATAAGGGAAATTGGGGCGGTCTGCATGCTGGGTACCGATTTTTTGACAATACGGCGGTTCAACCCGCCGCCATTTTGGCCCCGCATCGAGCGGCTACGTATGAGCGCAGTGGAGCGGAGTCTCTGGTGCTTGTCGCACAAGACACCTGTTATTTTAACTTCTCCGGTCATGAGGCGCTCGAAGGGGTAGGACCCATTGAAAGTCTCAACGATAAGGGCAATTTGGGGCATACCGCGCGCGCCATGACCACGCAAGGTGTCCCGATCGGTCTCACGGCTCAAAAGATCTGGACCCGAGATCCGGCGGAGTGTGGTCAAGGACGCCAACGAAAGAAGCGCCCATTTGCCGAGAAGGAAAGTGCGCGCTGGTTAGAGATCGCCCAAGAGGCGGCCAGTGGCGTGCCGTGATTATGGGGGATCGCGAATCGGATATTTACGATGTCTTTGCCGAGATCCGAGAAGGCGCCCTATGATCTGCTCATCCGGGGCGCGCAGGATCGTTGCGTCGAGCACGCCTCGACCGCTACTCATCTCTGGGCGGCCGTGGAATCGAGTCCGATGTTGGGCACCGTCGTCATCGATGTGCCTCGAAAAGAAGGCCATCCGATTCGACAGGCCACACTGAGCTTACAAGCCACGACCGTGCGCTTGCAGATCCCCAAAGGACGCGAGAAGGAAGGCCTCGGAACGCCGACCGTGCAAGTGATCATGGCGAAGGAACCCAATCCTCCTGCCGATACGGAACCCATTTGCTGGGTCCTCTGTACCACCCTCCCCGTGGTCGATTTCGACGATGCGCAGCGTTTGGTGGAGTGGTATACCTATCGGTGGCGGATTGAACGCTTCCACTTTGTCTTAAAAACTGGTGGAAGTAACGTCGAGAAACTACAACTGGAGACGTATGACCGCTTGGCCCGAGCCATTGCGCTCTATTCGATCGTCGCCTGGCGGATTCTCTGGATGACCTATCAGGTCCGCCAAGATCCGGATCCACCCTGTTCGGTGGTCTTTAACCCCGAGGAAGAAGCCGCCCTCCGTTTAATGTTTGACCGGCAACGGCCCCGTAAGGGGCCGAGGTCCAAGCCGATGGACCCGGACCATCGCCTCACTTTGCGCGAAGCCATGCATACCATGGCTAAATTAGGTGGGTTTTTGGGAAGGAAGAGCGATGGGGATGCCGGCGTCAAGACTCTTTGGCGCGGATATCGCGCCTTGCAACTGATCGTGTTGGGCATGCATTTAACTCCCGCGGACCCTATCGGACCGTAATCCTCGCCTCGTCATCCCAGAATGCCATGGCCATTCTGGCCACAATCCCATCCCCAGGTGCTGCCGGTCCGTTACATTTGCGGGCCCTTATCATGCTGCGCACTCCGCCGTGACAATCGTGGCGGAATTTTTTGCTCCCAAAATACCGCCACCGTGGGTCCGCAACGCCATAATGCTAGGACCAATTCGCGATGCAGCAACTAGAAGGAATACAGGTGATATACGTCAAAACTAATCAATCGTGGACTTGTGGGTAATGATTAGCTCAAAAATGGGGGGTGGAACCTGCCTGGCATAACGCGGCGGTTCGCTTCACCTGACAGTCTGACTATCGTTCCCAGGCCGGGATGAGTACAATAAGATGAGAGGCTAGTAAGGAGGCGTCACGCCGTGGCGGAAGAGTTGCTCTTAAGTCCCCTGGTCGATTTTCTCTTCAAACGCTTATTTGGTGATGAACACCAGACCGATATCCTGATCGCGTTTCTCAATGGCATCTTTGACGATGTCGAGGCTCCGCGAGTGACCTCAGTGCAACTGCTCAACCCCTATATCGACAAAGACGCCTTGACCGATAAGATGTCGGTGTTGGATATCTTGGCGCGCACGGAACAGGACACGCTCATGGATGTGGAGATCCAAATTCGGAATACGGGGGAAATGCGCCAACGGAGCCTGTATTATTGGAACAATCTGTATGAATCCCAGTTGCATCAGAGCGAAACTGATGGCACCCTGCATCCCGTCGTCGCGGTCAACGTCCTCAACTTTACGGAAATCGCGAATGATCGGGTGCATAATGTCTTTCAGCTCCTCAATCAAGATGGGATGTTGCTGACAAACCACTTGGCGCTGCATTTTTTAGAGTTGCCCAAGTTGCCCCAGCCAACTCCGCGGGAACGGACCCCGCTCCTGCGCTGGCTAGCCTTTCTGAAAGCCCAAACGAAAGCCGACCGGGAGTCCCTGGTGAAAGGAGATCTCGTGATGGCGAAAGCCCTCAACACGCTCGAATTTCTAAGCCAGGATGAACAAACGCGTCAACTGTACGAGGCTCGACAAAAAGCGTTGCACGATTATGCCACGGCCATGGAGACAGCTCAACGAGTCGGCCGAGAAAAAGGCCATCAAGAGGAACGGCGCGCGGTCGCCAAACGACTTCTGCTCAAAGGCCTCAGCGTTGGGGACACCGCAGAGATGGCAAACCTGTCGTCCGCGGAGGTCGAAGCGATCGCCAAAGCCATCTCGTAGGGATCCCGAACGAGGCGCTGGGTGCAGGAGCCGCTGGTGCACCAGTCCACTTTTTGGTGCACTCAAATCCTGCCGAGAGTCTCTGGTGAAAGGAGATCTATACTGCCCACGGGTCAAAGTTTTCGTTTTATGAAGCACGACTTGATGCTTGGGGCCATACTTTAACCCGGGGAAGACACAAACAAAGCTTCGGTCTCAAACCATCAAGTGGGACCCGCGCGCAGTATAATGATGGAGAAAGCCCTAACGACGACCCCGCCAGACGGCGTAGGTGGGGAAGCTAAAATGGCCGACTTCGCCATCGACCCGATACGACGTGCGATGCTCCTTCACTACGCCCCCTTGGTTGGCGACGATGATCTCGGCGGCTTGCCGCATGAGCGCCTCGCAGGTTTCGCTTAAGGCGACCCGAATCACTTCGTGCTTCGCCGTTAAGGCGTCGAGTTCGAATCGGTCCATCAGAAAAGGACCGGTTTTTGGCACCTCTATCACCGTAGAAATCGGTGGAACCTCTTGGGAGAGAGACGATCCGGTCAAAGCGATCTGAATGGACGATTGCATCATGAAACGGGCTCTTACGCATTTTGTGTTATGACGCCAGTCTCCGCCATTCTAGATTGGTCCATCTTGTCCCAACGACTCTGTGAGGCAGAGCTGAACGGAGCGTACGATCTCTTCATTTTCTCGGCAGGGCGATGGCGTCGAGAGTGCAATCCATCAAATACTCTCCAAGACCCATCGCCAAGGCCATAACAGAAAGTGCGTAAGAGCCAATCGCATGACACGAAAGTGGATGAAAGTGATGCCAAACATCGTTAGCGCCAACCTTGGCACGCCAAATGGCCAAACTCGATGAAAATCTCAGCATCCAACGGCGGCCCATGGGTAGGTCATTGCCTTCTCCGCCCTGAAACAAGCCCTCACATCTGCTGACCAAAGTTATACGGGGAACTTATGGAGGGGATGACCGTCGATGAGACCACCCCGAAAACTGTCCCGTGATGGCAACTGGTCCCCGAAGACCGCCGGCGTGCTGTCACCTTTCACAATAACGCCTTTCAACATGCCTATCGCATTATCGCGATCCATGGAGAGCATTGGCTGCGCCAACGCCTGACCGCGATTTACCCGAACTCCCGCCATGAACGGATGCTGATGCGATGGTCCTGCGTTCTCGCAGAGCCTTCAGCTCTCGCGAGACCACTCTGTGGGTCGAATTGAAGCGTCCACCTCGACCACGTTGGGCTGAAGTGATCGACGAGCTCTTGGCGGGGTTGAACGCTGAAGATCCCACGCATCCTGCCGATCAGAACGTACGGATACCGTTTGCCCCCGAACCGTACGTTCTGATGCTCTAGCTCGCGATCCAATGCGAGGTTGACCCTCGTTTTGGGCCAGTTAAGCCCAGTAAGCGGTTGCTTGCGATCGAGGTGGTAGCCTTCTTTGGGTCGATACCAGCTTCACTGTCAGTCGGGGCATAGGGCAGGCGACTCCCAGTCATTACAACCAATAACACCGCATCGGCGGTGGGCTCAGTAGCAAAGAACGTCAAGAGTTCGTCTCGAGTTCGTGGTGTCCATTCCATTAATAGGTCCCATCCTTTCATCCACGGTAGGGACAGGACACCTGCGGTCGCAACCAAATACCCGCTTTATTTTTGGGAGGTTCGCTCGCAAATGATCCCTGAGTAGTTACTCCTTAAAAATATCTGCGTGGGTTCCCGTTCGAAGCAAAATCAATTCGCGTCTTTCGTAGTCGATTCGGTAGATCAATAACCAATCAGGTTCCACATGTAGATCACGCATCGTCTTGAGCAAGCCTGTTAAGGCGCGGTCGTGATAACGGGGGGCAAGCGGCTGTTGAGCAACGAGACTCTCGATGACGTGTTGCAATTTGGTCAGATCCTTGCGTCGCCGTACCATTTTCTGCATATCGCGCCGAAATCGTGTCGCGACGCGAAGCGTTAAGGACATAACTGTACCTTAGTTCCCAAGATGTTTAAAAAGATCCTCCGCGGTAGCAAAAGTGTCTCCTCCTCCGGATTCCATTTCGCGGAGGGCTTGCGTGGTGGCTTGATTGGGCACTTCCACCGCAAATGGTAACCGTCCTTCTTCGGCCACCCGGAGAAAAGTGAGACGAATCAGATCGGAAGGCGTTAGTCCCATTTTATCTAACACCGCAATGGCACGATCTTTGATGTCCGCTGGAATACGAGCGCGGATAACCGCATCAGACTTCATCATCGTTCCCCCTAGGGTTTTGATTCTATTATAGTAGCTACAATGTAGCCACGTCAAGGAAGCGCTAGGAGCAAGGTCGCCTGATTGCACGCGTAACCGATACGCTTCTATTGTACCCGACTCGGGTTGTGTGGTGTACCAATCGGATTCGGCGTTTTCCCCCAGATAACATCATCGTCAGTATCCTGCCTATCCATCGGGAGTCGATCTGACTGTGATTCAGCATATGCTCAATGACAGCCAGCCCGGCACGCCGCTGGGGTAGATCGGGATGCCGTATACCTAGAACTCAATATGGCGGCCTTAAAGGACTTAGGCGGCACACTGAGTGACGAAGAACTCCAAGAGCTCTCGTCCACGCGGCCCGGTCAACCGCCGTGGCAACGTCCAAACTAGAGACGATCCGATCCTTACAAGTCCTTCCACTTATCACGTGGCACCTGCAATTTACGTCCGTTCCCCGAACGGAACCACTGCACCCAAAGCACCGTCCAAAATATAAGACCGCCTACTATGATGAATCCTGCGCCTTCCCAGGGGTGATAATCTGCCAGAATCGCTCCGATGACGACGAGGCTCAGCAGTATGGTTATCCGATGCAAAAATCGCAATAGATTTTTAAAATCCATAACCTTACCATCATCCAAACGCCGGCCGGAGCGGTTTCTGGCCCATTGGAAAATCGCAATCGCACCATCTGAATCGCGGTCCCAGTTCGAATTCGGACAGTGATTTGGTAGTTCGGCCGATCCACATTCCATAAGAGGTCCATCCCATCTTGCCTCGCCATCGGTCACCTCCATCCGTCTCTTGGTCCACCAACAGGGCCCGGTTCACCGTAGCCTGTCTCCGCTCGAGCAAGGAAAATATAGCAGCCATATGCATTTGAGGCACGAGGGACGAAAGATTCCCCGGGACTCATCCTTGCTGAAGCCCTGGGGCCATCAACTGGGTGCCACAGGCGGCCGGGATGATGCCTGGTCATGTGGGGCATCGCTTGCCAAAACAACAAGATTTTCGTGGTTTTCTGTCGCTCCGTCATCCCACCCGGGTGATCTGAGCATGGGTGAAAAAAACCGGGATTTCTTGCAGGATTTTCCCCGTTTGTCTCGAAATGTCGACAGGCCACGGTCCGAGAGCTCCAACAGGTTCAGAGTGGTGCGATATTTTCGCGCTTGGCGCGCGGTAAGCCGCGCGAGACGGATTCGCTGTTCTCGATCGGGTTCGGACAGGGTCATGGCCTGAGGGCGCTCTGCCCCGGTCTCCTCAAGCTCGTCCGGCTGGACCCAGCCCTCCCCTTCGCGTAAGAAGACATCGGGCCCGAGGGTGTGGGACAGAGCTTCTTGAATCGCTTCGTGCAAATTGTCGATCAAATGGAATCCATCGGCCACTTGGAGTTTGCCACGGGCCCGAGCGGCAGCGGCATAGGCACTCCCTCGGTCCCGGATCACGATGTCGACCGTCGGAAACTGCGCCATCACGGCCTCGGTGACGTCTTGACGGGCCCCTTCGACCATCACCAAGAAGCGATGGGTTTCCCCATCGATGAACACAGGACACGCCGTGGATGCATCGCCCTTGCGCAAATTCACATCATCCACGGCCAAGACCTTGACATCCCGACGCTCAAGATTTTGGGCGACCACGGTCGCGCTCTGGGCTTTCACCAGGCGAAGGACAGGCTGACCTCGTACATTGATGACCTCAATCAGTGGGCTGGGCTCGGGCGGTATGGCTGCGTGTCTCCCGATGAAGTGACGTGGGCACTCCAAGCGGAGCGACTGGATCCTTGGCAAGCGGAGATAGCGCGGCGGGATGGCGCTCAACCTGCGACACGAGGGACTTCACACCTTCAAAGACTGCTGCAAGGACTTTATCCACTCGCATCGATCGACCACGATGACGTATTGGGCTGGCTCCCGACTCAACACGGATGCTTGCCCACTCATGGGCACAATCAAAATGGCCATCCGGAATCCAAACGATTGGCCTCCGGGGGGGAGGCGGTCAGATGGGATTCCGTCCGATCATGGTCGACGTCCTGGATGGCAATACGAACGATGCCACGCGGTGCCTGGAGATCATGTTTAGCCAGGCGATGGCGTTGATCGAAGACAGCCGGCAGTAGGTCTCGTTTGCCGCCGATTCTAAAATGATCATCCATCGCACTGTCCAAGAGTGTTGCGACGCCGCCATGCTCTTGAGCTAATCCGTTCGGCTTCGAGCTCACATCAGCCGCCTTGGGCGAGCGCACCGATTGGATCGAAGGTGGCACTTTCGCTGAGGATGCGAACGAGGCACTATGCAGGTCTTGCAAGATGCCACGTGGTTGGAGGAGGCTATCATCACCACCTGGGGCCAGCGCACCTTCGGCTGTCAGGCCGATGCGCATGTTGATGCCAGAAGAGGTGCGCACCAATCTCGGTGACGTCGCCCGGAAGGTTGTGGACATCGCAACCAAACTTACTCAGGTCTTTATTTCTCCAATCACGCTTTGGACAAATGGCTTTTTTCCGAGGATTGCAAAGATCGTTTGAACGTATATTCCGCAGGAAAATTATGGTGATTTATGATTAACCTTTTCGCCAGGTTTGCTGATAGGATCCATGGTCGGAATGGCCCCACCGACTCCAACAAAAAAACCTGATGTTTTTTTCCAATCGATGGTATGGTAGCACCCACTAAGATCAGTGGAGGTGTCTATCGTGTCCGACCTCCCGGCGAACACGGGCTTACCGTCGATTCACATCGAGCATTCGGGCAGCTTGCTGGCCGTCATTGTGCGACATGTTTTGGATCGCATTGATCGGCAACCGATTTAGGATGCGCTATTGCCTTATGATTCGGTGTGTACACAGGTTGCTCCGCGATGGATCCTCTTAGCGCTCGTCCTCAACGTCCTCTGCCATCGGGAACCCATGGTGCATGTGGAAGAATGGGGGCCGAGCAGGGGATCGAACAAACCTTAGCACCAGGGATTCATGCGGACCAGTTAAATGACGATGCGTTAGGCCAAGTGTTAGAACGCATGGCTCAGATGGGCCCAGCCATGGTGGACCAAACCTGTCTCCGGATCTTGACCCTCTTTGGGGATCCGAAGTCCCTCTATAATGATACAAGCTCGCTCCGCCTGTGGGGCGCCTATGAACATCCAGAGTCGACGGACCCGCTCACCATTCACCATCACCTACGGCTATTCGAAAGATCATCGCGGCGATTTGCAGCAAATGTTGCTGACGCTCAGTGTCACCGATCGCGACCTGATCGCCGGCGGCCAAATGGCGTCAGGCAATCTCGATGACATAACGTGGCATGCCGATTGGGGACAGCATTTGGGTGAGACGTAGACGATGGAGCAATTGCGAACGGTGTTATATGTAGGGGACAGTAGCTTTGTGACTCCCGAGGCGGTCGAACGCGCCCAGGGCCTCGCCCTTCGGTGGTTGTCGCGAGTGCCCCGCATCTATGGATGGGTGACGAACGCCGTCGATACGGCCTGGAACCAGGCCGATCAGTGGAAGTCTTTGAAAACCGACTCCGAGTCAATGGACTACTGGCAAGCGATTCCGGAAGGGGAGTCCCTCATCGGATCGGTCACCGTGCGCGCCATCCTCATCTATTCCAAACGGCTGGAAGCTCAGAAACAGCACACGTTTGGTCGGCAATGGGAGAAGACGCGCGCCCAGGGCGAGCGTGCTTGGGCCCATTTGCCACGGAAGCGGCCGCCAACCAGGCCGCCAAAGCTTGGATGGCCGACCACGAGTACCGAGGATGGACCCTTCTAGCTGACGTCACGCCCGAGGTGGTGGCAGGCAAGCGAGGGAAGCGCGGCCGACCGGCCGCGAATGCCCCAGCCCCAGAACCGAAGACTGTCTACCAAATCACGTGGACGTGGTCTCCTGATGACTCCTATCGCCGACACCAAGTGCAGCAAGCCAGCACGCTGGTGTTAGCCACCTCGGATCGGACGTTGTCGCCCTACGAAATGCTGACCACGTATCGGGAGGAATACCAGGTGGAGCATGGTATCCGCTGGCTTAAATCGCCGCTCCGGCTGGATCCGGTCTATCTCAAAAATCCCGACCGGGTAGCCGGATTCGGTTATGTAGCCGTGTTGGCCTTAGCCATCGCCCGCAGGCTCCAGGCACTCGTCCGGGAGACTCTCGTCGATCAAGCCCCGCTGGCCCTACCTGAAGGTCGAGCCGTCGAACGTCCTAGCGACCGAGTCCTCTTTCGCCTCCTTGACGTTCCACTCCTGGCGCTCAAAGTCGGATCCTATCCCCTCATGTGGCTACTCACCCACTCGATACATCCTTGGATTGAGCGCGTCTGCAGCCTGTTAAACCTAACCTTATCTGCCTTGTTGCCGGGCTCTACGTGATCAAAAAAACCGCAAAATAAAAAAGGGGGGAACTCAGATTCATATGCGGAATATACGTTTGAATCAGTTTGTTTTGTTCAATAAGGGCAGCTCGGTTTGCTTTGCCCTCTGCTCGCTTTCTGTCATACTACTTTGAGATTCGAAGACAGGACGCCAATCCTCAAAAATCCAATTCATTCGCAACTCTTGCACGGTGGGGACTGCTGTCTTATGTTCGGGGGAGCGATCGTAGTACGCCGACAAAATGAGAATTGGATCTCAAAACTCTTTGGAGTACGTAACATCAATATACTAGGAGGTACAACATGAGTTCTTATTCGGATGTAAAAGTAAAGGTTGATGTGAGCCGTATTACCGGTTCGTGTCTTCATGCATGGCGGTATATAGGGTACGACGAATGCAATTACACGCAAATGCCAGAAGGGGAGGAGCTCATCAGCAAGTTCGGTGCTCTGCCAGACGCCCCGTATTACATACGAACTCATCATTTGCTATGTACGGGAAACGGTCGCGGAACATACAAATGGGGATCGACCAATGTTTATACAGAAGACGATCGAGGCAACCCGGTCTACACTTGGGAAACACTTGATGAAATTCTCGATGCTTATGTGAAACATCATTGCAAACCTTTCTTTGAACTGGGCTTTATGCCAATGGGTTTGGTTCATCCGGCCTTTTTTGAAAACCATCCAAGTTGGGATCGGTATAGAGCCTATCGCCACGAGGGATGGGCCACTCCTCCCAAAGATTATGGAAAATGGTATGAATTGATTTTTCGCGTGGTCGCACATTGCGTAGAGCGCTATGGAAAGCAAGAAGTGCTGACCTGGTACTGGGAATTATGGAATGAACCAGATATCTCTTATTGGAAAGGCACGGTGGAAGAGTTTTGCAAACTATATGATTATACCGAAGCCGCCGTGCACGCCGCACTAGACGAAGCAATGCTTGGGGGACCGGCAACTTGCGGACCGATCCCGGGAAATGCGGCTCACGATTTTTTGAATAAGTTTCTAAGTCATTGCTCCCAGGAAACGAATTATGTAACTGGCAAACAAGGAACAAGGCTGGATTTTATTACTTTCCATGCCAAGGGAGGAGGATTCCCCTTCAGGATTAATGCGCCTAAAGAGACGCCTTCTGTAAAACGATTGCTCAGTCAAGTAAAATTGGGCATGGAAACGGTACAGAGACACGGTCTTTCAGATCGTGAAATTGTCCTTTCAGAGGCCGATCCCGACGGTTGGGCTGCGGGCGGAAGGTTTGACAACGCGAACATGAATTTCAGGAATACTGAATATTTCGCGAGTTACATAGCATCCAGTTATCGCCAAATCGAGACGTTGGCCTTATCAATGAAGATGGATGTTCGTCCCTTGGCTTGGACTTTTGTATTTCCTGGCGAACGGTGTTTTGAAGGGACTCGCGCATTCTCCACACAGGGAATAGACAAGGCCGTTTTCAATCTGTTTAAGGTTTATGCAAGGTCCGGACGCCACTACCTATCTTTTGAGAGTTCTCACGAAAAAGACGCCCTCTGCTATGCGGATGATTATGGATCCGAGGAAGAACCAGAAGTTTCCGGGATGGCCACTAAGTCTGACGATGGAAAGATTGGCATTCTGATCTACAGTCATCATGACAATTGGGATAAAGTGCAGGATTTTAAAGTAACGTTGGAAATTAATCATTTGCCCAATCATGGCAAAGTGGCAATTCGTCATTACCGAATCGATCGATCTCACAGCAATGCTTATACGGAATGGGTTCGGCAAGGGAGGCCAAACTTTCCGACTCCACAGCAATATGCAGCGATCAAATCAAAAGATCAACTAGAATTTCTTGAGCCTCCTCAAGAGGTGCCGTTGTCGAACAGCACGCTGGTTATGGAATTTCAGTTGCCTACCCATGCCGTTTCATGGATTGAAGTTCAGCCTGGCACCTGAAAATCGGTCATGCCGGGGGATTCGGCGCCTTTCGTTGGTCATGGACGCTCTCAGATGCCTGCAGCCGGTTTGGCTGGATCGTCGTTGGGTGGAAGGATTGCCATACCGGGCCGAGTCTCAGGGCTCGTCCTCGTCGGTACCGGCCTCCCGCAATAATGGAGATTCAGGAGATGGGACCCGGCTCTTTGCCCTCATGGAACAACTGTGGGTAGACGTCGCCTTATATATCAATCCGGCGAATATCAAACCCGGGATCCGAAACTCGTCATATTACAAAAAAATTGATTTTAATAATCCACCGATGGCGGTATCGACCAAAGGGTGGTCTTGGTGTCGGTCTGCCGTAGTTCAGTGTGTAACCCGGGGAGCCATTGCGTCGGTAGGCTGCGATTAAACCCCAGCGAAGGGAGAGATGACCCGTACATCGATGGGTCGCATACGTAGAGCGTTGCCTGGGGCCAACGCGGTCTAAAGCGCGATCACCGAGCGCCGTGCCATCAAGCAGGCCATAGACTAGGCGACCAACGCATGGATGACCGATCCTGCCTCCTGGCCAATTAGTGACGGCGGACGTCACCCTCGAGGTGGTCCCGAACCAATGATCAAAATACCGCATAAACGCGTCGTCGGCGTCAGACATGAGTGGGATCCTGAGCTCGGTGAAGAGGGATTCTGGAATGTCACGAATTAAGGAAGGAAATTCGCCTTTTTTGTCGAAGTGTCTACAATCATAGTTGAGATCATAAAGCACTGTCTAAAGAGCATCCTGATAAAATGGATTTCGCGATATAGATTGGGAGGATCCTATGGCACTTCTTGTTTTATTGCAGGGATTTAACCCACTTCCGAATTACGTGGTAGCCAACTACTTGCTGTCGTCCGATCAGACACTATTAGATGACACGGTAGAGGAAATTCTCGTGTTCTACTCAGAAAAAAATCAAGTAAACGCGCGATCGACATGCGAGTTCGCATGCCGCGTGAAAACGGAAATTGAAAAACTTAAGCCCGGTCAAATCAAGATCGCCCTGAAGCCACTTTCAAATATCAACGACGGTCAAAAAATTCGGCGTGATATCGACAATGGTTTGAAAGAGTCCATCGGAGCGCATCAGAGCGTCCACTTGAGTTACAGCGGGGGCACTAAGTCTACCAGCGTTCATAGTTATATGGCTTTTGAGACGATATGCAAGAATCGCGGATTGCGGTTTAGCACATCGTATTTAGATGATAGGCGTCACGTGCTCTACTGGAATGAGATGAGAGAAGGAGTAGCCGACGGACGTTCCGTTGGGTTGTATTACAAAGTGAAGATGACCATGGGTGAGTTCTTGTCTCTGCATGGCTATAAAAATTGCTCCGATAAAAACACCGCGAGCACTGACAGCTTGGAAATAAAGGACTCATTACCAGACCTTATGGTCAAGATGTGGAAGGAGCATCGCGAACAGTACGGGATCATCCAGGCAGAAATAAAAAAGGTCTTCTATTTTTCGGAAGGCAAATATCAGCACGGCGTTATAAAGTTTAATACGAACGCGGATCAGGTGAAATCGGAACTAGACTGGAACGCTATAGATCCGGTTGTTCCGTATCTTCCGACGTTGCAACGGATTAAAGATGGCACATATCACACAGCGCTAACCGGAAAAGTGATAAAGGCGGATGAGTACAATGTCAGATGCATCCGCGGGATATGGTTTGAAGACTATGTGCGGCGACAAATTTATCAAGCGGCCGAGAAGCTTGACCAAACGGTCGAGCATTCATGGGCGCTTAACATACCGGATACGTTTGGCCAATCACTGAAAGCAAAACGGACTGGCCAAGAGAAATTTGAGTTGGATGTATACCTCATCGTAGGCTACCAACTGATTGGGATCTCTGTGACCACGGACGCTTCGCGCCACGTGTGTAAGAGCAAGGGCTTTGAGGTCATTCACCGCACCCGGCAAATTGGGGGTGACGGTCGTATGGCGTTTCTGGTGACCATGTTGTCAAATATGAATCGAGACAACCTTAAACCAGAATTAGAAAGTGATTCGGATATCTCTGAGCGATTTCAGGTGTTTGGCGAGAGCGATTTCGATACGATTGGATCGAAGATCGTGGAGGCGGTCAAAATCTATGGAGGATAAAGTGCTAATGGAAAAAGCGAAAGCGGTCAAGTACCCTTGGGCGATGATGATTGACATTGTGGGCATTCAAGAGTTTGTCTATGCCAGCAACCAACTCAAAGAAAACGTGGGTGCTTCGCATATCATCGCCCAGCGTCTTTATGGAGAGGTCTTACCCGATATCCTGGGGCGGGTCTTCTCGCTCGGGGAAGACGACGTGAAGCAACTTCACCGCATCGTGCTATCCGGAACGTGGCTGGCATCAGCCCCAAATATCATCGATAACTTTGAGATCGGCTACATCGGAGGAGGCAACGCCCGCATTCACTTCGCCCGCGAAGAAGACGCGGTTCGCTTTATCCAAGGCTACTCATTGGAGGTATTCGCGCGGTTTCCTTCAATGCGCATCGCGTACGCGATGCATTATGCTCCAGGTGACGACTTTGCGTTCGAACACCAACAGTTACTGGAGGCCTTAAGCCAAAATAAGAATCGTGACCTAGCGATGACCGCGTATCCGAAGTTGGGCATTATGGAAGAGTGCGCACACACCGGTCAGGTAGCCGAGATCGAGTGTAGCGATGACGACGGTAAAGCGATTGCTGCGATCGTGCAAATCAAGCGCGACAGCGCCGAAGCGGCCCAAGAACAGCTAAACCGGAAATTTCGAGGCGTTGTACAAAAAGACTATATGTTCACCAATGAAGCCGATCGATTGGGTCAGATTCGCGGCGAGCACAACTATATGGCAGTGGTCCACATCGACGGCAATCGGATGGGTGAACGATTTCGGCGTTGCAGCGATCTGGACCAACTGCGTGAGCTGTCGACCCGCGTTCAAGAGGCGAATGACCAGGCTTTTGAAGAGACGCTACGCGATATTATCCATCTAAGAGAACAGCTGAAGAAACAAGATAGCTTGCAAAATGATCCCTTGGTCTGCTGGCAACAGCAAGACGGGAAAACCATCTTGCCGATTCGTCCCATCCTAATCGGAGGAGACGATATTACCTTTCTCTCGGTGGGGAAACTGGGGATTTTCGCTGCCAAGCAGTTTATCGCCCACTTAGAAGAGAAGCACCTCTCGGACGGCTCTCAACTGACCGCGTGCGCCGGGGTATGCATCGTCAAGACTCGCTATCCGTTCTTTCGCGCCTATCGTATGGCGGAAGCGCTGACTCACCGGGCCAAGATGCGCTCTCGATTGAAACATGACCGTTCGTATCTAGACTTTGTGGTGGAACCTTCGGGATTTTCCGGAGATCTCACTG
>DAHXNH010000063.1 GCA_027365485.1 Clostridiales bacterium
TCCCTCAGAACCTAATGCCGCATTACGTACCGCGGCGGCGCGCTATTGGGCGCGGGTTGAACGTTCCCAGTAATGATGGAACCTCTCCGTGTAGAGGCATTGGCGCACCATCATGATCGCGCGGGATTTGCGTGTCCCACAGGCGGGGCTTGGGAGACGCGAAAACCCTGGGATTATCTCTCGATCCCAGACAAGTGTTATCAAATCAGTTAGCGAAACTCGACAAAGCGGCCATCCAAGCTTTGAAGACCAAGGTGACATCTAAAGTGTTGGATTTTCTAGCGCGGAACAAGAGAGTAATTGTCGCCCAACCGTTGGCGGAATTTGTTTGCGTTCCCCCGTTTTACGAGAGGGTTCTTAATGAGGCCAGGAGGTTGGCGACCCAATGACAACTGCCGTGAACTTAGCAAGGCTAAGATCCACACGCGAAGAATTGCACGAGGGCGATGAACACCAGCTTCAGGTCGTATACTCTTCTATCCAATGCATTATCGTCGAGGCTCCGGCTGGATACGGGAAAACCAAGACCATTGTTAGCAAACTAGCTTATATGCTAGCGTCTGGAAACGAAGCTTACCACAAGAGAATTGTGGCCCTTACCTTCAGTGTAAACGCGGCCTACAAGATGAAAAAGGATACCCTGTCTCAGGTGCCCCGGTTGATAGGCGACGCGGTGGGGAGTCAATTCGACCGGACCGTGTTGGTATCTAACTATCACTGCTTTTCACGACGGGTCCTCAGCCGATGGGGATATTTGCTCGCCGAACCATTGCGCTCATTCAATTCCCTGACGGTGGTAGAGGATTCCAAAGAGGAAACTCTGCAGGAATTAAGAGTACATATTCGCTTAACTGCCTGACCTCTCGTGGGAATCTATCGTCCGCCTAGACTCGACTCTGTTCACAATCTATTATAGCGGGCTACAAGACCATCGCGTACAATGCCGACTGCGATCCCGATCCACCCAACCTTGGCAACCATATACCAGCTTTAGTTTCGGCCGGGAGATCTGCAAATGACCCCTGAGTAGTTACCTCGCGGGTTATTGGGTGAAGCGCTCATGGTCGGGAGCGTTCGCGGGCTTATCGATACACCTCACGACGATGGCCCACCGCCACGACTACCCCGATCCGCCGTTCATCATCCAACAAACAAATGAGCCGATAATCCCCTACGCGATACCGCCACAGACCGGTCTTAAGGCCCTTGAGTGGTTTGCCTACGGATCGGGGATGGGGCTGTTCTGCGAGGCGCGTGCGCAAAAACTGGAGGATGCGGCGTTGCATCGAGCGGTCTAGGGCTTGCCACTCTCGGACTGCCTCGGCATCCCACTCAACGGTCCAGGTCACGTTCTAAGACATCGAGGGGAATGCGTGGATTCTGTTCGGCCAACCGCGCTATGGCGAGCAGGTAATCTTCCTCCTCTTCCAGAAAGGCCGCAATGGCTTGTTTGGCATAGTAACTTTTGGAGCGTCCCGTTTTGTGGGCGAGAGCGTCCAATCGAGCTTCTAAATCGGGGGGGAGTCGTACCGCCAACATGCTGATCGCTCCTCTATAGTTGTCGAACAAGTATAACACGGAATGGATGATCGATGTGAACTTTGCGGCTTTTTAAAAAATGGATGATTGCACTATCGGGCTTGCGATAAAATCTGGATCATCTCCGGCGTGATTTTCCGGGAAGTGGGATTCACTCCGCCTTGCCCATTAATTGGCGTGATCCATCCTTGGGTACGAAAGGCGGCCAACGCATCCAGGCACCACGGAGAGTGTTTTCCGCGATCCCAGGGCAGAACCACCAAGGCCGGTCGATCTCCGTGCGTGAGGGGATGTTCCATCCAAACCAGTCCGTACGCAAAAAAGGCCATGGTCACGATACGTTCGGGCCCCCAGCGCGCACAATTTTTGCGGCGTTTCGCCGCGGAGTGGAGTGCACCCTCTGCCATAGTCCAGTGATGGTCCGACCTCCCGGGACACACCACCCAGGCCGTTAACCATTCGATCACACCGTTGGCTCCGGCCGGGGAAATAACTGCCGAGAGGGTGCCAATCGTGGATACCACTCTGGTAAATCCGCAGCCATGGGGTATCCCCTCCAGCCACCACGGTAGCGCAAAGCACCCATTTTTGCTCGGTCAATATGGGAAGTTGGGGACAGAACCAGAGGTTCACTCGGGAGTCACCACCTCGACTCGGCAGACCATGCACACTATAAAAACAAACGTATCCGATCATCTCTCCGTTATTGGCATCGCTAGTCTGGCGGGTCTAAAAAACCACAAAGTCCCCTATACCATTGACGGCGATCACTCCTCGAATCCTGTTAGCCCTAAGCCCTAGCCTCACTATTCGACCTCGCCATGAGAACCTCGTCGGATGACCGCAAGCAAGCAGGAACGGGGATTAGGTGGTCTCAAATGGGCTAGTGTAGGTCGTCCCGCACGGTCGGGACCGTCCCTTCGGTCGTTAGCGATCCATCGCTGGATGATCCCCCCTGTTCGCCTTCTCTGCGCCCGATTGTACCGAATTCGTGTAGAGCATTCCCGCTAGACTGACTCAGGGGCGTGAGAGTATGGAGAAACGGTATATGAATTTGATGAATGACTTCGCGTTTAAGCGGGTGTTTGGGGAGCCAGACGGCTCCCGAGGATTGGTGGCGTTGCTCAACGCCGTCATAAATCCCACCGACCCGATGACCGCAGTGCGATTTGAGAACTCGGAAATTCCCCCAGAAAGCGCCCTGGCTAAGACGGTGCGTTTGGATATCACGGTCCGGTCGGACCGGGACCAGAGCGTGGATATTGAGATGCAGGCTACCCCGCAACGCACGATGCGTGAGCGCACCTTGCTGTATTGGAGCCGCTTGTTTGAAAAACAAGCGCGGCGAGGACAAGGCTACAGCGTCTTGACGCCCTGCATCGCCATTCAGTTCCTGAATTTTATACTGCGCGCGGGTCATAGTTTTTGTTTGTGGGAGCACGCCATTGTGTGGGAAAACCATTATGCAGCAAGGTGTTGAGACGCCAACAGCCTTGGCGTCAAATCGTCAAGTTGCACCCGCGCGCAGGATACCGCCATCAGGTGGATAACCGCCTTTCACACGTCGTATCATGTGACTGAGGACCGCCTGGGATTTCGACTGACCCAGGGCTTGGAGATTCATCTGATCGAGTTGCCCAAATTTCGGGCCTCGGTAAACGATGTGGCAAGTACGGCGCGCGATCACTTGGGAAAGTGGCTCTGGATGTTGAATGCAGCCGAACAGGAAGGGTGGGTGCAGGCGTTGGAGGAGGCGGCTAGCGGATGACGCGACCTGGAAGCGATACAATGATCGCGATTTAATCCTGCGGGATATTTACCAGTATCGCAAAGAAGGCTTTGAAGACGGAGTCAAAGGGGGTTTCGAAGGCGGAGTAAAAGAAGGATTTGCGTACGAAGTCAAAGAGGGCGAGCATGCCAAGGTGTGGCGATTGCCCGAGGGATATTGGCCAAAGGCCTCGCGGTATCTCTCGTCGAAGAGGTCACCGGGCTCAGCCGGTCAGCGATCGAATCGTTGGACCATGCGCCGACGGGCGAGCACACCTAGGCTCCTGACCACTGATGGGCGTGGGATCCGTAGGGTTAAATGCTGCAAGAAACCTTGATCAATGGTCCGGAACAGGCATCGAACCGCAATGGCTCCGTTCAACCATCTGGTTGGTCCTCCTTGCCGGATATGTTAGCATCAACCAGATGGTTGATGAAAGTGAGGGGTCCGCAATAGAACAAAAACGGGGAGCCATGGTGCGCTTATTGGGATGGCAGTTGATTGGGCTGATTTTGGAGTTTCTCTTAGGCATGGTCGTGAATGTATGGGTGGTCGTGCCGCGAACGCATCCGGGGGCGCAGGCGTCCAACTACTTTTATGGCATCTGGCGTGGAATCCTCTGGGCCACGACCGACGCCAACGGATTTCTCAAAGTACATATTCTGCTGGGGATTTTGCTCTGGTTTATGGCCATCGGCCTAATTCCCGTGGCCATTCGCTTGCAAGACCGGCCCGTTCTCGTCCTAACTGTGATCGGATGGATCGCTATGACGGGTGCGGGATTTAATGGCGCGAGTTTCTTGAACTATGGCTTAAGCCTTAGTTCGTTTTTAATGGCCATCGGGTTTATCATCGCTGCCGTCTGTTATGGCTGGAGTTGGGGCACGTGTTTACGGCGCTTGGCCATGAGAAATAAGGCCATCGTCCATGGATAACTCCAATCGCCGCCAAGCCATTGTTTCGGCGGCCATTAGCTTAATCGCCGAACGTGGCTTGGAGGGATTTCGGGTGCGAATGGTGGCGACATCGGCGGGCATGAATCATGCCACGTTGCTGCATTATTTTCCTAACAAGCAAGCTTTGGTTGAGGCCGTCGTCGACCAGCTACTAGAACAATTGCGCGGAGAAGGAAGGCAACACGGAGATCCGAGCCCGTGGGAGGCTCTCTCGCATGAGTTTGAGGACCTGAAACGCCGGCTTGACCGGGATCCCAGCTTCTTCGTCGCACTTAATGAAATCCAACTCCGAGCCTACCGGGATCCACGCATCGCGCGGTCGTTGCAGCACCTGTACGAATCCTGGCGCCACTACTTGACCTCCGTGATTGAACGCGGAATAGCCGTGGGTCAATTCCGCCCGGACCGGGCTGTGGCGGAAATCGTCGATGTGATTATGGTGCAGTTTCGGGGCCTAGGGCTCAACGCACTCGACCAGGTCGATTCGAAGCGGATGGAGACGGCGGTTGCGGCCCAGTTGAATCTCCTAGGGGGTTGGATTCTTCGCCAGGATTAAATTATCCGGCCTGGGTCAACATGGAGGTTGGATTGGGTGACGTTCGGAGGGCTAGGCGAGTCGGCGGAGGACGAGGGGCCTCTCCGTTACCCAGGGAGAAACATCGAGATCGGATCGCAACCTCACCATGCCATGGCTGGCCCGGCTGTTGCCCCTGGACTCGCCTCGTTGGAGCCACTTCCGTCATCGCGGCGGGCTCGTGCTCTTTAGACGGTTCCTGGTCTGCCTCCTCGCGCGGGGCTTCCT
>DAHXNH010000072.1 GCA_027365485.1 Clostridiales bacterium
AATACGCAATATCTGTCTATCATCTCTTGACTTTCTGACGAGTTTCCCTAATTTTCATGAGGAAATAATCGCAAACCCGTACTATTAGGTTGCTACATCGTTACGACGTCGACTCTTAATAACAGAAAGTGCGTAAGAGCCGAAAAAGTCATCAGACGAGACATCACTGGCAAGATGCGCCACCAATCGCCAATGGACCACGAGTGCCTGTCAGATACGCTCTTGACCTCTTAAGTATACGCTAAACTGTAACGGGTTCCTACTATTTTTCGCAATATTACGAAATAACGTCCGAATAGAGGCGCTGCACTGGCGAGATCGCCGTAAGCGGAGGGTTTAATTTCGATGTAGTCTGAAATTTGGCCAACGACTCCCAGTCAAGGTCAAACGAAGCATTCGGCCATTTACTCAATCAACCGTCGGGGCCCTCCACAGGCAGTGTCTCATAGGCTAAAAATGGGTCAGGGATATCGATCGTACAGGCTTCGGTGTCACTGACCCCGACGTACAGAGTGGCCCGTCCGCGCCGTCGGTTCCGGAGTCCTCCGCTAAACACCACGTCCTCCAGGTCCGAGCGTTTGGCAGGACCGATGGGAAAATTCTTGCGCTCGGCAATAATCTGGGGGGAGGTAGTGGACTGGGTGATGGGATTGGTGGCAAAGGTATAGGCGTAATAATGGAGATGGCCGTCGCTACTGCGATAGGCGATATGGCCTAAGACCGCAAGGACCCCATTGGACAAGGAGTGAGCCTCGCCCACCCCGCCCCATTCGTTTTCGGCGAACTGTCCGCGGAATAGTTCTGCATTCAAAATGGCGGCTTCGGATAAATCCTCTAAGCGCTCGATGATGAAAAAGCCGATATCCGCGCCGGGCTCTGTCGCGTCCATCGGGCGGGTGAATACGCCGATGCGTCGGTCGCGGAGTTCCACCAAGCGGATGTCTTTCATTCCGCGGGGGCCCACGGCAAACGGTTCGAGCGTAGCGATGGATGCACCCCGATAAAAGACCGTACGCCAGCCCACGATGGTCTTGGGATTGGCCACCAGGGTTTCTACTTCGACGCCGCCAAAGACTAATTGATGATGAATGCGGGTCACAAACGGATCTTGCATCACGAATCGACGGGTCCTGGGCCGAGGAATCCATACTCGGTTGCGTTTATGGAAAAAGACGACTTCGGCGATTTCCTCGTCGCGCGGTTCCACTCGGCCTGCGAACACCGTCTGGCCTTCATCGACGAAGGGAGCACAAATATTGTATACGTCTCGGGCGGTGCCATCGACGATAGGGATTTTGGCCCCGGCCCCGGGCGGTGTCTTTTGACGGAACTCGTGGAGGAGAGCTTCACAGGTTTTAGCTTCGGTGTGCTGGTTCCAAATGATGATCGCCCTCTTTTTCGGAAAATGTCTGAATGGGCCAAGGTGCGGGCCAATGGGCTGGCTGGTTAGAAAAATTAGGAAATGATAGCCTCGCACCCTGGTGGAAAGGTCTTTAACACTCGGGACCACGACCTGAAAAAGGGCCTGGGTGACGCAACTGTCCTCCAGTTGTGGGGAGTTGCAGCAATTCCCTAGAGATATTCATGGCGGGCCTCGGCCTTCAAACGATCGACTAACTCGCGAACGGCCTGGGACTGTTCTTTAGGGCAGATTAGCAGCGCATCCTTGGTGTCGGCAATAATCAGGCCGTCGATGCCAATCGTCGCAATCAAGCGGTCGCTGCTATAAATGATCGAGTTCTGAGTGCGGATGCCGATGTGATCAGCCTGGACGATATTGCCGGAAGAATCGGGAGGAAAAATGGCGCCGAAAGCTTCCCAGGTGCCCACGTCATTCCAGTCAAAATCTCCGACCACCACTAAGACTTCGTCACTGCGCTCGAGAATTCCGTAGTCGATGGAGATGCTTGGCAATTCCGCATAAATGGCGTCAACGGATGCGCGTTCGGCGGACGTGCCCAGGTGCTGGGCGATGGGCGACATCAAGCGGTACAGGCGGGGAAGATAACGGTGAAAGTTTTCGACCATGACGGACGCGTTGCCGATGAGGATACCGCTATTCCATAGATAATGATGACTGGCGAGATATGCGGTCGCCGTCGGAAGATCGGGCTTTTCGACGAATTCTTCGACCGCATAGACTAATCCACCTTCGCTTTGGATAGGGTCCTCTTGGTAACGCATATAACCGTAGCCGGTGGCGGCAAACACGGGACGTATGCCAATGGTGACCAGCCGAGGAGAGGTCGTGGCCGCTTGACAGGCAAGTTCCAAAGCTGCCCTGAACTGAACGGTATCGGTAATGTAATGGTCGGCAGGAAAGACCGCAAGGATGGCCTCGGGATCGTTTTTTTGCACGGTCAAGGCGGCGTAGAGGATGCTCGCGGCGGTGCTGCGCGCGGCAGGCTCGATGAGAATGTTGGCTTTGGGGACGCCAGGATGAACAATGTCGCTTAAAAGCTCAGCTTGCGATTGATTGGTGACCACATAGGTATGCTCGAGGGGAATGACGGTTTCGAATCGAGCGATGGTGTCATTCAGCATGATGTCGTCGCTGCCCAGGCGCAACAACTGTTTGGGCTTTTCTTTGCGCGATAGCGGCCAAAAGCGGGTGCCTCCACCGCCGGCGAGGACGACCGCGTACTTATTCATCGGCCATAGCGAAGTGCGCAATGACATAGGAAAGGATACTTTCCGAGCCCTGGTTGAGATTGAGCCCGTGGGCTTCGATGCCGTCATAACAGCCGAAGGTCTCCGGGTCGATCAGCGAATGTGCTTGCGAGTTTTTGCCTAAATACCACTGGTAACACCGCTCCATACCGTCATGATCTTCCGGGTTTCCTAAGCTGCGGTAGGCCGCTTGAAACGCCATGAGCATTTCTGCGGCTTCGATGGGCTGCTCGTCATAGCGCGCGGGGGTGCCGCCTCGGGTCAGCCAACCTCGGCAGCCAATGGGTTGAAAGTAGCCTTCAGGCGATAGGGTCAAGGCCGATAAAAAGGCCAGACTTTCTCGAGCGATCTCGGTCCAGTCGGATCGCTTCAAAACTTGGGCAGCCATGAATAAGGACCAAGGCAGCACCGCGTTGCCGTAGGTCACACTGTCCTCGAACCAATGCCAGTCGCTCCGTCGATAGGCGTGGTATTGTGCCTCTAGCTCGCGGCCTAGGTTATCCACGGCAGATCGGACTTGAATCCGAGTCATGGGGTCTACCAGGGCGGCGGCTGTGGCCCAATCGGTCGATTGGGCCACGTAGCTCAGACCAATCAAGGCGTAGGCCTTAGCCCGCGGTGAGCGGAGCCCTTGGGCGTAGTCTAACGAGCGACTGAGGATGGCCCAGCAGGCATGTTTAAGACTTTTGGGCACCAAAGAATCCGAGAGGGTGTAGCCAACCGCCCAGAGCGCACGACCAAAGGAGTCTTCGGAGCCGACCTCCTCCACAAAACGGCGCTCGTAGTTCATAAAATTCTTAAAGCTGCCCTCGTCATTTTGCGCGTGGTAGACAAAGGATAAGTAGGTGTACATCAGTTGGACGGCTTTCGGTGCGAGATCGCGGTGGTGCCACATCACTGCCGCGATCAGCCCTCTTGCATTGTCATCTGTGGTATAGCCATGACGGCGATCGGGCAATCCGAATTTGGCATGTTGGAAGATTCCGGTGTCGTCGGTCAGCCGGTGCCAATAATTCAGATCGAGAGGAATGAGGGTTTGGATTGGCATCATAGCACCTTCCCTTGATAGCGATTAGGGAGAAAGTGACTGCGAAATAAAGCCGCATAGGTCAAGGCAATTTCGCTCCAGCGCATTGTCCGGCCCAGGGCGGAGGCTTTAGCTTCCATGGTCGATTTCACCTGAGCATGGGTTAACAAGTCGTTGATGTTGGTGGCTAAAGCATCGGCATCTTGAAAGGCACTCAAACGCCCTCGGCCCTCGGCCAACATTTCAGTGGCATACCGGTAAGGCGTGGAGACCACCGCGCGTCCGTAGCCGATGTCGAAGGCAAGGGTGCCGCTGACCGCCTGATCCTGGCCTAGATACGGGGTGAGGCAGAGGTCCGAAGTCACCAGCGATTCGACAATCTCCTGTTGAGTCAAGAGCTTGTTCACAAAGGTGACATGCTTTTCCAAACCCAGCGCGGACACCAGGCGAATCAGCTTACGGCGATAGGATTCTCCGTGCTCTTCTTGCACCACGGGGTGGGTTTCGCCGAGAACTAGATAATGCGCGTCGGGATGTCTATGGACCACTTTAGCCATGGCCTGAATGCCGTACTCGATGCCTTTACCTGGGCTTAGAAAGCCAAAGGTAGAGATGACCTGGCTATCTTTGAATCCTTGTTGACGTTTCAAGACCTCGCGAGTTTCCGTGAGCACCGAAGGCACACCATGGGGGATCACACTGATTTTTTGGGCATCCAGTTGATAGGTGGTGATGAGATCGGTCACGGTATTATGCGCCATGGTCACGGTTTGCACGGATAATTGGGACAGTTGATGGACGATCTGTCGTTGTTTGGCGGTCGGGGTTTTTAGCACGGTGTGCAAGATCACAATGAAAGGTACGGTGAGAGCTTCCGCGAGATCTAGGATATATTCACCCGAGGCGCCTCCGTAGATGCCAAACTCGTGCTGGATGATGACGAGATCTGTCGAGGCGTAATTGATCTTTTCTGCCGCGAGTACATAGTCTTGACGCACTTGTTGATCAATTTGAGCTATCACCGACTTGGCATAGACGTAGCGCTTATGATGATCATTGACGGCGACCACGCGCGGTGGATTAAAATCTGGAATATGAACCAATTCACGGATGAGATCTTGGGAAAACGTGGCGAGTCCACAGATTCGCGGAAGACTAGTTCCGATAAAGACGATAGAGCGCTTGTCTGTAGCACGAATCATGATGAGAACCTCCTGCATAGAACGAATGGTACGAACGCGAGAGAAGTGATCATGATGAAGGAATACAAAACGGTAAAAGCTTGGTGAACGACGCAGTAGTGGGTACTGGATGCGGTGCGAAGCCAGCGCGACGCGACAACACCCTATCAATCCCGGCTGAATTGACGAGATCACATGATTTGATCACGGACGAAGAAAGATGTTTTCTCTGCCATTGAAAGAATCATTGCATAGACTATCGACTATAGCTATTGAACCGAACCGACAAATCTACACCCTAATCCGAGAAAAAAGTGGGGAAACTTCCGGGAAATCCGACCGACTCAACGTTTACCGGGACGACAACTTGCGCCGTCACCCATCGATGCACTTGGAAACGACCTCTTCCTGCAGAGACCTTCCATCCATATTATATCATATCATTTATTGGGATTGGCGTCAAAAAGTGAATGAATGAGCCATTTTATCGATTCCATGGACTTCAAGGATCGGTGCCGATAAACGTATAATCGGGATCGGGAGATTAGCCACCGTCGATCGTCAGAGCGAAGGGGATAGCCAATGAACCGAGTCATCCGAATGATTGGCCCGTCAGATTATGAGCAGGCGTATAGCCTCCAATGGGAGTATCTGGATCGCGAAACGTTTGCTGATTTTCTTGGCCGCGTCGACCGAAGTCCCCACCTTTATATGGTTGCCGTCGATGGCGACGATGTGGTCGGTGTGGCTTATGCCAGTCCATCAGCTCATGTGCGGGATAGGGCCACTCTCCAAGGCATTGCGGTCAATTTGGACAACGAAAAAGGTTACGCTCGACAAGGCATTGGATCGCAAATGCTCAAGGCCTTGGAACGCATGGCCGAAGACTTGGGGTATCATGCTATGGGCGTAGGGTCGGCGGATCAGCGTTCAGTGGAGGCGTTTTACCTCAAAAATGGGTACACACCGATTCAACTGGTGGCCAAAGACGATGATTACCGGGAACTAGAGCGGGTGGGAATTGCCGGGTATTCGGAAGTAAAAACGCGAAGAGAGGAGTTGCGCGAGCGATATCACTGCCGAGAAGTGATCATCATCTTTCATAAGAGGTTAGGCCAAAGAGGCGGCTAAGGGATGTGCGATATCATCGGCCGGCATCAAGGCTAGCCACCTTGGTGTGTGGACTGTTCCAAACCGTGGGAAAGGGGCGAGGCGAGAGTCTAAAAAGGATTTTGGGGCATGCATATGCAGATCAGTCAGCTTGTATGCCAGAAGAAGGTCGCGGCAAAAGGATAGCTACCCTGTGCAGTGCTTCAACCGCGCTCAAGGCTGCCAGTTTCTCACACAACACGTGATTGTCCGCTTCGTCAGGACGCACAGTCCATTCAGCATGCAGGTGAATGGGTAGGTGAACGGGTAATGGGTAATGGAATATAGATTGCGTCAATGTTCGGATCGGACCAGAGATCGCGATAGTCTGCGTACCAGGTTGGAATGTCAAGACGCTCAGCCATACTACGCGCTCTTTCCCAATCACGGCTCGCTATCGCGGCTGGGGTGACCAATCGAGAACCCTTAATCCCTACAGTCATGACCCGTTCAGCAATATTGGCCGTGTCTAAAATTCCCTATCGCAGGGGTTGTGGGTGCATGACGTGTCCACCTTTAAAAATCTAGGATACCCACGGCTATAGTGCTGCCAATTTGAACCGAGCGGTCGGTTGCGATAAAGGCCCGATATATGTTGCGGTACTACAGAATTCAAACATGACAGCCCAATGAATCTGTGCAGTCACCGAGTCGACGGAGAACAGCCTCTTTGCGAACTTTGGTGGTGGATGCATGGTGCGACACCTATCATTAATCAATATTTCTCTTATATCAAACATAGACGGTGAAAGATCTGAGAACTGCTCTTAGGACAACGCACCAACCAGTTGACTAGCCTCAATTATGACGGCATTATCGATGATTACTTCGCTCTTCGTTCGACCGACGTGCATGCTGAAAGCAGCCAGTCGGGATGAAACCTTAATCTCAGCGCGAGTCCGTGCGGCAACTTCGCCGACCCCCGATAGGAACATCAAGCTTTGCCAGAGGGATAGATCTGACCATGTTATTCTATGCCAAATTAAGAAGCATTTTAACGTAGGCCACGGTGTTCTACACTCGTTTCCGTTCCAGATCCTTAGACACAAATTGGAGAGTCAACAGGTTCCGTCGAGAAGAATTCCAACGAGTCGTCGAAGGTCAGACCCTTGAGGGCATGCGGACTGCGATGCTTCCCATGGGCAAACCCATATCGTCGAGAGAGCTATCGACAGCCCCTGAGAGATTTCATAAGAATGTCTCCCCTGGTAGAAGCTAAAAATTGGCCACCTCCAGAGGTGGCCGGCATGATACGCGAGCCGGACCTGGATGACCGATTTATTGTTAGCTCATAAGACTTCTCGTCGCCATCAACGGGCGGCTATCCAATCCGTGTTGGAATGGTAAGCGAATGCAGGAAAAATAGAGAAGACCCGCGAAACTCTGTATATCGTGTTATCAAAAGAAGAGAGCAATGGGAATGTTGTGTTTTGCAACGGACTGGATGTCCGTTCACATTTACTGGAAATCAGGAGAGTGCGTATGAAGAAAGATTCGAAAGACACCGGGCCGTACATCGCTCACATTCGTTCAAGCGACGATACGATTCAGACCGTGAATGAACATTTGACAGCCGTTAGATGTGGGTGTGAGGCGTTCGGAGCTCGGATCGGCGTGTCTCATTTGGCTGGAATGGCTGGATTACTGCATGACCTTGGCAAGAATACAAACGCCTTCAAAGTATATATTCAGGAGGCCGTTGCGCATTCGGACAAGCCGCCGCGACGAGGTTCGGTGGACCATTCAACGGCCGGCGGGCGATTTCTTTATCGCCGTTATCATGAGAAAGCGAAGACCGACCTAGAGAAAGTTGCCGTCGAGTGGATCGCCAATTGCATCATCTCCCATCATCAGGGATTGCGCGATTATCTAGACCCTGACCTGAGTTCCCCGTTCTTTGAACGGGTTGCATTGAAGGCGGAGGGAATGGAAGAATACGGCCGGGCCGAAGCGGTATTCTTAGCCGAGCATGCGTCCGAGGACCTAGACCATTATTTCTCTGAGGCAACAACGGAGGTTATGGCGGCGGTTGAAGAAATACGACGGCGTCGTTTGCATCCGATTGCCTCGGCGCTGCTGGTCAAATATATCTTTAGCTGTCTTATTGACGCCGATCGGACCGATGCGCGGCAGTTTGAAGAAGATAGCCATGAGCCGTGGCTGACCGATCACCGAGACTTTTTTGAGAGAAGTTACCGCGCAGTAGTTAATCAAGTACATTTCTACGCAGCGCAAGAGGATTCCGAACAGCCCATCAATCAGTTGCGCAGGGAGATGTCCGAACAGTGCGATAATTTTGCAACGCGCTCTAGCGGCATATTCACACTGTCTATCCCGACGGGAGGCGGAAAGACGTTGTCGAGCTTCCGCTATGCATTGAAGCACGCACTGGAGACTGGAAAAGAGCGCATTGTCTACGTGGCTCCATACACCACGATCATCGAGCAGAACGCGGACGAGATTCGAAAAATACTGCAAGAGGAAGACCGCGCACTTATTTTGGAGCATCACTCTAACGTAGTCGAAAACTTGGATGATAATGGCACGGAATACGATGTTGATAAGCAACGCTGGATCTTGGCGCGAGATAACTGGGATCGGCCATTAATCTTTACTACGATGGTGCAATTCTTGAACACGTTTTACGCCCAAGGGACCAGAAATGCTCGACGTTTGCATCGCTTGTCCAACGCGGTCATTATCTTCGATGAAGTGCAGGCTGTACCACCAAAATGTGTCGCTTTGTTCAATGAAGCGCTGAACTTCCTGAGTGCCCTCGCCCAATCCACTTGCGTTCTTTGCACGGCTACCCAACCGACGCTAGATTTTGTGAAGAACGACTTGAAACTGGCGCCAGGTGCCGAGATTATCGAAGACTTAGCGGGTGTTACGCAAAAGTTCAAACGAGTCGTCGTTGAAGATTGGACGGCCTCCCCTGTTGAGGCTAGCGAACTCGCGAAGTTTATCCGAGACCGCATGAAGGGTGTCAATCAAGTTCTTGTCATTCTCAATACCAAGGCGGCCGTCCGCAAATTATTTGCTCAACTAGAAAGCGCGGAGTGGATCTACGATAAGCAAAACACCCTGTTTCACTTAAGTACCAACATGTGCGCGGCTCACCGCAAAGATGTCTTAGCCACCATGAAGCAGAGGCTGACCAAAAAGGCTCCGGTGATATGTGTGAGTACTCAACTGCTCGAAGCCGGAGTCGATGTCAGCTTCGATTGCGTCATCCGCTCGCTAGCGGGGCTGGATTCGATCGCTCAAGCAGCCGGCCGATGTAACCGCCATGGACACGATCCGGTCAGAACGGTCTATATCATCCAATCGTCTGATGAGGTCTTAGACCACCTCCCGGAAATTCGCGTCGGGGCCGAAATCACTCAGCGGGTGCTCAACGAATTTGCGTCCGATCCTTCGCGGTTTGGCAACGATTTGCTGTCCCCTCTAGCCATGAAAACCTTTTTCCGGTATTACTTTCATCAAATCAGAGGGGAACTCGATTACCCGATCCCCGAGTTGAACAAGACCCTCCTCGAACTCCTCAACAATAATACTGCGCTCTTTCAAGCCTATCGTCATCGTTACGGTGCCCCTCCGCCCATCGTCACACGACCATCCTTTGCTACTGCTGAACGATACTTCCAGGTGATTCCAAACGCCGGGCGGTCGGTGCTCGTACCGTATAACCATGAGGCAAACGACCTATTGACTGCGTTAAATGGCGAACATGCTCCCAAGAATCTAAGCGAATTACTCCATAGAGCGCAGCAGTATGTCGTCAATCTTTACGATCACGACGTGCGATCGCTGGCCGCAAGCGGATCCCTCTACCCATTGTTCCGGGACCATATCCTGGCAGTGCGAGACACCGCGTACTCGCAAACATTTGGAATCGACGCAGAGGACAAAGGAGTGTGGCAACCAGCCTTTGGTTGAGCAAGCCTCGTTCGGGATGCTTGAGCAGGCACCATCGGGGATGCGCGTCCTGCACAAGTCCATTCTACGTCGTTCAACGACTTCAATCCCTGCATGCGAACCGTTTCCAAGGTGTACCCGGTGGATTTTCGGATTAGCGATAAAAATATAGACAATAAAGGTTGAATTCCGTTAACGTTGGCTGTAATCTATTGAGAGAGTAACGAAATGGGATATCTCTTATAGAAAAATGAGGTGATCTAGTTACGCATAACGAAATTCAGTTTACTGTATATGGTCGATACGCCCTTTTCACCGATCCGGTCACGAAGTTGGGCGGTGAGAAGCTGTCATACCACGTACCCACATTTCAGGCACTGAAGGGGATCACTGAGAGCATCTACTGGAAACCGACGATTCTTTGGGTGATTGACGCAGTGCGAATCATGCATCCCATCCAGACCGAATCGAAAGGGATACGCCCGATCGAGTATGGCGGCGGCAATACGCTCTCCTATTATACGTATCTTAAAAATGTTCGTTATCAAGTAAGGGCTCACTTTATCTTTAACCCCCATCGACAAGAACTGGCCGCTGACCGAAATGAAGGCAAACACTACAGCATTGCCAAGCGGGCATTAGCAGCCGGTGGGCGCAGGGACATTTTCTTAGGTGCCCGAGAGTGCCAAGGATATGTGGAACCCTGCGAATTTGGGGCGGGTGAGGGATTTTATGACCAAACACCAGAAATCGACTTTGGTACCATGGTCCACGGCATCAGCTATCCCGATGAAACCGGAACAAGCGACCGCTCCATCCGACTCTGGCACGTCAAGATGCTACACGGCGTTATCCGCTTTATTCCACCAGAATCCTGTTCGCTTGTTCGAAAATCAGGAGCCGGGATGGTTAAATCATTCGGAATGGAGCATGTGGAACCGGTGGATGCACTCTACGCAGAGTATTTTCCGGAAGGAGAATCGTAAGTGAGTTGGCTCGGGGATTTGGTGCGAACCTACGAGAATAACGAGGGATCCATCGGTCAGTACGCAAAGAATCGAAATGGTCGGGAATACACGATGATTCCGGTCTCGCACACTACTCAAAGTGCGCATATTGAAGTGCGTCTCTCGTCTGATGGCGATTTCCGTGGGGCTTCCGTGGTTAGCAAGGATGACGCTAGTACCGTCATCCCCTGCACGGAGAAATCAGCAAACCGGACTAGCGCCCCTGAACCCTATCCGCTCTGTGACAAATTAGTCTACGTGGCGGGCGACTACGATCGCTATTGCGGTCAACCCAAAGGCACCCCGCACGCCGACTATCTGAGAAACCTCCGAGCCTGGTGCGAGTCCCCGGATGGCCATTCCAAGGTTCAGAGCGTCTTGGCCTATCTTAGCCAAGGGCGGCTAATGGCAGACCTCGTTCGAGACCACATCCTGTGGCTCGATGAGTCCGGTCGCTTGCTTCAAACGTGGCCTAGTTCAAAAAAAGAAAAACCTCCGTTATTTGAGGTGCTAGCGGGTGATCAGGCGTCCGCTTTCGTCCGATTTGCGGTAGAAGTACCTGGCGACTTGGAGCCGCGATTATGGCGGGATCCGTCAGTGTACCAGTCGTTTATTCGATACTATCAGCAGACCCGGGTTGACGAGGATTTATGCTATGTTACCGGAGAAGTTCGCCCCTACGGGAATTTGCATGGGTCGCGAATTCGCCACTCTGGAGATAAGGCCAAACTGATTTCAGCCAACGATACCAGTGGGTTTACATTTCGTGGCCGATTTCAGACGAGTCGTGAAGCAGCCATCGTTAGCTATGATGCCTCGCAGAAAGCACACAACGCACTCAAATGGCTGATAGAACGGCAGGGAAAGACCGCCGTCGACGGCCGCGTGTTTCTAGTCTGGGGCACCGATCGGTTAGATGTTCCGGATCCCTCGTCGGGCTCTATCGGTCTCTACGACAACGATGAAGATGGAGAGATGGACCTCGCTGGCGACAATACTCATCAAGAATTCGCCCGGCAAATCAGAAAGGCGTTGGACGGGTACCGATACGCCAGTGATTACCAATCTCGAGTCATCCTTATGATATTGGATGCAGCGACCCCGGGTCGGATGTCGATTGTCTATTATCGCGATTTGGAGCGCGATCCCTTTCTCGATCAACTGCAGCATTGGCACACGTCGTGTGCTTGGTTCCACCGCTACCGGAAGAACGACGGTCGTTGGATCACGTTTTGGGGAGCTCCGCCGACCCGCGACATCGCATTTGCCGCATATGGCCCGGATGCCACTGAAAAGGTGGTCAAAGGAGTGCTGGAACGTATGCTCCCATGTATTGTGGATGGCCAACCGGTTCCACGCGATATCGTACGAAGTACCGTCCATCGGGCCTCGAATCCGGTGAGTATGGAGCTTTGGCAGTGGGAAAAGACGCTTAGCGTGGCATGCGCGTTAGTCAACAAAACCTATGAACAGGAGGCATTCCGTGTGGCTTTAGATGAACAGTTCGATAGCCGGGACTACCTATTTGGGCGCCTGTTAGCCATCGCCGACGTGCTGGAGCGTTCGGCCCTGGAAGAAAAACGCGCCTCGAATGCCATTCGGTATATGAACGCTTTTGCGCGCTACCCGGCGCGGACGTGGGGAATCATCCAGTCCAATATTCAACCCTATCAGGCAAAGCTTGGTGCAAAGGCGACCTACTACAACCAACTCATTGACCAGGTTGGTTCCAGAATAAAGGTGGAGGACTTTACCAATCAGCCTCTAAGCGGCGTCTATCTGCTCGGCTTTTATAGCCAACGTCAGGCGTTGTACACCAAGCGCGAAAAAACAGAGCATACCACCCAAGACGAACTTGATATGACTACTCAGGAGGAATAGCTGTGGAAGCGTTAAACCGGAAAATCGACTTCGCCGTAGTGTTGTCCGTTCACAATGCCAATCCCAATGGCGATCCCCTTAATGGCAATCGACCCCGTCAAAACTATGACGGTAAAGGTGAAATTTCAGACGTCTGCCTCAAACGAAAATTGCGGAATCGCCTACAGGACTTAGGCATGCCTATTCTTGTTCAGTCGGACGATCGCAGGCAGGACGACTATCGCAGCATTAAAGACCGCGTAGACGGCAACCCCGTAGTGAAGCCGTTTGCAACCGGTAAAAATCAAAATAATCAGCTATTTGCTCGTGCTGCATGCGCTGCATGGTTGGATGTCCGTAGCTTTGGCCAAGTGTTCGCCTTTACCAAGGGGGATGGCTCCAACGCCGTATCCGTGGGAGTTCGTGGACCCGTCTCGATTCATCCGGCCTTTAGTGTCGATCCGATCGATATTTCGAGTATCCAAATCACGAAGAGTGTGAACACAGAAACTACGAAAGACCCCGACAAAAAAGGGTCAGACACCATGGGCATGAAGCATCGAGTGGATTTCGGCGTGTACGTCTTTTACGGGAGTATCAATACCCAACTCGCAGAAAAAACTGGATTTTCAAATGATGACTCCGATCTCATTCGCCAGGCGCTGATCACCTTGTTCGAAAACGATGCGTCGTCGGCTCGACCCGACGGAAGCATGGAAATTCATAAGGTCTTTTGGTGGGAACATCCTTCCAAATTAGGGAAGTACTCTTCTGCACGGGTCCACGGTTCCCTGAAGGTGACACGCAAGGTCTCCGTGGCGGAAGCGCGATCGATCGATGATTACGAAATCGAGGTCGATCCTTTGGACGGCCTTCCGGTTCAAACCTATGTTGGAATATGATGAAGACGAGTTCCTGCTCCTATCCGGGATCCAACATTTTAACTTTTGCCGGAGACAGTGGGCGCTCATTCATATTGAACAACAGTGGCAAGAAAACGTTCTTACATTAGAGGGGTCATATGTCCATGAAACGGTAGACAACCCCTTCATTCGCGAAAAGCGCAAAGACAAGCTGATCGTTCGGGCGATGCCCGTTCAATCCCGTCAGTTAGGGATCACCGGTGTTTGCGATGTGGTGGAGTTTGTTCGAGATCCGAACGGTGTCGAGCTGGCGGGAGAGGAAGGTCGGTTTCTGCCTCTCCCTGTCGAGTACAAACGGGGCAAGCCAAAGCTTGATGACTCGGACCGTTCTCAACTCATTGCGCAGCTGATGTGTCTAGAGGAGATGATGGTATGTGAGTTATCCCTTGGATTCTTGTTCTATAATGAAATCAAACGCCGGGTCGAGGTCCAGATTAGTCGCGAAGATAAAGACAGAGTCCGTGAAACGCTACGCGAAATGCATCAGCATTTCCAAAGGCGTCACACTCCCAAAGTGAAAGCGAGTCCCAAATGCAGAAGTTGCTCCTTGCATAGTGTTTGCCTTCCGGAACTTGTCGAACGGCGTTCAGTGACCAGTTATATAGAAAGCAGGTTGTCAGAATGAAGAAACTATTGAACACATTGTTTGTGACTACGCCCGACGCGTATCTTGCGTTGGATGGGGAGAACATTGTGGTCAAGAAGAATTCAGACATCCTCAATCGCTTTCCGCTCCATAATTTAGAGGGGATCTGCACGTTTGGATATACTGGAGCCAGCCCGGCGTTAATGCGATTTTGCGCTGAAAAGAATATCGCATTGACGTTTATGTCACAAAGCGGACGATTCTTAGCACGAGTCATTGGTGAGGATCGTGGCAATGTAACGCTCCGCAAGGAACAATATCGAATTTCTGACAGCGAGAAGAGAAGTGCATTACTAGGTCGAAACTTTATTACAGGAAAGATATTCAATTGTAAGTGGATCATCGAACGCGCTACCCGAGACTACCCGATGCGGCTAGATGTAGCCCGATTAAAGAAAGTTTCGGCTTCATTGTCGGAACTCCTGAAGTCATCGCGGCAAACGGAGACCTTGGATGTCTTGCGCGGAGTGGAAGGCACGGCAGCCACCCAGTATTTTTCTGTCCTAAACGATCTGATTTTGCAGCAAAAAGAGGAATTTATCTTTCGAAGCCGTACCAGACGGCCGCCTTTAGACCACGTCAACGCACTCTTGTCGTTCGCATACACTCTTCTTGCGCACGATGTTAGCGCTGCTTTGGAGGCAGTGGGTCTAGACTCGTATGTCGGATTTATGCATCGAGACCGACCGGGGAGGGCCTCGCTAGCCCTAGACATGATGGAGGAACTTCGAGGAATTTATGCGGACCGAGTTGTGTTGTCGCTCATCAACAAGCGGATGGTATCTGCCAGCGGTTTCTCGAGGAAGGAAAACGGCGCCGTCCTCATGGACGCCGAAACTCGCAAACAAGTCTTGACAGCGTGGCAAGAGAAGAAACAAGATAGCATTTTGCATCCGTATTTGCAGGAGAAAATCTCCTGGGGATTAGTGCCTTACGCGCAGGCATTATTGTTGGCGCGATATATTCGAGGCGATTTGGACGAGTATCCCCCATTTCTGTGGAAGTAGGAAAGCGCATGTTGATATTGGTCACGTACGACGTGAGTACCATGGATGCCGATGGGCGGAGGCGGTTAACTCGCGTGGCGAAAAAGTGTCAGAACTTTGGACAACGCGTGCAAAACTCGGTGTTTGAGTGTGTTGTGGATAACACCCAATTCCGTCAACTTAAACACGACTTGGAATCGTTGATCGACGTCAACAGAGACAGCCTTCGGTTCTATAATCTAGGCGACCACTATAAAACGAAGGTGGCGCATGTTGGCACCAAAAAATCCTACGATATGGAGGGCCCGCTGATTATCTAGCTGGAGTGTCCTGATTGTGGCAAAGGCACTATAGGCTCTCCCAAACCTTCTGGTATTATTCTGAGAAGGTTAAGTAATTTAGAATTCGCCTGTCGTCGCTTTTGGCCCGGATTTACGAGTATAACGGCGCTTCGTTGCAAAATAACACTTGTCCGTATCCTGTTCACTTGGAAACATGCATCCCCAGATAAGTCAGGTAGCAGGAAACGCGCCGCACTTTTCGCCACTTTTGGGCGCATTACGGCCTTTTCGGAGAGCTGTAGCCACCAATTTTACTCTATGTTCTCTATTGGCAGGGTCCCACCTGACTCATCTGGGGATGCATGCTTGGAAAATCCGGCTAGGTCTCTTCGCTCTTAAGCAATTTGCGCTAGACGCTTGGGTGGATTTTTACGCCGAACTCGTAACCGTGTGAGCAGTTTTAGCATCAACAATGGTGTATCTTGGTATTCGAAGAGTGAGAGTCCACAGAAGCATATGTGATTGATTGTGGAGAGAAATCTACAAGCGGCAACCGCAAATAACTGTTTACTTTGGGGCCAATCTCTGATATTGGTAAAAAGCGGTGCGAATGTCCAGCTCCCATGTAAACATCACGCTATTCGCACCGCTAAAAATGTCGGATTGTGCCGAAAGAAATGAGATTGAGAGCCAACCTCTCTAGTTTTAGCGTATTTCTGAACCGAGTCAGGTGGTCTTTGAGAACATTATGCCCTAATTCAGGGTAATCTTGGCCCGTTTTGCTGTCGCACTCCTCACGGGGTGCGTGGATTGAAAT
>DAHXNH010000116.1 GCA_027365485.1 Clostridiales bacterium
CGGGCCAAGCCAAACTGGGATGAACGAGATAGCCCAGGCTCGCCGCGCTCGTTTCGGCCAGAAGACCAGCCGCGACAGTCCAGGCCTTGCGATCCGGATCAATGGCCGTAATATCCACTCGAACGCCGACCGCTATCCCACGAAAGACGAGGCCGGTAATCCGGCCACCCCAAGCCCACGTAGTACCCAAGTGCCCCAGTTCATGGATGCAGACTAAGAGGCTGGCCATGAGAGCCCATTGGCAAACAAGTCGGAGGGACACATCGGCAAATACCAGGCTCATCACGAAGGTCTCCTGCGAGGAGCTAACAGTGCCATTGACACGGAACAAGGAGCGCTGACCCAGGTTAACTGATCGGGGGCATAAGCGATGAGAGTGCCATCAGCGTGCTGCACCAGGATCCCCACCTGGCTAGCGGCTGAGGGAGCAAGAACACCGTAGACGGCCGACCCGTCCGAAACCACACGCACCACCGTACCAGGGGGCCAGGGCCGGGCGGGAATCGCGGGGTGGCTAGTCTCATGCAACGAGTGATACGCGCTGGCAAGCGGGGCCAACGCTTCAGCATGATGCAAATGATCGTCGGTAAGATCGGCGAGTTCGGTGAGGTGGTGCAATTCAGTCATAGTCATCGGTCGACACACCTCCGTGAGGGTAGAGAACTGGGGGCTTCTCGTCGATACTCAGTCATCAGAACCGTCTAATCGATCAGGAGCCGTGGCAATCCAATCGAGGGTTAAGCGCACCCCGGCGGCACTGACGCGCCCATGCTCGACTAATTGCGTAGTGGTACCAAGGAGCCGGCGCGCCCGATCGGCAGAAAAGGGGAGGGACTCCCCACGACAACGCATCCGCCGAGTCTGCAATTGGTCCCACACCCGTTGCCAGGCCTGGGAATACCCAAACAACGCGGCGAGGGCCTCAATCTCACGCATTCGCGTCGCCAGCGCATCTAAAAACTCTGACCATGAATCGATAGGGTGACTCAATGATGACCACTTCCTCATCCTCAATATGTCATAGAGAGACCCATGACGGAGTCCGTAGCCGAGGACATGGGATTCCAAGAGGAAGTACCGAAGGTCCGCCAAGAGTTCCGACAGAAAAAAATACGGGAATGATATTCAACATGGAGACCTAATGGTAAAGAAGTTCACCGTGTGTTTGCGGGGCTGGGTCCTCCAACCTAGAAAACGCGCAGTGAATAAGACCGATATCAGCGGGACAAAATCGCTTCTTCTTCTCCGTATACGTCAGCACAACGAGAGCAGAGCCACCGATACGCACCCGCAACATAATCGTATCGATCCTCTTCGGTATCGGGCTCAATCCTCCCGCCCGGCAGCGGCTGATACGTAAGACATTCATTACACATCTGCACAATCGTATAGGCTGAGCCTTTGGCGCAAGAAGGACAAACGCTCAGGCGATGCGCGGCATCTGTCTCGGTCGATCCAGCAAGAATCACCGACTGTAATCGCCACAGCTGGGTCAATGCGTGGCAGTGATCGCAAAGTTTAGTGTTCATAATACACTCCTTCCTTAGTTGAGAAACAGTTGAGAAAAACGAAAAACATACCCAATCCATGGCACGGATGAAGAAGGGGGCCAGGGCAGAAGCGAAGCGTCCCTGGCACACGAACTGATATCCGTGCTAGTAGTCTCTTTCCAAGCCATTCACATTCAAGATGCTGTCGGAGACCAATCCTCCGGGATCGTGACAGTTCCTTCCAGGGCTGCGACCAAAGTTCCAATGACTCTGGGAGCTGGAGCCGCAATGAGCCAAGCACAATCCGGCTCATCCAAAATCACGACGGTCTCTCCAGTATCCGTAGAGAAGACATCCACGGGCCCCCATGGGCTCGGAGCTCCACTAACTTGTCGGTGCAAAGCGACTCGTACCAACCCATCGAGCGAAGAAGACGTAATTGCAAGTGCAGGTAGTTGTTTAGCCAGAGTCCGGAATCCCGGGGTATCCGCAACAGCCGTAGTAAACCTGTGAAAATCCCCCCTTCCAATTTCCAATCGCACGGCATCGTTATAGATTATGGTGGTTCTGGCGGCCACGAGGGTCGCGGGATTCCCCCATCAGCGGACCGAGTAGCAAGCCCACGTACGACCGAATCCCCGTCTGACGCGTGGAGGGTGTTCAGAATATCCGCTGGTGTATTCTGATGACAGGCCACCTTTATTCGGACCGCCTTCGAGCGGTCGTGTGCCAATATCCGTAGAACTTCCTCGGAAGCTGAAGGATGGGCGGCAACGGCCACTCGAATCCACTCGATAGAGCTTCGGGCACACTCCAAAAAAGCCTGGGAATCGCCGGCGTCGAGCCGGTGAACCAATTTCTTTTGCTCGGCAACGAATCGAATCCGCCGAGCCATCGATGACTCTCTATCTAGTTGCATTGCATATTTCTCCTTAATTAAATAGTCGTCAGCCCGTACCGAGTGAGCACTGGGCCCGCCGCCACAAAAATCTGTTCCATAGTAAAGTAAAGATACATGGTGCAACGAGCAACGCTACCCCGCGTGAGTGGGGGTCTTCTGCAGGTGGGGAAGCATCCACCAGAATATCGGCGGCGCGAGGGCCTCCCCGCAGGATGCGGGGAGGCTTTCCTTGTATGTGCGAGAATTAAAAAGCGGAAGCAAAAAAAACCGCCGACCGCAAGGGCCGACGGCAGAATGATGCGGTCAAGCTGGCTGGGAGGCGATCAGCTAACGCGCATTGAAATCTCGCAACCCACCCCAGTCGCTCGAACGGCCGGGGTGTTTCATTCGAATCCCCTTCCTAAGACACGGCGAGGAACGCCGTTGTCACTGGGCTGGGCGCGCTCATCCAGACGACCATCGCTCGGGGATACGCCTTGACTCCATCGACAGAATGGACTAACACCACGTCCTCGAAGCACTGCTCCACGAGACCATAATGCGGTCCGTCTAGCATCGTCCAAATGACGGTCCCGGCAGGCCATGGATCGGTGGGGGTCCGATGCTGTCGTTCAGTACACACGGCCTGATAGGTGGCCACCAACGGCGCTAACGCTTCGAGTACTTCGGCGGCGACGACGGTTTCCGGAATGCCGCAGATTGTCTTACTCTGCACCACATGACGCAGCCTGGTTTCTGCAGACTGTACGTCATCAATCACCGTGATAAGCTCCTGTCGTGTCATACCATGCCTCCTCTTTCGCTAAGACACTAGAGGGCTTATCCCACCGACACCGGTTCCGGATGGAGCACCCGATGCACAATCGGCAATAGTTCCTTCCCACCAATCGACTTGTCTTCCGGGATATCCAGGAGCCTCGACTTGACCGCAGTCATTCGATGACTCCGGTCGATGTGCAACACCAGGTCATATTCATATTCAAAGCGTTCGCGCATCACCGGCGTGGCTTCGCCTTGCTCCACTGTTGCCTTCCCGTTGGCGTCTTTGCCGAGCACCACCCGGGGCTTTTCCCGTAGCGTCACGACCAACGACAACGGGCTTTGATTCATGGCGGTGAGCAACGCGTCATGGCGTGGTGTAATCTCTCCCCACGCACGGGCTCCCCGATTTCTTCCCCGGTCATCCGGTTGAGCCGCCAACCACAAGCACCCCCCTTCTCCATCCCATTCCGGGGATAAAGAGTCGATCATCAAGACATCGAATCCCGCCTGCTCGGCATCGTGCAAAGCCTCGATGAATCGCTCGGGGGCAAAGGGCGGATTGAGGGCTGCAACGGCCGCAGGAAATCGGCCGCGATAGAGCGTGGAAGCCAAATGTTCGGTATCGGCCACCGCTACCCGTTCCCCTAGCTGATGCGCAACTGCCAGCCCCGTATAGGTCTTCCCCGCCCCGGCAGGTCCCCACAGCGCCACGTTGAGTTTCGGCAATCCAATGTTCTCCGAAAAAGCAAACACGCAACCAACCTCCCTTGAGATATCGTGCAAAATACAGACGCCCCGCCGGGACGGCGGGATGGATCCGTGAGTACTGTGAGAGCACCGAATGAGGACGATCTGCCAGGGTGACCATCGAGGGGAGGCTTCTATGAGCATCCGCTTCGATGGCCGACAGGTAACGACCTAACTAACCCGCTGTACACGTTCTGTATACCGAGCAGTCAGCGCCGGATCGCGCAAATCATGCAAAGGAATGTGGAAGTGTGCCGCCAATCGCAAAGCCTGACCGGTGCCACCGCCACCAGGCTTGTCCCCTGGCAGAGCAATGACGAGATCGACTGAGCGCTGCGATGGGCCTTGAGGGCAGACGATACGCACATTCCGGGTCATGAGGGTCACCCCGCCCCGGGACAAACGGTCTGCAGCCGGATGGAACTGCAAAGCCAGGGCACGCTCGGTATCTGTGAACGGCACGGTATCGAGAAGCGCTTGCCCACCACTGCGACGAACGGCCGCATCAGCTGCCGCGCGCTCATACGAAGCCCATGGCAAATGAATGACCAACCCACCAGGCGCTTCGTGATGCAAAGCTTCCGCGGCCCCAACGGCAAATGCCTGGTCCGCCCCTTGGGCTCCGCCAGAATGGACGGTCCACCCGGCACTCACCAACTGATATCCAATCTTTGTCAAGAACTGAATATCCTGGGCCGTAATTCCTCGAGAGCCCACACAAGCAACGTGCCGCATGGTCAACCACCTTTCCCTAGTCAAGAATGGCTCAAACAGCCATCCGACGGAGGCGGATGGGCCTCCATTACGATGGTTCACGAAACCGCACCGCGATGGCCAACACGAGAATCGCCACGCCTTGTAATGCTCCATTCCAATCGTGGATGAACAGACCGAGGAGGGCCAACAAGAGTCCCAGGGCCCCGCCGATCCAGCTCAGGATAATGACCACCATGGCACGTTGGGCTTCGGTACGGCGGTCTCGCCGAAGCAGCCACGCGCGAAAACGGCGCAACATTAATCACGCTCCGGAAATGTCTGGGCGGCATCTGGAGCCGACAAAGGATTGGCGGCGAGTGGTGTGGGTTGTTCCTCATCCCTATCGATGATCGGAATAACGGCGTGCTCTTGCGGCGTATCGATGAATACCATCATAAACGGCCCTCCTATCGTACAACCCAAACGAAGCCGAACAGGGACACAAGAAAGAACCCAGCCACGGCCCAGCGCCCTCCGCGCGATTGCGCGTGAACGATCCAAGTAGAAAACATAGCAGCGCATCCTTTCTGCAAAGCTCTAGCGGGTTACCCTTGCGGAAGCGGAAGCGCATCTGCCAACGCGGCTAACACGTCCCCATGACATGCCAACGGGTGGCACCATCACCCTAATGTCTTGCCGCGCAGCTCAGACAACCGCGCCATGAGATTTCGTCATGATCAACGCCTCCATTTAATGAAAAGTTAAAAGCACAAAAATTCATTAGCCCACGGCGTGGGCGCAAAGTCAGTAAACGGTGCTCTGGAGGCATAGGCTTTCTCAAGATGCCGGCGGGCTCCAGCCTTCGGGAATGACGGCGGCACCTTCAGCGGCAGCGATCAATCCGCCTATTACCTGCGGAGCAGGCGCGGCAATGACCCAAACGCAGTCTTCGGGATCGTCAAGCATAATGACCGTCTCGCTGGTGGAAGCCGTAAAAACATCGACGGGTCCCCAGGGACTAGCCACATGATAGGCTTGAGCTCGCCACGGAACACGTACCATGTCATCCACTGCAGCGACCACCCGCCATTGCCGAGCAGCAACAAGCCGGCGGAGCGTGGCCGAATCGGGCACGACCGTCGAATAACCTCGGTCATCAAGGGAAGTAAGCACGAAGCATTCTTCCTTTCCGGTTGGAGTTGGATTAACGTATCACAGATCACCAAAGCCGGGCCGGAGGACCCGGCCCAATATCGGCGGTCAGTTACCGCGACTCCGCATTTCTTCACCGAGCCGTGGATGTGCCAAGAGATTCACAGACCCACCTGTAGTGCCACGCAAGCTTTCGCAACCATCATAGTTGCGGTGGTTTTGGCGGCCACGAGGGCCACGGGATTCCCCCATCAGCAGACCGAGTAGCAAGCCCACGTACGACCGAATCCTCGCCTGACGCGTGGAGGGTGTTCAGAATATCCGCTGGTGTATTCTGATGACAGGCCACCTTTATTCGGACCGCCTTCGAACGATCTGTCGCCAGCATCCTTAGCACTTCCTCGGAAGCAGAAGGATGGGCGGCGACGGCCACCCGAATCCATTCGATAGGACTTCGGGCACACTCCCAAAAATCTTGGGAATCGCCCGCATCCAGCCGGTGAACCAATTTCTTTTGCTCGGCAACGAATTCAATTCGCCGTCCCATCGAGGACTCTCTATCTATTTGCATCGTACGTTGCCTCCGTTTCTTAAACACTACCACCACCGCCGCAGACCGGAAGCCGGGCCAGAAGGAGAGCGAAGCGATCCTGGCTGGGCGAACGGTGCGCGGCTAATGTTCCGGGCAGGCTCTCAACCGAGAGCCTGCGCATCCAACTTATTGCATAAAGCCGTATGTTCGAGAGATTCACAGATCAACAAAGCCGGGTCGGAGGACCCGGCTCGGGCACACTGGATCTCAATCTTCGGCATCGTCCTCAGCGGGCATCATACCGTAAAACGTGCCGTACGGCCGGCCTTGGCCTTGCGTGGGGGGCTGAATCCACCGACCGGTGCGCTGATAATGCTGCATCGCTGCAGCAAACCACTCATCGAACGCGTCTGCCATGCGTTCGATCTCGTCAGCGTCCCACTGAGTCACAAAACGAATGCGGAGAGCGTGGACCATGTCTTCACCGAAGGTCCTTCGGTTCTGTTGCAACCTGTCAGCGTTTTTACGACTCCATGTTTCAACAAGCTGCCGTGTGAGCTCTAGCTGAGATTCGGAAACCCAGTGGTGATAGCGCAAATAGGCTTGAAACGCTTGTGCGAATTCGATAAACTCACGGCGTGCAACAGTGCTCGTCAACATGACAGACCCTTCGGCTTGCATAAATCATCACACTCCTTTGAAATATGAAAAATCACAACAAGAAATAAAAAAGCCCGCCTGCGGCGGGCCTAACCGGCAGCGCAACGCGAACGAGGAACCCGTTGTACTGCATCCGAGTTCCTCGTCGGTACCTTACACCGACAATCCCGCCGCCACACGAGCAACGCGGGTCTCGGCGCGACAACAGGTGCAAATCCAAATAACTGATTCGGTCACGATGGCACCGTCATCGAGGCAAGCGACCGGCAACGCGCCGGTAGAACCGCCCTGCACGGGCTGGTAAGTCAAACATGCATCACAGAGGGCCACCCGAGTATAGATCGGCAAGCGAATGCAGGTAGGGCATAGATACCACGGATAGGACCAGTCGGAACTGGGATCAACGCCATGCGGAACCGCTTTTGATAAGAAATCCCAAGAGACCAATGTGTTGCAATGATGGCACTCAGTTCCGTCCACAATCGATACCTCCTTAAGGATGTGACAACTCCCCATAGGGAAACTCAGGAGCTTCTCGCCGCTATTTTATAAAAGTCATTTGTCATACCAAGTATCGCCGCTGGGGCGGCGGTGATTACGCCACCCACTGCGGATACAACGTACGGACCTGTTGAAGAATGGTCTGCGCGGTTTCTTGCAAGACGGCAAGGTCGGAACCACGTGCCACGTCCACGGCGGCATCATACAATGCTTTCACTTCCTCCTTGCGGAGATGGGCCAAGCGTTGGTGTAGTTCGTAAGAAGAAAGTAGCAGAGACATGATAGAATCCTCACCTTTCTGTTTAGAAGATGAGCATTCTATAGTCCGACCGGAGGGCGGACACTGGCAAGAGGAGATTTGAGATGTAGCAGAATCGGAGACCGACGCAAATGCTGGCTTACGATGCACCGATCGGCAGCAATGGGTGGGCAACACGGTACACGGTCACTACTTTGCGCAAAGGGAGATCCACCACCGCAGCCACTCCGTTGTTTCCTACGACAACCCAGGCTTGGGAGCCAGGGTGTTTCGAGGGATAAGCGATCTGAACATGTCGTACCGCATCCCGCACCTCCGCGCGGCGGATCTGACGTTGAAACATTCGGATGGCTCCGTGGTGGGTAAAGTGCAAGGAGGACGAAGCCAAGAAAGAAAGCAAACCATCCACATTGCTCACCTCGTACGAAAAAGTGAGCAACGCACTTCGCCGCTGGGGCGGCGACCGCCTTAGCACAGAGTTGGAAAGAGATCCCGAAAGCAAACCAACCTCGCACCAATGCACCGACCAATCGAGAAAGCGCCTCAACCAGGGCCGAGATCGCCGCCAGCGGCGGTGGATCCGGCCCGATCGGGTACCGAGAACCATGCAACCAGACGGCGAACACCCGCATCTCCGACACCTAGGTAGGAAAAAGATCCCCACCCCTTCGAAGGGACGACCGACCTCCTATTCCTCACCGTTTCGGAATCTTCCGCAGGTCATCGATGACCTCCAAGCCACTCAAACAGTCTCATAACCCCTCTATTTACTTGTGACGACTTCGTAGGAGCCGGGGAAGGCAGACACCGTCTGCGATCCAGCGCTTGCCAGCCAGGCGGTCGTCGCACAGTACGGTCGTGAGTGACTAGGATAAACGCACGATGGCGCGTTCAACTGAACCGGAATATCCGTCCACCGAGTGAGCGGTATCGACGTTTGTCAGCACACCAATATTGTGATCTTTGGCAATAAACGCATACATGCAAAGCTCGATGAGTGTATACACGTCCTTATTTCGGGCTCACTGTGTCCCAAAAGTTGACGATCGTTCCGTCGCCGCGCATGGCCATCCATGTCCCTTGCATCCACGCCTCTTCGCCAAGAATCAAATAGTTGCGGGCTCCGGTCATGCCGGCTTGAGCGACCATTCCCCCGTAACTCCCCCCAATCACGCCTTGGGTACCCACTCCCGATGGCACCGCATACACCACCCACGGTTCGCGGGGATAGCGGGTTTGCCATTGTCGAGAAACCAAATAGGTTCGCAACGACCGAATCTTCTTTTGAAACTTGCTATCCCGTCCGCTCCGTTCATATTCAATCAGTAACGGCTGCATGTTATGGAGCAAGATCACGGCATCGGGATCAATGCGCTGCCATTCATGCGTAGCCCCGTTAGCGACGAACTTCTGGCCGCCTTCGCGGGCCCCTTCCCAGTCCAAGACGGGATGCCCCATGGCCTTCGCGGTTTCGCATAACGCAATGCAGACGTCATTGCGACCCAATTCGTGAAGGACAGACAAGCGTTGACTGCCGGTTTCGCTCTTGGGTTTCCAATCCTCGGCCCACTCACGGGCCAAGGCATTCTCTAAGCGTTGCAAGAGGGTCAATCCTCGGTGCGACAATGCATAGACCAGTTGTCTCCCAACTCCCGTCGTAACCGATCCTACCGGCCCGCGATCCACTAAGCCCCATTGATAGAGACGAGTGAAGCGCTTTTCCATCCAGCGCACCGATCCTTCAAATAATCGGCTGGCTTGGGCGGCCGTTAGGAAATTATAGCGTAGCAACGCCTCCAGGAGTTGTACGTCGATATGATTGAGCGTCGTGCGATGGGCTGTGAGTCCTAGCAAATCGTCGAGGTTTGCCATCGGAGCGCCTTGCCGTTGCCATCGCACGGTTTCGCTGAGTGCCATTGTGATATCGATCCTTTCCGTTTTGGCGTGCCATGAGAATCCCTCGGCTGGATTAGTCCTCCGAAGCTCCAAATTGGCGAAGTCCGGCCAGAAAACTGCGAGCTCCGGTCTCACTCATCGTCGTCGGAGGCACGGATTCCGGCGCATTCTCGGAGACGTCAGAGGAGGTTGCTGGTTCGAACTCTGGGCGTGCGCCCAAATCGGGACAGCGTTCAGCCAACCGGGCCCACCCACCAGGAAGCAGCGCTGCTTCGAGCAGGGCGCGTACTAAGCGATTGCGTTCCCGTCCGGACAAATGCCCTAAAACCATCCCGAGTGGCTCGGTCGGATCGATGCGCAATTCCACCCGAAAGGGTTTGATCATGAAAATCCTCTCCTTTGTGGGGTGTGCCATTCCGGCAGAAGTTGCGGAGGCGGCATGCCAAGCTACGGCACCGCTGAGGTCCATTAAGCGCAGACTAACTCCGGAGGTTTCGCCGGAATTCTAGATTTCGCGACCATTTTTAGGTGAACTCCGGAAATTCCTCCGGAATAGCTGCCCTATTAATAAGCAAAGAGCATGCAGGAGTAAGAGAAAGGACTCCGGAGAATACTCCGGAGTGTGGTTGCGGACGATCCACCGACCTTTGGGTTTCCAGGGGATGACCACTGTGATGATTCGGCTCTGAAAGGCCGCAGAAGTGCATGGGATCCCCATGCGTCAGCATGGGGAGTCAGGGTTTCCCGTGATTCGTAGACGGATTGGTGACAAATCATCAAGCTTAGTTCGATCAGCGCCTTAGTGATGCAGGCCTTGCACCAACGCCACTAACACGGCGGTAACGCCTCCCCAAAACAGTGTTTCCGCTCCGAGAGCGATCCGATGTCTTTGCGCAATGCGTTGACCCCACTGACGCACGGTGACGTGCGTCGAAACATCCGAGAAAACCGAGGCCAGACGGTCTCGGGCTTGATGGTCGGCCTGAATTTCCAGGGGCCAGCGCCATCCAGCGTCTCCGAGCACGACGAGGCTCGCCGCGAGCAGGGGGCCCCACTTTTGCGACGATCCTGCGATACTAGCGATCAGGCTGAGGATTAAGAGGCTCTTAATCCAACTATCCGCCCATCGCAAACGCCAGCGGGGTTGTGCGGCATGAGCTAATTCATGCGCCGTCACATGGAGTCCCAGCCAGCCCGTTTCGGCCCATGCTTGGCCTACAACCATGCGATTTCGCCAGGGATCCCAGTATGCCGCACTTCCCGTGGGTCGTACGATGACATACCGAGACCATTCTGGCCAGACCATCGGATCCGGTAGGGACTCTTCGACGGAGGGAAAGGGCGGATCACGACGCAATATGACCGTTTGTACTGCCCCGCTGATTAATGCCCCCATCCCGCTTGCCTTCACCATCGACCAGTCTGGCACCCGGTTGGCACTCCTCTCATGGCGTGATATGAGAGGAGTGTTCGGGATCGTCCGAGACTTTTCCTGCCGGAGCGAATACGCTTCTAGGGCAAAACAGGTGGGTGTTCCGCTTTTGAAATGCATCATGGCAAATGCTGAGCCAATCGCAATGCCTGCTAGGATCCGAAGCATCCACAAATGATGTAACGTCGGCCAGTGCATGGGATCCCAGGCTAGTAGGATGGCACCAAAAAAGAGTCCGAAAAACCCATAATAGATCCGGGGGCGGGCTGACCATAAATGGTTCATGTCCCTTTCGAGGCTCCTTTCGCGCAGACTGCAGGTCAAGCCGGAGTGGTTGCGTAGAGCAGCTTACCAAACAGTTGCGGTCGTGGACTCAAGACGAGTGTGTACCGACCGACGGGGAGGATTGTAGGAGACGATCCGTGGTCATCGCCAACGCAGCCAGATATCCCTGTGCATTCGCCCACTGGGGATGGTCCGGTTGAATCACCTCAGGCACCGCTTGCGTTAATAGAGAACTGCCTCCGCCCACGGCGACCAAACCGAGCACCTGGTCGAGATGATGGTCTAACCGTTCCATCAATCCTTGGACAATGGACCGCGCGACTTGGCGTTCTTGCGCCTGACGCAGATCCTGCAACGGATAGCGTTGGCCGCGGACAATGACGGAATCGGCCATCGCCACCTGAGCAGCGGTAAAGGGAATCTGGTGGGTCAGGGTAAGTTGATTGGCCAAGGCAACCGCCACTGCATGCATGCCCAATTCCAGGGAACCGGCTGCCATAGCGTCAAAGGTCAAGGCGCCGCCGGCTTGCTTGGTGACGACCACATAATCGGTCGTTCGATAGCCAATATCGACCACGACATACGGACCCGGGGCGTAATGGGCTTGATCCAGCACGGGGCCTGCCGCGGCCACCCCTTGCGGCAAAACCAGCACGGATTCAAACCACAAATGGGTTTTGGTACCGTCGGGCAAGACGACGGTTTGGCTATAATCCCGCAAGGCGGCTTTCAGCGCTTGGTGTTGTGATCCGAACCACCCCAGGGGTAACCCTGTGGCTAATCGGACGGGGCCGGTGGCCCCCAACATGGCGGCTGCGACGAGAATCAACTGCAACGTGGCCTCATCGACCGCTTTGTCTCGAGACCACAACGGAGCCGCCACCCGTTGGGCGGCCTCCCCGACTAAATAGGGCTGATCGTCGATCTGAGTCACGGGCGGATGCGCAAAGACTCCTAAGTCCAACGTACTGGGCGCGGGATGAATGAGCGCTGGAAAGATGGTCCGATCTCCTCGCGACGACAACCCCTTCACCCATCCATGTCCTGCATCAATCGCTACCTGCATCGAATAACCCTCCTAGAATTCATGAATTTGGGGATGATACAATCACCACCGTCGGGCTGGCAGCCCGACAAACCTGGGCGGCGGCATAAAAAAAGCCGCTCTCCTAAGGAGAGCGGCGGAAGGCGGGGCCAAAGATTGGCGGGTTGGCCAACCCGCTTATAGGATTCATTCCGAAGCATGCTCGCCCGTACCACGCAAAGTCTGTTGCCTGGCTATTTCGCTCTCATCCTTTAGGAAGCATTCGCCCGTCGTTCTAACACAGCCTTGGCCGCATCTAACTTGGCTTCCGACAGTTCAATCAGGCGTTCCAAATCGGGTGTGGACAATTTTGTCACGTCCAAGTGATCATACCCAGTCAGCACCGCTGGAATAATCTGACTCGATGCTGGAGAGGCCGTCTGCGGGACTGCATTGGGATCTTCTAACCCGGCTCGACGCAATAGGTTGGCCACTTCTGCCGAAACACGACGTACGGTGAGCGGTTGGGTTTTGGCGAGACGTTCGAGCATTGCCACAAACACGACTTCCGCTTGCTCGGCAATCTTTTGTTGGGCACTCGCATCGTTGATCTGCTTGGCTTTTTGACGCACCCGGCTCATCAAGCGCGTCGCCGCGCGAAAGTGATCTAAGGAGATCAGCCCGCGATCAAAATAAGGCCAGAGTTTGGGATTGCGCCCAAGCACATCCCCGACTTGAGCATACAAGCGCACCGTCGATTCGCCAAACCCTAACGCTTTGGCCACGTCCGCCATGGAACGTCCTTGCTCACGCAATTGGGTGACCGCGTTAATGACATCGCGAAGATGCATGTGTTCCCGTTGAAGGTTTTCGGTAAGTTGAACGGCGACGATTTCTTCCGCCGTCAGTGCCCGAGCGAGAACGCGAGCCGGTACGGTCTTCCATCCCAGGTTTTGGGCCGCTGTCGCGCGACGAAAGCCCGCAATCAAGCGATACTGGTAGCCATGGGTTTTCCCTGGGATGGGCTCCACCAAGACGGGCTCCAGCATCCCATATTGGCGCAAGCTCTCTTGCAAAGCTTCGAGATCGCCAGGATCCATTTGCTTGCGCACGTTGTCGCCTCGGCGATCCAAGGCCTTCAGCGCAATGTTCATCGTTTCTAGCGCCCAAGGGTCGTCGGCGAGCGTAGGTTCGGCGGGTTGAGCGGTCTCGAGTCCTTCACCTTGTACGAGCGTTCTTAAAACATCCGCTTCGGTTTCGACCGTCACGGGTTCGGAACTTACGATGGGTTTGGTCGCCTTTTTTCGTGCAGTCGCCATCCATGAGCCTCCTTTATCTAAAGATCTGGCTCATTGTCGCATGTTTGCGCATGGATTGTCTACTCTTTCTCGAAGGTTCCTGCAAACCAGTTCATGACACGGCCGTGAGGTGCCCTAATAGGGTGGTTGTCGACTGCTGGATCGCTTGGATGTCCGCGAGGGTTTGCAGACTGGTATGACTCAAGAGTTGCGACCGTGTGACGGTTTGGGTGGCCGTCTGGAGATCGACGCTCTGCACGGTAGCTTGCGCGGCGGTCAGTTGAGTTTGCGTGGTGCTGAGGGTTTGTACCTCGGCCTGCGCTTGATCGAGAACGCCACCGAGCGTGGTTTCCCATGAGCCCAACGTTCCTAAATCCGCCATGACGGCGTGACTCAACGCGGTGGCCACACTCGGAGTCAATCCCGGTGGTGGCCCGTTGCCGGATCCATTCCAGAGGGCCGCAAATTGCGTCAGGGTATGCAACGATAACGGGTTCAT
>DAHXNH010000124.1 GCA_027365485.1 Clostridiales bacterium
CGGTGTGCTGGCGCACCGCCTTCATTAATAAGTCATGGGGGATGTGATCGAAGAGTCCTTGGATGTCAAACTCCAAGACCCAGTCGTAGTGCCAACACCGCTGCCGGGTCTGAGCCAACGCATCCAGCGCAGACCGTCCGAGGCGATACCCGTACGAGTCTGGATGAAAGATGGGCTCGACCAACGGTTCAAAGGTCAGGGTCACCACGGTCTGAGCAATCCGGTCGGCTACCGTGGGCACGCCAAGAATCCGAACGCCCCCAGCTTTCTTGGGGATTTCTACCGCCTTGACGGGCGGAGGAAAATAGCTGCCCGAGGACAACCGGTTCCAGAGTTTGTACAAGTGATTATCGAGGTCCTCTTCGAACTGCCCGAGACTTTGTCCATCGACGCCCGCGGCGCCGTGGTTGGCTTTGACGCGCTCATACGCCTGATATACCAAGTCCTGCGAAATGACATAGGGTTTAGGCTTATCCATCAGTTCCTCCCTTTTCGGTTGACCGTGAACAGTGTCCTGAGATAATGGTCCCCCTTCGCTCCACGGCCATTACGCCGTTTCCTCACTCCTACAGGGGCCTCTGCCCCTTGCTGTGCATTGGTACGTAGAGTCTCCGTGGGTCCGCCACGTTGACCGGTTCCCTTAGCATCACCGCGAAGGTTCCCACGTTCCGCGTCCGAGCTTGTGCCAGGTTCCTGCCTCCTGCATGCCGGTCATCGTGGAGCCAGTACCCAGGGGTCCGCCCCACTCATCCCGGGGTCGCAACCAGCCCCCGGTTTTGATGACGTCCCTTTACTTTCGACACTTCATCAGAGGTTCACTCACGTTCAGCTCCCATGGCACGTACCTGACCCTGTCCAGCAGGGCCTTTTAGCCGTCACGCTCACGACCGAGGCTTTTGTCCCCAGCCGCTGACGGTGGTTTGAACCCTCTTCCTGGAGAGCGGGTTCGAGGGGCCAGCCCTCATCTCATGACGCAGTTCGGCATGGGCCTGCTAGCAGGCCCATCGCCTTCGTGGCGCACGATCGCGGATAAAATCCCAGGTCGTATGAGTTCTTGCAGAGGCATTATCTGCTAAAACGGCTGAAAATAGCGGCAAATCGGCGTCAAAATTTGCGTAGTGGACCTATTTAGCGAGACCCGGCAGACTACATGCGAATATTTGTGTGTGTCGTTAGGGGCCGACTGCCCTCTCGCCGTGGCGAGAGGGCAGTCGGCCCCTCGCAAACCTGGATCCTGAAAGGACCTCCTAAAACCCTGCACCTGCTACGGGCCGATCCTTGCCTCGACGATTCGTCACTTGCACCTTGAACGTCAGAGTATGTGTTTTCATCGAGTACCCAGTGTAACACTTGAGGGCCTCTCAGATTGTCTGAATTTCTTGGTCCACTATAGCTTTCCGTCATGTCGGCTTTTTTCGGATCCGCCCAACTCCCCACCACCCTATAGACGAAATCATCATCGCCCATCAACTCATCCTTGGGCCTAACCGATGAACACCCCAATCCCATGATCCGGGAGCGGACATTGCAATCCAGAGGCGGCCCTTTAAAATCCACCGTCTCCGTCTCAAACGGCATTGGGGATTTCGGCCAGACTGTGCTTGTATATCGATCAGTTATGAGCTAGAATGATTATACTGTGACTAAATAAAATACAGTATAAAGGAGACAACCATTCCTCATGACGTGCGATCAAGAATTTCCGACTGCGTCCGGCCGAGATGGATGGCGTTGCCAAGCGCCATGTAAGCATGAGCATAGATCATAGCATCAAAGGCCATCTTCCACTTAGGAGCAGCGTCACTTGGCTGCGTCTTCACCCTTTGTCCCTATCACTGGACTGTCCTAGAACCCTGAATAGGCAACGTTCAGTTATGGTTCGGTCAACGCAGAGGGTTCATCAAACACGATTTCGTGTCATCAAGTACCACCTGACATCAAGGAGGTTCATCTATGGTCCACATTGGTATCATCATTGGAAGTACTCGGCCGGGACGAAAGGGTCTCGACGTTGCGAATTGGGTTTACTCTATCGCGGCCAAGCGGTCTGACGCCACTTTTGAATTGCTGGATCTTTTAGCGTTCAATCTTCCGGTACTCGACGAGCCGTCACCGCACCAACACTCCAAGGCGCACACAAAAACTTGGGCCGACAAAGTGCAAGCCTGCGACGGTTACGTGTTTGTTACCCCAGAGTATAATCACGCGACTTCCGGAGCGCTCAAAAATGCCATCGACTTTCTCTATCCTGAGTGGAACAACAAGGCGGCGGGGTTTGTTGGATATGGTGGCAGCGGCGGGGCACGGGCGATTGAGAACCTCCGCCTGATTATGGGCGAACTCCAAGTTGCAGATGTCCGCGCCCAGGTGCAATTGTCTTTGCTGACCGACTTTGAAAACTTCACCACATTCCGACCAGTCAGCGTCCAGGAACAGTATGTGAACACCATGCTGGATCAAGTCGTTGCTTGGAGCAGTGCCCTTAAATCATTGAGGATTCAGGTTTAGAGGCATCAACTGCCGCTGTTTAGGTACCCGGTTCGCCCGTCGAAACCCTTTGGCTGTACCGTATGCGTCTCGGGACGGTGCCGACAGCATGCATCACCGCGCTTTCTAAGATCGCATCGCCACACGCGCTATTCCTTGGCCGAAATAGCGCGCAGTGTTTTCTCTGCCAGCGCAGGTCAGATGGCCAGGCTCGGTCTAAAAGGAACCTTTCGGCTCACACTATTTGATACCATGACTCCCACCACTCGAGAGTTCCATCGTCTCGGCCACCTGCCTTAGTCCCAACCACAGGCTCCGTGAAACGGCCGCTGACCTGCCTTAAGCACGGTCAGCGGCCCAAAGCATAAAGATCCTCGATGTCATCAAACCTCGTGGTCAACCAGATAGGCCACGTGGTCCTTCAATAACTCGTAGGCAGGAACGCGAAACCCAAATTCCTCGGCAATCAAGGAGACATCATACTGCCCGCCGCCGCTGGCCCGCCCTTGATCTTCGAGTATGACCTAACTTTTTGATCCGATTCGATCAATAGCCATGCGCGCAATTTCTTCCCACGTGGTGAATTCGGATCCCAGAGCATTAAAAGTCTGACGATCATGGTTGGAAGTCAACACCGAGAGATAGACCTTAGCCAGGTCGCCTGCCCATATAAACTGGGTACCATCGTTCTTCACCAAGGAAATGGGGAGATTTGCCTTAGCCGCTTGGATAATTTTCCGAAATCTTTGGTCAGAATAAATAAATGCGCCATCGACCACCGGATTGCCGAACGTATATCCCGGACGAATCGTATTGGCACGAACGTGGTATTGGTGTGAGATAGCCATGAGATAATTTTCGGTGGCGGATTTAGTCGCCCCATAAAACGTATCCGGCCGCGGTTGAATCGTCTCCGAAAATACCGGCCGATACTCTCCGTAGGCAGCCGTGGAAGATGTGTAAATGAGGTGCGTGACACCTAATTCCGCCCCTGTTTCGAATAGATATAAGGACGGCAAGGTATCTGCTTGAAGCATATCGACGGCGGTGTTCCCCCACCCCAAGGCAACATGGATGGCCGCGTCTTTTCCCGCGAGTGCGGATTTAATGGCCTCACGGTCACTTAATTGACCCCGCACCATTTCAATGTCGGGATGATTTAACCATGCGGGAACTTTATTCGGATTCCTGGCCAATACCGTCACCCGGTGCCCGTTTCGAACCAATTCCTGCAAGACATAGGACCCAATAAACCCCGTACCCCCGGTCAAAAACACATTCATCGCCATTCCCCCTTAAATATTATAACCTGAGGGCTTTAGCGCTTGCGCCAAAGCGCATAATATCTCCGTGAAACGCATTGTTTCTTCAATTCCTAAATTCCTATGCTGCCTGTTCGGAAAACGCCTAGATCGGATCCATCCAAGCAAATCGCCAAAGGTTATTGACTCTGTACCTATATATATTGTAATATTTGTACATACAGTATTAAGACTGCTTGGAGGGAACGCTAGTGGCAGCCTTACAAGACTTTAAGGCGGAACTCTTTAAGGCCTTAGGACACCCTGTTCGCCTGCGAATCCTAGAGTTACTGGAAAGCGGCGAAAAAACGGTTTCCGAATTGCAAGCGGTGCTGGAAATCGAGTCGTCTTCGGTCAGCCAGCAACTCTCGTTAATGCGCGTGCGTCAATTAGTCGATGCGCGCAAGCATGGCACCAACGTCTTTTACACCGTTCGCGATCCCTCGATTTTTGATCTATTGGCGACCGCCCGGCAGATCTTTGAACATCAGCTTGCACAAATGAATTCGGTCTTAGACGACGAGACCTAAGTCCTTGTCTACGCCATGACGTCACATCACAAAGAAGGACCACCATGATTTTTGCCACGCTATTGGCTCTTGGCGTTATTGCCATCTTAGGCTTTCGAAAGTACTCTTGGTCGCTTGTCTTTACCCTGCTGCTGAGCATCGGCATGATTGCGTATGCGCTCGACGGCTTGTGGCACGGTGCAGGCCCGATGACGATCGCGGGCACTGTGGGAATATCTCCCCTCCGCGCCTGGTTTCTCCTGGTCTTAGGTCTGGTGGCCACCATGTCCTCGTGGTATCGCTGGGGCTATCACGACCAAGGTCAGGCAACCAGTCTCTTCATGCCGTTTTTCTTGCTAAGTATGATGACGGTGATTTTAGCGGACAATGTCTGGGTCTTTATGAGCGCTTGGGAGGCCATGACGATAACCTCCTTCTTTTTAGTGACCCGGTATCATCAACGCCCTCAGGTGTTGAAATCCGGCTACATTTACTTAGTCATGTCGCAAGTAAGTGCCATGCTAATCTTGTCTGGATTCATGGTCATGGGCACCGCGTTGCACTCCTTGAATTTTTCGATCTGGGCGCTTTACGCTTCAACCCTTTCCTTGCCTCTAAAAAGTCTCGTTTTTGGACTGCTGGCGCTCGGCTTTGGAATGAAGAGTGGCGTCATTCCATTTCACGTTTGGTTGCCCCGCGCCCATCCGGTCGCCCCCGCCCCCGTTTCCAGCCTTATGTCGGGCGCGATGATTAAACTTGGCATCTTTGGCATGATGCAGTTTTTGCTTTTCGACTTGGGTCAAACCGCTAGAATTTGGCCACTCTTGATTTTGGCCGCGGGGGCGCTTTCTAGTCTGCTGGGGGTCTTGTACGCGCTCATGGAGCACGACCTCAAACGGCTCCTGGCTTATCACAGCATTGAAAACATCGGCATTATCTTACTCGGCATGGGAGTTATGGGCGTCGGTATCGATTGGCATCTCCCGGGATTGGTCGCTTTGGGCCTCATCGCTTCTTTGTTTCACACCCTGAATCATGCGATTTTCAAGAGTCAACTGTTTTTAGCTGCGGGAGCCGTCGAGCAACATACAGGCACCCTCGATGCCGATCACTTAGGCGGTCTGATCCGAAACATTCCCGGGATTGCCATCGGCTTCATCGCCGGATCCTTGGCCATCAGCGGACTTCCTCCGTTCAACGGTTTTGTCAGTGAATGGCTCACCTTCCGTGGTCTCTTAGGACTGGCGAGCCATTGGACCGGTCCGATGGCTCTTTATGGCTTGGGATTGGCCATGGTACTCGGCCTCACCGGCGCCTTGGCTGGCCTCTGCTTCGTCAAAGCATCTGGCGTCATTTTTCTCGGGGAACCCCGGCGTGAGGTCGCCCAACATCGAATCCCGGCCAGCATGGTCTGGCCGATCTTGGGCCTGGCAGGCTCTACGCTAATCTTAGGGGTGGTGCCTCAGCCGCTCTTGCATCTTTTAGCCAACGTCGACCCCCGCTACCCAGTTGCCGCAACCAGCCTCTTGCTTCCGGTGAAAACGCTGGTGGTCGCCGCGATGCTTTTGGCTGTCAGCGCCGGCCTCATCGGGTTCAGCCGCGCGCTTAGTGTCCGCACGGTGCCCCGCTGGTCTACCGGGCGCATTCCCGATGCCTCTATGCAGTACACTTCGGCATCGTTTAGCAAGTCCATTCGCACCACCTTTGCCTTGATTTATCGACCCCATCGGCAGTTGGTCGGCGTAGGCGGTCTCACGCCGGACTTTCCGGAACAATTCATCTACCGCGGAGGCACTCGCCCGGTGTGGGACCGCTATCTCTACCAACCACTGTATGCCTTGATTTGGCACTTAGCGCATCTCAGCTCGCGCATTCAAGCAGGCCCAGTCCGGCTCTACTTGGCCTACTTACTGGGTACCGTCGGGCTGATGCTGGCCATTTTGCATTAAACTTTAAGGAAGGTGGTAGCCGTGGTCTGGTTCGTTCAATGCGTGGGAATCTTCCTAATGTTGACACTGTCCCCGCTCATGTGGGGAATTTCGCAGACGGTAAAGGCACGCATGCAAGGGCGCCATGGGCCTTCGATCGTGCAAATGTACTGGGTCATCGCTAAAAACTGGAAGAAAGAAACGACGGTTCCGGAGTTCAGCTCCTTCGTCTTTCGATTGGCGCCCAGCATCAGTCTGGCCGCTTTGATGGTGGTCTTAATCACTGTCCCCGTCGCTGGTCGTGTCCCCAATCCCTGGCCGCACAACCTCCTCACCCTATTTTTCTTGTTAGCTTTGGAACGATTTTGGACGGGACTTGCCGGACTCGACTCGGCAGGCACCTTTGGCGGGCTCGGTGCAAGTCGTGTCACCACCTTGGGCACCGGGATTGAACCCGCGCTGTTGGCGGCCGTAGCTGTCTTATGGCGAATTAGCGGACACACCGCCATCGTGCCGCTGGCCACGGTACTGCATCACAACCCCAGTAATCTTTTGCCCTGGCTCTTAGCCAGCGCCAGTCTGGCCGTGGTGCTCTTGGCCGAATTGGGCCGTCTTCCCGTCGACAACCCTGACACGCACTTAGAGCTGACCATGATTCACGAAGCCACGCTTCTCGAATACAACGGACGCTTTCTCGCGATTTCGCAATTCGCGATGACGCTGAAACTGACCGCCATGATTACGCTGGGCTGGGTAATTTTCGGACCCGACTTGCCTTCGCTTTGGGCCAACTTAGCGGTGCGCGTCCTCGAAGTAGGCGTCAGCGCCATAGGGTTGGGATGGATCGAAAGCCGGTTTACCAAACTGCGGTATTTTCAACTTCCCGCCTATCTCGCGGCCGCGGCAGGCGTGGGCGTGCTCGCCTTTTATCTGCTGGCAGGAGGATTGACGCTGTGAACGATCTCGGTTTCTTAATCTTTGTCGCTGCCATTGGGCTCTTGTGGTCGCGGACTATGCGTTATACGGTATGGTTTCTGGCCGCCGAAGGATTGATCTTAAGCTTAATGGTATGGACGAGTTCCCCCTTGACCTGGCTGACCTTCTTAGTGGGCTTGGCCACATTGGCCATCAAAACAGGCTTGATTCCTGGTTTGATTCATCGCCTGATGCGAACCCTGCCGGCCGAGTTTCGTCAGGACTATCCCCTGCCTCTTTGGGCGTACGCGATCGCGGTACTCGTCATCTTGGCAGTCGGCCATGTCATTCACCTCCTTGCCCCGACCGGCATCATCGAACACGTTCTGCTGTTTTTTTACGCCTTGTCTACTATTCACGTGGGACTGGTGATGATTGTCGCCCGCCGCCATCTCCTTGCCCAAATTGCCTCCCTGGTCGCCATTGAAAATGGCTTGGTGGTCCTGGCGGTGTCGCTGGCCGGCGCATTGCCCACCTTTGTGGAATTAGGGATGCTGGTAGATTTAGGCATTGCCATCACCTTAATGGTCTGGATGAGCCATCTCTTCCATCACGAATATCAAACCACCGATGTGGTCGCCTTGCAGCGTTTAAGGGGGTAAACACCATGCCAGATTTTTTCACGCTTCTAGGCCCTTTGGTCGTCGTCCTGCTCGCCGCCACCGTCCGGCGTCGTCTGACTGAACGTTGGTCCTATGCCATCGCGATCTTGGTCAGCCTGGTGATGATGACTTCCCTGGTGTTGTCCTATCATGGTCTAGTCCACCAGCAGTGGCGAGCCATCTTTTTGGCGGTCACCAATCTCATTGCCACCACCAGTGCCTGGGACAGTGTATTTTGGCTAAAAGAGCATCCTGCGATTGTTCCTCATCGCTACTATCTGTGGTGGGCGCTTTTTTGGGCGGCGCTTCTTGGCATCTCATTGGCCCAAAATTTGGCGCTCGCCTGGCTCTCGGTGGAATTTTCGACCTTGGCCTCAGGAGCGCTCATCATCGAAATTGGCGACCGTCACGCGCTCGAAGCGGCTTGGAAATATATTCTCATCGCGTCTGTCGGCCTCATTTTAGGGCTCATTGGGATTATCTTTATCTATGCCAGTCTTAAATCGCAAGGGCTGGGATGGGCGACTCTGAACTTTGCCAATCTCCACGCTCAGTCCGCTCACATCGCACCCATCATTCGGGAACTGGCGACCATCTTCATTGTCAGTGGATTTGGCACCAAAGCAGGATTAGTCCCCTTTCACACGTGGCTTCCGGATGCCCACTCCGAAGCTCCGTCGCCGGTCAGCGGCCTGCTCTCGGGAGTCCTATTAGGGCTCTCTTTATTCACCATCGTCCGTTTCATTGACGCCGTCCCCTCGCCGGCCGCCATTTTGTTGTCGGGAGATCACCTGCTGACCATCTTCGGCACGGTGTCGGTCGTTGTCGGATCGCTCGCGCTTTTGGTGCAAACCGATATCAAACGTCTTTTGGCCTATTCCTCGATTGAGCAAGTCGGCCTGATTGCGGTGGCTTTAGGTATTGGCACCAAGGCGGCCTTAAGCATAGCCCTATTGCAATTCGCGCTGCACGCGGTGATAAAATCCAGCCTGTTTTATGGGAGCGGGCATCTCAGCGTGCTTTACCACACCAAAAGTTTGGCCAAAATCACGGGTCTAATGAGCCGTCGGCCGACCGCCGGCGTCCTCTGGGCACTGGGCATATTAGCCTTGGCCGGATTGCCTCCTCTGGGTCTAGCCTACAGCGAGTGGCTAATTTTCTTACAGTTGTGGCACCATCACAGCTACGTGGTCATTGTCTTGGTGTCGCTTTCCCTAACGTTAGCCTTCGGTGCCCTGACCTACCACCTCATCCGCAACTTATGGGACGACATCGACGCTTCCTCAAAAAATCCTCAGGCGGATGCGCAGGAGGCGCTATAGTTGATGAATAACACTCCATGGTCCCAAGCGAATCAGGCGTTAAAAGAGAGTCACTACGAGTTGCTTTGCCTGACGGCGACGGCCGATGATACCATCACCGCCACTTGGCTTAACCCCGCCGATGGGAGTCAACAATCCCTCAATGTGCCGGTCATCGACCAGCATTTCCCTTCGCTGACTCCGACACTTCTGGAAGTCGCCTGGGATGAGCGTGAGATCCATGACCTCTTCGGTTATCTGCCGGAGGGCCATCCCGACTTGCGGCCATTGGTGCGTACCCCTAGGTGGCCGGAACGCTTTTTTCCACTGAAAAACGCGTCAGTCGATCCGCCTCCGTGGCGTGCGCTGGAACCGGACAATCCTGCCGTCACCGTGCAAGGCGAAGGCGTCACCATCATGAAGGTAGGTCCTAGCCATGCCGGCATCATCGAATCCGGACACTTTATCTTCAGCCTGATCGGAGAAAACGTGCTTCACTTAGACGCACACCTGTTTCAAAATCATCGCGGCGTCGAAGCGCAGCTAGAGGGGCTGACTGTCTCTGAAGTGGCTCCTCTAATCAGTCGCCTCTGCGCCGCTGACACGGTCTCTCACCAAACCAACTGGGCGCTGGCGGTAGAATCCTTGTCCGATTTCGAAGCCTCACAAACCCTTGAATGGCGGCGTATCGTCCTATTAGAAAGCGAAAGAATCTTAAGCCATCTCAACGATTTGGCCCAGATTCCCGCAGGGGTGGGTTTTCAGGTCGCTCACCAACGCGCTCTGGCGATCAAAGAATACTGGCAGCGTGGACTCCTGCTGATCTACGGCCATCGATTCCTCTTCGATACCGTAAAACCTGGGTGGGCCCACCCGGGTTCCGCGGAGGATATGATCGCGCTGTTGGACGCGATGGCTCCCAAATGGAAGGCTTGGCGCGCCTTGGTCGAAGGCCATCACGGATTTCAAGACCGGATGGAGGGCGTAGGCATCGTCCAACCGATAGATGCTGTTCACTTCGGAGCCCAAGGTGTGGCTGCCCGCGCGGCGGGAAAAGCCTTCGACGCCCGGACGGTTCTGCCTTGGTATCGCAGCTTTGATCTACAGCCCTCCATTTCGCTAGCTGGCGACGTCAAAGCCCGATTTAGTGTGCGTCTTAACGAACTTGATGAGTCTTTTCGTCTGGTAGAGCAAGCCTGTACGCTCCTTCGTCAGAAAGGGAACTTACTCGCCGGGAACGATCTCACTCAAGGAGCTAGCGGTCGGGTCATCACCTTTACCGAATCTCCCCATGGCCTCAATGTCCACGACGTCGTGCTCAATGCAGGCCACGTCACTCGATATCATGTGCGTGCCGGCACCTATCGCAATTGGCCGCTCTTAGCCAAGACGGTCGCTGGCAATACCGTCGCGGACTTTCCCTTGATCAATAAAAGTTTCGAGCTGTGTTACAGTTGTAATGATCGATGACAGAAAGGACGATCTCGATGACCAAGACTCAACGCTCGCTGCAAATTCGTCATGTCGATGGGGGCAGTTGCAACGGTTGCGAACAAGAATTAGCTGCGCTGACCGGACCCGATTACGACATGCAACAATTCGGACTCGATATCGTGGCCTCCCCGCGCCATGCCGACGCCCTGCTGGCAACCGGGCCGGTTACCGATACCATGGCTACCGCAGTGGAGCGCGTGTGGGACGCAGTGGCGGCGCCCAAACTCCGCATCGCATTCGGAGATTGCGCGGCCGGATGCGGGGTGTTTCAACACGCCTATGCCAGTCACGGAGGCCTTGACGACCCCGACTTGGTGATACCCGGCTGCCCACCGGACCCCAAGGCTGTGATTCAGGTTCTTCGTCAATGGCTTAAAGCCAACGCCCTACCGAGCTAACGGCGACTATAGGCCTCCATCGACCCAGAACCGGGCGTTGCGACCGCCATACCCTCCCCTCGGCCATCCCCCAAGGTCGCGTGCATTTTTGGCGTCGATGGTCAAACCGCCGGGGACCTGCAACGTTGTCAGGTTAGAGATATTTAGAAACTTTTGCTCCAGCCATCATTGTATTTATTTGACCGGAACAACCCTTATGGGACTTCTCATGTGAGTTAATGTTCTTTAATGAGTAAGATTAGCTAGCGACGTGGCACAATAATTACGAATAGGGCGCCTTGTTTGCCCCGAATGAAGCTACTCTTCACTCTTTATGCATTTTTTCGAAAATTGCGGTCTAAGCACTCGGATTGGGGTTCAAGCCTGCTCGCCTACGCCGCAATAGAGAGCGGCGTCAAGCGATGACGAATTTATTCGTTCGGCTGCGTTTTTTGTTTCGGGGCGTGATAATCCCCGGGATCATTGGCACAATATCACGCACCGGGTGGACCATCAGGTTCTGAAATCGCCGTGGTTCACGCAGAATGTCCTTCGTCGTTTTGGCCGAGAGTGATGATATCCACCGACATTAAAAGGTGCCTATCCACCCCGATCGTTGGTCCGATGCCGGTCATACTTTCGATGCCACGGATCGCGGTCCTTGGCCTATGGCCGTTGGACTGGTTGCCTGATCGTGGCGCTGAAATTCGAGAATGCGAGGATCGCGTCGTCATCGGGTTCGACCACTCGCCGGGTCGTACCGGAGAAATTTTCGATTTCTTCGGGATACTTCTTCTGGCCATCATGGACTTCGATCTCCCGCTCTATGCCTTACCATTGCCCAAAGGCTTCGTCAGGCATGGCTCCTTTCGTTCACGTGTTGACTAGGGTTTCGGTCGGACCAGTGGGTAAGCGAAGCCGGATTACTCGGAGCCAGACCGCAGATGCCGCGGTCGCGTCGACCCCCTAGTTTGCCCACGTGGCCCGCCTTGGCACCAAAAAGCGTGAGGTGCCCAAGGGTTAGACAGTGCGGAACACATCGGGGATATCAAGGACTAAAAGTTCGAAGGCAGGCGCATCACTGGGCGGATCGGATGGGCCATCGAATTGAAACGCAGCGGCAGCGACGGCACGCCCTTGGCGCTAGTCCGAGGGCACGCCCTTGGAGCGGGAAAGTCCTCGGCGAAGTCCCAGGGTAGCCGCGATCAACCAAAATGCTGGACGTGATCGGGCGCGCCTCCAGTCTCAGAAAGGCCTCCCCATGTTGGCGAGCCCACTCACGCTCCCCAGTACGAAAGGGAGCGATCACGGCCTCGACTACGATGCCGTTCAAGACATCGTCGAGTGGGAACGCGGGAACTTTGGCCATGGCAACGGTGCCCTGACCGGTAGCACCCCCATATTTAACCCGAAACTCACCCGAATCGGGCAGTGGTTTAGACGGACCGTCGATCGCGAGCCTGCAAAAGCTTCGAAACGCGCGAGATTTCTCGTCGTCGTCATGATAGCGATTCACCAACGGCGGATTCCATGCGAAAAACGCTTCGGGACGAATTTTTTGCCGTGCTTCCCCAAAGGCCGGTTTCGTATCCGTGGTCGCTGGGGCTTAAATTGACCACAACCGCGCCCGAAACTCATCCCATTTCATTGGAGTGGGCCGTCTTGACCATCCATGAAGTGACCTGTGATCAATTCGCGATTCGGATTGAGTATACGCTAGATCCACCGTTTCCCGCGATACACGAATGGCCCGGCACTTTAGGGTGGCAGATGATGGAATGGGAAATCACGGTCGAAGACGATCGGAACACCGAGTATTGGCCGGGCGGCGGGGCC
>DAHXNH010000134.1 GCA_027365485.1 Clostridiales bacterium
ACCCACTGCCTACGCCAATCAGCGAATGCTGGGAATACCATCGGGGGGAGTTCCTCGACCACCAGTGCCCCATCGGAATTAGGCCAGAACTGATGACCACTGACTTAGCCAAACCATAGACAAAAGGAGTTAGCCAAAACAGTCACGCCCCATGTGCTGCGACATTCCAAAGCCGTACATCTTTTGCAGGCGGGGATGAACTTAATCTACATCCGTGATTTATTGGGTCATGTCGACGTATCAACGACGCAAATCTATACCCAGGTCGACGTAGAGCTTCGGCGCCGCGCACTGGAATCGGCCTCGCTTCCCAGCATCGAAACGCCACGAGATTCTTGGACCGAGGACGCGGGGCTCTTACAGCGGTTGGACCAATTGTCCATTGGGCCACGGTAGCTAGCGACGACGTTATGGAAAGATCCGGAGCGGCCTGGGGAATTCTGGCACCAATCCCAGCCCGATTCTTTCCATAATTCTGTTTGTTCCATAATCGCCCTGCCACTCCGCATTCAGGTACGGCGCTTGACGGCGGCAAAAGGTGTCGGCTGGCGGCGTCGCGAGATAGGCCGCCGCCTGGGCCTTACGAAAATGATAGGTTATACTGCGCGCGGGTCAAATTTGACGGTTTGATGCCAAAGCTGTGGGCGTCTAAACACCTTGCTGCATAATGGTTTCCCAACACTATGGCGTTCTCCTAAAACGCAAACTATGACCCGCGCGCAGTATAAGGTGCTATAGGCCAAGCTACCGGGCTCACTCTCGTGAGCCCATTCGAGCATCTGAATAATCATCCGGGCACTGCGATGGGGATCTTCGGGTCGCAGGGCGACGGCCCGCTCAAGCACGGCGGGGTCGGTTTGCCGTAAGGGGCGATTCGTATCGCCCTGGGGTTGCAAAGCAGCGAGACCCTCGGTTCGGTAGGCCGCGACCCAGCGAAGCAACGTCCGAGCGTGAATGGTCCGAGTTTGGCCGTCCGGCCATTCCCAAACCTGGGTGGCCTGTTGGGCCACCAAAGCCCGTTGTTCTCCATATTGGAGCGATCGGGTCACCAACGGGGCGATCGCGGTGTACCTAAACTGAGCAATGAGCTCAGGGGACAGCATCATGGTTGATGGAATGAGATTCACCTCCATCCAACACCCTAGCCGATCCGGCTGGATCGGACAGCCCGGCAAAGAATGTGACAGGGATCCAGTTCCACAAGACGCTATCGCCGATCCATCCGGCACTCGTATGTTCTTGCTCTGGATCGGGCAGGGCGACCACCTGCCGCCAGAGATCGCGCCAATGCTCGACCACGATCTGCTGTTCCGTCGGCCAGACCGTCAGGGTCCGAGTGCCACACACGGTACCAATCCATTGCACAGCCCGTTGGACCACCTGGGGTAATCCGGCCCGCCAACGGGCCGCCCATCGTTCGAGGGTCCGACGATGCCGAATCATGCCTCGCTGCTCCAACCACGCGAGACAGTCCTTCCAGGTCCAACCCTGTTCGGCACGCCAAAGCCAGCCCAGATTGAGCGTGATCGACCACGTGACGGCCGTAAACGGCCGACAATCATAGGGTAAGGCACTATAATTGACGCCACAGGTCTGACACCGAAAGCGCTGAATCCTCAGCGAGTGTTCTCCTTCAGCATCGTCCGCTTCGCGAGTGTAGCCTCCGTTTTTAACGAGAGGATGGTCGGCCACAGGACAGACCAGTGGGGTAAAGGGCACGCCATCAGCTCTGACGCATGATATGATTACGCGGGCAAGTGGCTCTGGAGGGTGGTCGGGTTTGCCCTCGTGATTTTCTTGGGCCATGTGGTCTTGCATGACGTAGGATTCGTCTCGACTTGGGCCGATGCACTACCAAGGACCGTAAACGTGCCCCAATTCGGCGGGAAGGTGCCGCAATACCAGGGTTTCGTGAGGACTGCCCGCCTTCCCCCTGGCGGGCTGGTCCGTTTCTTTGAAGGAGGAGCCGGAATAGGCAACTGACACTCAGTTATCCATGATTGACGGACCGAGATTCACGACCCGCGCTCGAGATGATAATAGTGTGGTCCCATGGAACGGGTTAATATTTGCGGTAGCATTCGCCATGTTAGTCTTAGCCATTGTGGCCTTCAACAGGAAAGACCGCCCTTGATTCGCGTCAGGTAGCGGACTTTCTAGTATTTTAATCTTTATCTAGGAACCGCCCTGAACGGGCGTTGGTCCCGGAGGTCCGAGGAATATGCCTTGGAGGTGGTACCCTGGACCTCCGTTATGCTCAGGGTAGCACACCATCGGTCTGAAAATCAACGGCTCCATTCAAGAGATCAAGCCCTCTTCAGTGACTTCGCTGTGTTCATCACCAGGATCCTTTGTTCTGTCTTGACATTTTCTTTCTATTGGCTTGTTGTCTCTTTCCTTCCAGGTGCCGGAGGCTGGCAAGCACCGGAGGGGTTGCCCGATGCAGGCGACAGGACGGGGAGGCGGCTGGAAATGGGCACCGAACCCTTTGAGCGTGAGCTGATAGGGTCCGAACCTTTGCTCCAGGATGTCTCACCTCCGTGCTTCGGGGATGTTTTTCGTGTGGACTGCGTCTAATTCTCGTTGCGCATCCCGGATGATGTGTTCGGCCACCCAGGTATTTAAACTCTTTTCAGCCTGTTTGGCCGCGAGGACTGCAAGTCGATGTTGCTCCGGACTAAGCCGTATCATAAATCTACCGGAATATGGCGGGTCTGGCTTCTCTCCGCGCCGTACGCAAAACGCCAGGTAATCCTCAACGGATTCCTGAAAGGCCTGACGAAGCTCTTGGACAGACTGCCCTTGAAAGGTAATGACATCACGGGTATTGAGTACTTCCCCATGGAATACGTCGGGGCCGTCATCAAACTCGACCCGTGCGAGATAGCCCTTATACTGCATCATCTGGTGTTACCCCCGCTTCCGTCAGAAATCTCCGCATCGATTTGATAGCCCCTTTATCCGTTTCCTTGTGTGGGTGCGGCCGATGAAAAATCGCTTTCACATCGCCCAAGGCAATACGGATTCTAGATCCTTGACCCTCAGAAATCTCGGCTCCGCATGCCCGCAAAAGCGCCTCAATCTCTACCCACGAAATGGTCGACCGCACAGGGTTCTCAAATATCCTTTCTAAGATTCGCTGCTGTTGAGAGTTCATGTTGTCATAGTATCACCAAACGGTATCATTTTAGTCCCGTCGCTCAAATTTTATGGTGCCTCAAATGACTTCCCTCCTTCCCCTATCGGCTTGTCCGAAGGGATCTCCGATGGACGAAGCGGTGTGATCCGGTGCCCGTTCGCGCTCATGCTGACCGTAGTCTGACGCCGAGAGCTACCAAACGCTTGCTTGCCCAAAGGATAGCAGGAAGGCCGTCGCTCCCTGTCGAATCGCCTGGGTAAAGGAGTGATGCCCATGCTGCGTCAGGGTGTGTGGACCGGAAACGCGCTAGCCCTCCTCACGCTGGCACAAGGGATTAACGATGTGCACATTGCCCGGGTTGAGCGTTGGCATTCCGAGTTCGAGGACGGCGATAGTCCTTGGGTCGAATGGCGACTGGTGGACGAGCAGGGGAAATGCCGGGTCCGGTGGCGGATTCGAGAGGAGTTCGGGTCGGCTGCCCTGACGATGGGGTGACCGGCGGGAACGCCGTAGCGATGGAACTAGACGCCCTTCGACGGGCTTGGCTGAAATTCCCGGGGCTGCTATTCTGGCCGTAGCCGACGGGAGGAATGACTGCTGTGAACCTATCCCCGTCGGCGACAAGGGAGGCGAGCAATAGCTATGGAGGAGAGTATGGATCTCTTATGGAATGTGGATCGGCCCAATCGGCAAATCCTGGTCCGGATTCGGACCGGGACGGCCATTCCAATCGTCCGACTCCGGTTTCCCCAAATGATGGAGACCGCTCCGATGAGCGAATGGACTGCGGCCGGGTGTCGGTTGTTGGCGAGTGCGTTAGAGCGTTTGCCCAGTGGCAAAGTCACCGACTTGTCGGCGGAGTTGACTGGGCTTTAGAAAAAGCCAACCTGTGCAATTCACCGTACTACAGCGATGCTGAAAGCGGTTGGGTAAGATGTCGGAATCCGGTCTTCGCGCCTTAAACGTAGATTCGAGTAGATAATAAGTTTGCAAGGACTAGACATAGCGCTTCCCGATGGCTATGGTCAAATGGGAGGTGGGTCGCGATGAACCTGCGCATCCAAATCACGATTCAGGACAACAACGGACGCAGCACGGAAGTTCACCCTGTGGATGTGAGCGTTGAGATGCCAGAGGATGGCCCGATGATTATCGACGATGTCGAGCGCGAGATTCTTCGGCTCGACCGCGATGTCATTCGGAACACGATTAGCGCCTATTTAGAGGAACTCTCAAAAAAAGCCTGAACTACCGAAGAAACCGGTCAAGATCGTCGCGTTTACGCCGAACCCCTGGCTTGAACCAAAGTCCTTGGCGGAGTCCACGGATGGGGTCAGTGCGACCTGCGGCGTCAGCCGCAAATGGCTTGGAGTGGAAGCCCCCGGCTTGGACCGTGGGGAGGATGTTCACGACACAAAAGTTAGCGGAAGTGATGACAAACCCTGTTAGCGCCAACACATGGAGACACATCAGCAAGACCTCATCGAGTGAAAAGATTGGATTGGCCCGTTGAAGTAACTATTTAGCTATACCAATCGCAATGGTTGGGCTCCTGTAAGCGGCACGAAATTTTCGGTACGTCCAGCATGACAAAGGGCAACGCCGATTAGGGATGGTGTCGGCCATCCCTGATCGGCGTTGTTGGGTGGGACTGCGCTATGACGGGTCAACCCGAACCATACTTAAGAACAGTTAGCCTGTGTTGGGTTTCCAAGGCTCATCATGGACGACGGACTCCAACACCGTCCACAAGGATTGTTCCTGCTTGGCCGCAGTTTGCAAATAGCCGCGAATCAGCGCGAAACGCTCGGTTCCTTTGTCTGACCGAAACGATCCGGAAATGTGCTGACGGACTTTGAGCATGCGCAGGTCGCGTTCGGCCATATTATTCGTATTATCCTATATCTCGGATAATTATCTAATGGAATCTCGGGATACTCGAGAAACAGGGTCAACCCGTCCCATTGGCGCTCCACAGTGGCCAAGACCATCCGGGCAGCTTCCGTCAAATTCGGATCGGCCAGTTCCTGCCGCCGGTGGCTATCCACAATGCTCCAGCCCATGGATTCGGGCTTCTGCAATTTCCATAACTCGTGTAGCCGATAGAGGCGCGCAATGCGCTGGACCCAGAGTTCGCTCCTGGCAGTCAAGCCAGGCACCCGCCCAGCCGCCAGGAACTTCCGACGAATGTGCGCCGAACACCAAGTATGAATAATGCCCCCCAGCAGGGCGCCATAGGCTCCCAAGAAATCGGTGCTCAACCCTTTGTACCACCCACTTGTTACATCCCATCGGTTGGACCGTCGCCTGGCAAATAGTCGATGGGGACCTTGGCGCTGCGGCTAAGGCTGAGCCAATGCCCCGCAGACTGGGGGCCGCTAAACACCCACAGCCACCATCGATACCCCACCTTGCCCGCGGTTTCCGCGAACACTTTCCCATGGGTTTCATCCGCAT
>DAHXNH010000136.1 GCA_027365485.1 Clostridiales bacterium
TCCCTATCATGAGTAGTGCGTGAATGGGGACAAGGTGGGATAAGAGAAGCGCTTTGCGCTCAGATATGGGGAACACCGTCCACCATGGACCGGCCACCGGCAGCCCCAATGCGAGAGACGATGGGGCGGAAGTAGGAGGATGGCGGCCTCGGCGGGCGAGAATGAGGGGTTCTCCATCGGCCTCAAATCGAGCCATCGATCGAAGAAGGTTCCAAACACCACCGGCGAAGCCTACGGATCCGGCGCGGGGTCGGTTCCTTTCTCCTCCGTAACCTCTTCTACCGACTGGCACACTTTGCACAGAGAAGAGGGACCGATGGTGATGCATCAATCCAAGCCCGATCCAGGTCCACTTCGTCCGACCTATCGGTTGGTCGACCTCTCGAGTTTATCCATTTCCAGCGTGGCCCCCATCTTTAGTGTGGCCGCGGCAGGGGGCGCGATGGTCCGTGCGGCTGGATCGGGAGTTCCGCTGGCCATCGTGCTCATTGCAGTGCCCTTTCTAGTCTGCTCCTGGATCTTTCTTTCGCTCAATCAGCACTTTCCTCACGCTGGCGCCTCATATCACTGGTCACGCCGTATTGTCGGCCTCGACTACTCCAATTTCCAAGCTTGGATCGTCCTGATGGCCTACTTCTGGTCGATTCCTCCGATTCTTATCCCCGCGGCTCAATTTACCTTAGCCGCTATCGGCAATCATCATCCCAGCGGCACTCTGCAGGGAATCGCGGCAATGTTTTGGGCGTTGTTTTCGGTTTCCGTACTGCTGTGGGGGGCCCAGGTCACGGCTCGGGTCACGCAAATCTTTTTACTGGTCGAAATGGTCTTTGTGGCCGCCATGGCCGTAATTGGGTATGCGCTCTGGAACCGTACATTGTCCGCAGCTCCGCTTTTTTCTTGGCAGCCTATTCACTGGTCTGGAGTCGTCGTCTGCATGGTCATCGCGGCCACGATCATCGATGGATGGGAAATTGATTCATATGCCTCCGAAGAATCGCAAAAGCCCCGGTTAACCCCTGGCTGGGGAGGCATCATCGGAGCAGGGGCGGTGGTTGCATATTACCTAATCATTTGGCCTATCTTACTTCATGAGGTCCCTTTGCCTGTCTTAAGCCATAGTTCAGATGTGCTAACCACGTGGAGCGCGAGAACGGCTCCTCAGTTTCTACCCTGGCTGCGAATCGCCATCATCGCCTCCACCGCCGGTTCTTTGTGGTTGACTACCTTTATTTTGTCTCGGGCGTTGTTTTCCATGGCTCGAGATCGGATTCTGCCCCGCTGGCTTTCGCATCTTAATCGACATAAGGTCCCCAAATGGGCGATTGTGCTCCCCGTGGCCGGGTCGGTGGGCATTGTGCTCGGGCAGATCGTCGTGCCTCAAATGACGAATCTCTTCGCACTGGTACTCAGTTCCGCCGGATTCTTCCTGGTTGCGGAGTTTTTTTTAGACAGCGTCAACATGCTGATTTTCTTGCTGCGCCAACATCACTTAGTACGCCACACGCTAAAACCACATCACCACCTGCTCTTGCTGTTCGGGTCGACCATGGTCGCCTTCAGCCTAGGAACCTTAGAGATCCTCTTCTTTCGATTTGGGCCAAAATACATTGGATCCGGCATCGATGGGGTAACTACGTTGATGCTCATAACGGGCATCGCTTATGTCCTTTGGCTGCGTCGCCACAGCTCTCACCAACAGACTGTGGTGTTTAATCCAGAAGACGAATCTCAGCCGAGGGTTGCTGGATCACGCAGCATGGGGCACTCTCATCCCCACTAATTAGCGCGTTGCTCGGCACTGGTGTCAAAGGGATTCTCTGGTTGATTGCCTAACCCGCTAAATACCCCTGGGCCCTCTTGCGCTTTTTCCTGAGTTTGACTCGCATTCGTGAATCCCCTCTTTTCTCCTCACCTCCCCGTCCGACCTGTGAGCACGCGTGCCCTCGACAGTCTCCGACATCACAGGGAATGTATGTTCTCCATCTTTGGTATAGCATTGGCCGCATCGAGAGCCAACGTCCGTCCGACGTCAACAGCGGATGAAAAACGGAAGTCTTTAGCCAGAGCAAGGTCCAAATATTTGTTAACCTACATATTAGAAGACTTGGACCTCAGGGTTAAAAAAGGGCCTCCGTTCGTGAGGCTAAGCAGGCTCGAATCTTTTGCACTTCGGCCTCCGTCAATGCTCCCAAAGACCACAAAACGCGATGCTTCACCCGCACCGACTCCACCACTTTATCATAGGGGTACGTCTTGCTCCGAATGGTCGTCGGGGTTTTGGTCAAACACCGGGTGCCCTCCATAGTCTCGGATGGCGTCGGAGTTTCCTCGTCACCCGGTCGCCAAAGGATACCGCAGATTGGGCTCTTACGCACTTTCTGCGATGGCCAGGCTCGGACCTAGGCGTTGGGTATTGAATGGTATTGGAAGAGGATTGGAAGAGGATTGGAAGAGGGTCGCAGATATCCAGCCTTTTATAGGTCGCGAAGGCACAATCCATTGACAGAATGACTTGCGGACCGCTAATTTAGACCCCCGATAGTCTTTTCGTGGACACCGCCATGGCCTCTGAACACCGCCGTCCATCGATTAGCAGCGACACAACATCCACCCGATCCCATACGGCGATCGGGTGGATGTTAGTGATTGCCATTTCGCCGCCATGCTCCGACATCCGCACGGTTCCCCATTCGAGAAAAACGGGGCCAAATGGGGACTATTACAGCAACGATCCCTCTGGCCTCGAGAGGTGCGTTAATACCCAGCTTCCGCATGTCAACTTTTCCCAAATCAGCGATTTTTTTGAAGTAGGATGCATCAGGCTCTAAGGAAAGCTACAGCGATCGAGACCTTCTCGTTACCCTGGAGGAAATAAGCTATTACCGGCCGCCATCGAAATA
>DAHXNH010000137.1 GCA_027365485.1 Clostridiales bacterium
GTACCCGGTACCGATGTTTTTGTGTATACTGAACCGAACTGCATTAAGGAGATGATGATCATGTCACGACCCATACGCTATCCGTCTTTGGGGCGCTATTTTCGCGCCGTCCGCGCCCTTAAGGGTATGTCGTTGGATCAAATCGTGTCCAACGCCGGGACCTCGAACGGGAGCAACCTGTCGAAGCTCGAAGCGGGGCAAATCGCGCCCACCGTTCCCACCCTCGCGGCCTTGTCGGCCCCAAACGCCTATGGGTGCCCGTGGTGGGATCGCGAGCGCAATCAGGATTGGCTCCAAGCGGTCGCTTGGCAAGCCTCACAGCGGTCCGATTTGCGCGTCTCAACCACAGCCAGTGAACGCGTCGAGGCGGCCATGGTGTTGGGCGAAGAAATCTGCCAGCTGGCAGCGAAGGAAACCATAGAATCGTTTGTCACGCGCTTTGAACCGACGTTGGGTCTGCCGGGATTGCGAACGCTGGACCCCGCCGAGTTTGCCCCGGTGTGGGCCTGGTTGGTGGCCGATGATCCGGCGGGGTTAGAGAACATTCGAGCGGCAGAAGGGATCGAGGCGGTAGTCACCGAATGCCTGCACCGGGTGGCCGCCGATCGGCAAGCCCGGTTCGATGCGCTCCAATCGAAGTTAAGCGTTGCCACGTTTGGTACAGCGATGGCGGCGCTCGAATATGCCCGAGACCATTTTGATCATAATGAAGCCACTCAAATTTTTTGGGCCGTCGTTTTCCTGATTCGGCTACTCCCCACCGAGGCGCGCCAGGCCACGCTGACCATGATCGAAACGCTGGCGGCATTGTCCAATGCCGCCCTTAAACCGTCCACACAGTCCACCGAATAGCGAACCATCACGTGCCGTATCCTGCGCTCGTGGGGATGGTCGTGGGGATGGAGTCAAATATTTGGGCAAAACAAAACCCGCTTGGCCTACTGCCACGCGGGTTTCAAAGGTTTGGTGCCGGGAGCGGGATTTGAACCCGCACAATAGTCCCCTATTGGAGGATTTTAAGTCCTCTGCGTCTGCCGATTCCGCCATCCCGGCACAATTTACCGACCAGCTCCACGTCCTCCACGCTTAGACTCAGTACTACGCTTCAAATCCTGCAAGCGATCTTCACTATCGCGCATGAACCGCTGCAATTTATCTTCAAACGTCGGCTGCACGCCTCGAGCAAACTGATTACCTGCCCGACCATGACCGCGATGATTGCTCGGTTCCCGTGGCTCCCTCGGTTCTCGAGGAGGTCGAACCTCGCGAGGAGGCGCATCAGGTCTAGGCTCCACTGCCTGCCGTATGGACAGTCCAGTTTTCCCGTTTTCGTCCATAGACAATATCCGAACCTTGACTACGTCATTGTCATGGAGATAATCCTTGATGTCCTTAACGTAGGCATCCGCTACCTCGGAGATATGAACCAATCCGGTCTTACCGTTTGGCAGAGCAATGAAGGCACCGAAATGCGTAATTCCAGTGACAGTACCTTCTACTACCTGGCCTACTTCAATGACATCGGATGACATACGTGTTTTAAGGAGCCTCCTATGGGTTATTCCGTGTGGTCATTATATGCTCATCAGATGCTAGTGTCAATCCTTGAGCGCCAGCAAATCATTGAGCACTATAGGCATCCGCTCATGACAAGATGGGTTGGCGATTACGAAGGACGCTCAGCAGCACTAATCCCGTTCAAATTAGGTCGTGGCGTAATGGCTTTTCCCAACAACATTTGCTTGACGTAGGCCGGATTTCTCAAATCAGAGAGATCGTGCGACAAACTCTGATTCCGTAAACGAGCCTGACTTATCTGGCTAGACACGGCCGCTTCTTCATGGCGAAGCGTCAGGTACTCGACCACCGAATGACTAAACCAAACGGCCAAGTACACCAAAATCATGTACGACGCAAGCTTTCTCCAGTTCCATCGTCGTCTACGCGTAACCCCGGTCATTCGTCCTCCTCCTCTTCCGCATCCTCCGCATCGCCATCATAGACACCCAGCGGATCGCCCTCGATCACCAATACCACCTGATATCCCTTGGTTTTGGCCCGATTATACAAGGTGGCCACCGTCGCTGGCGATAGTCCAAGACGCTTGGCTACCGCATCGTTTTTTACCCCGGTCTCTTTGAGAGCCACCACTTGACGTTCCCGAAACGATAATTTTTCTAGACCACGAATCTCTAGTTGCATGGGCTCCTCGGTTATCCACAATCTGTGTACAAACTGTGTACAAGACAACTACAAAACAATGACAGCGTGTCCACATTATAGAGCATTTCGGGCGGGGCCACACTACTTTCGTGGGGGTTTTCGGCGGCTTCGGATCGTGCCGAGGTGAAGATGCGAAGGAAGGCGGCGGCGGACGGTTTTAGCCATGCCGGGAAGATGGTGGCTCAAAAGGCGAAACGGTGTTTTGACCAGGGCGCTGACACTTTTCACCAGCCGAGCTTGGCGGAAAAACAGGAAATAGAACAGGCGGTGCACCAAAGGTCCTGCCAAGATTGCCCACAGCAGGTACCCAATGATTAGAAATAACAACGTCCAGGCTCGAAAGACGCCCCAGGTGGTTGCAATCACAACCCCCCCAGTCACTACGGCAGCCGCAGCAAACCAGAGGCCGTCCAGCACGTGGACAAAGGCCCCTATCCGATAGGCGCGAAGAGCCGCTCCATAGATAGACGCCGTCAGGCCAAAAAAAATCCCGGTGATTAGCCAAATGATGAGAATCGTTGTGGAGTGAAGTACGGTTACCATGATCGAGTCAACCCCACAGCTTCTGCCAACTCGATCCGAAGCTTCCTTTAGGCTTTGCGCGTTGCGTGTAGGTTAAGGCATCGATTTCTCCGAATGCCTCAAACTCTCCCCGTTCTAAGTCAAGATGGTGGATTTTCAGATTGTGTCCGCGCAGCACCAATCGGCCCATGTCAGTCTCTAGCGCAATATGGCTATCGTCAAAGCTATCGACCTGTTGCACACCACTAATGGCTAGATGCCGCCGGGAAGTTAAGGTCAGTGCATGATCGTCTTTGCTGGTGATCTCTTCCACTCGGTCCACCGGTCGCCGCCTCCTCCGCCTGTTCCCTGGCAGGATATGCGGCAACTCCAGCGCTTAGACCAATCGGTATAACGACTCAGCGTCCTTCGCCGGGACGTGTTCACGAATCTCCACGATCTCCACAGCGATTTGACGCGCACCCCATTGAATGGTTAGGCGATCCCCCACAGCCACTTCATGGCCGGGTTTGACGACACGACCATTTACCGTGACCTTTCCGGACTCGGCTGCCTCTTTGGCTACCGCACGGCGTTTGATGAGTCTACTGACCTGCAGGTACTTATCCACACGCATGAGTCCCGCGCCCGCCTTTCGCTAGGATAGATTAAAGCCCCATCCAACAAAGATTCACAGAATCTAAAAACCGCTCCACCCCAGAGACGCTTCGATAAGCATTTCCAACCTATGAATTGTCTTGGCTCACTGCGGCCCCGAACTCACCTGACAGCAAAAGCCAGGCCTGACAGGCCTGGCATCGCTCGGTGGGCCACCGACTACTTGGCGACCGATTCCTTAAGCGCCTTGCCCGCCTTAAATGCCGGCACTTTGCTGCCTGAAATCTCTAAAGCCGCACCAGTGCGGGGATTACGTCCAACCCGGGCAGCACGCTGACGAACTTCAAAAGTGCCAAAGCCGACCAACGAGACGCGGTCGCCCTTAGTCAAAGCATCCTCAATGGACTCCACCACCGCTGTGACCGCACGCTCTGCGTCTTTCTTACTCATTCCCGCTCGTTCCGCCACATCGGTAACCAATTCCGCCTTATTCAAAAAAACCCCTCCTCTATGAAGGCAACTGTGAACCTCGATACAGGTTCCCACTATTCGCCAACAACGCCTAAAATCCTCTTTCCTAGCCAAATTTCCCCGAAAATATTCGAGTTCTGAACGTAGGCCCACTTTTTTCGGGTGGAAATCGTCTCAACCCTTCACCGATTTAGATTGGGCTACACTTCCAGAATTTACCCTATCTTCGCCTGCCAACGTTCGCAGTATACCCGATTTATGGCCAAAACGGCACTACCATAGGAATTTTAGCAAAGGGCGAAGCCTCACCGTCAGGCTTTGCCGCCATCATTAACGCAACGCCGAGCCATTATGATGGGTCGTGTCCTCGTCTTTGCCAAGGGGGCTCCCTAAGAGTCGTGCAGGCTATCGCTAAGCCGAATCAGACAAAACACCGAGCCAGTGCCAGGCTCAAATCTAGAGGGCCTCTTGCCAAGGTCAGAGCGTAGCTTAGGGCCAGCTTTGGTGATACCGCCACCAGGCCCTCAAAAGCGCCTTAAATTTGATACGAGGCTCTGGCTGACTGACCATCTTTCCGACCGATCGCGAAAGTTCCGAACGAATCATTACTTCGATCAGCAGCCACAACAATCGCCATCTTGTCTGTTGTACTACTCTGTCCTATCTGCTATTATGCCACAGGAGGTGTTCAAAGTGACCCTTAAATCCACTCGAATCGATTTGCCCGAAGCGCATCGCGCTCAGGTGTCTGCGCTGCTCAACGATGTCGCCATCACCTTGACCGATCTATATGTACAAACCAAGCTTGCCCACTGGAATGTTCGCGGCCCGCACTTCATCGCCTACCACGAGTTGTTCGATGCTGTGGCCAGTCACGTGCAAGACGCATTGGACTCTATTGCCGAACGCGCTGTCACCTTGGGCTCAACGGGGGGCAGTCCGGTGGGCGAAGTGGCTGAAAAGAGTCCGTTAGAACCATGGCCGATAACAGATCGCCAAGACCATCGGGTCATCCGTCTGTTAAGTGACCGCCTAGCCGTTGCGGCAAACCAAATCCGGGTAGTTATCACCAAAACCGCCGATCTCGATGCTGACAGTTCCGACCTGTTTACAGAGATTTCCCGCCAGTTGGATAAGGATCTTTGGTTTTTAGAAGCACACCAAGAGTAGAGTCACTCCCGCAGTCAAGGATGGTATCACCCACCCCATGATGCGCAGATCACGGCCGATCGATTCCTAATATGGGTAGTCGGCCGACCATGGGGTGCTCGCAGCCTAGCCGTCATCCCAATGGAGGTGAGCTCATCATCGCAAGGAGGAATATCATGGACCCCAATCCACCCCGCTTAACTACGGCGACGGGATCTCCGGTCAATAATAACCAAAATTCGCTTACCGCAGGCGAGTCGGGACCTGTCATCTTAGAGGATATCCATCTCATCGAAAAAATGGCTCAGTTCAATCGAGAACGCGTCCCGGAGCGAGTCGTCCACGCCAAGGGTGCCGGAGCTCACGGCGTGTTTCGTGTCACGCAGGACATTCGCGCCTACACCCACGCCGCGCTCTTTTCACAAATTGGCAAAGAGACTCCGGTCTTCGTGCGTTTTTCCACGGTGGCTGGCGAGCGCGGCTCTGCCGATAGCGAGCGAGATCCTCGGGGTTTTGCGGTCAAATTTTATACCGAAGAAGGCAATTGGGACATGGTAGGCAACAATACTCCAGTGTTCTTCCTTCGCGACGGTCTAAAGTTTAGCGATTTCATTCACAGTCAAAAGCGGGCTCCCGATACCGGACTGCGGTCGCCAACGATGATGTGGGACTATTGGTCCCTCTCCCCCGAATCCTTGCATCAGGTCACAATTTTATTTTCCGATCGAGGAATTCCTGATGGCTATCGCTTTATGCACGGCTTTTCTAGTCACACCTTCAGTCTCATCAACGCCTCTGGCCATCGGTTTTGGGTCAAATGGCACTTCAAGAGCATGCAAGGTATCAAGACCCTCGACCGCGACCAAGCCAAACGCTTGGCAGGAGACGATCCCGACTATGCCACCCGCGACCTCCATGACGCCATTGACCGCGGGGATTATCCGCGTTGGCGGGTGGCTATCCAGGTGATGCCCGAGGCCGAAGCCGCCCGTTATCCCATCGATCCCTTTGATCTCACCAAGGTCTGGTCACATCGAGATTATCCGCTTCTGGAAGTGGGCATTATGGAATTGAATCGGAATCCCGGCAACTACTTTGCCGAAGTCGAACAAGCCGCCTTCGAGCCTTCCAACATCCCTCCAGGCATGGGTTTTTCTCCAGACAAGGTCTTGCAGGCGCGGCTGTTCTCATATCCTGACGCTCACCGCTACCGTATCGGCACGAATTATGCCGCGCTGCCCATCAATCAAGCAAAGTCTCCCGTCCACACCTACCACCGCGATGGCTCCATGCGATTTGACGAAAATGGCGGTGCCGATCCGGTCTACGAACCAAACAGCTTTGGCGGGGCCCGAGAAACCGGTGAAAAAGAAGTATCTCAGCAGCTTTTGGGCGCAGTGGATCGATATCAGCCACGACATCCTTCCGACGATTACGTGCAAGCAGGAAACTTGTTTCGTCTGCTAGACCGAGACGCCCAAGCGCGATTAGTCGACAACACCGTAGCGGCTATGGCGACTGTTCCCAAACCCATCCAACTGCGCCAAATCCGCCTCTTCGATAAGGCCGACCATGCCTATGGTCTTGGCGTGGCTCGCGGCTTAGAGATTAGTGAGAGCGAAATCTAATCCAGCGGGTTGAGTTCTGGTTCAATGTCCGGAGGCTCTTAACAATCATCCCAATATCCCCTGGGGAGCCTAAAGAGCCTGCGCCCTGCCCCGTTGTTCTCACCAACGGAGTGCGCTAAGATTCTTATTTGATTTCAGTCCTGACTTTATCAAGCCAAGGGAGGAGATTCTGGGTGGCCTCGGCAGAAGACTTGATTCGAAGCCGTCAAATGCGCCTGACGCCTCAGCGCCGGGCCGTGCTCGCTTTGCTTTTAGACCACCCCGGACGTCATTGGAGTGCGGATGAGATCCGTGACCAACTGCTTGAAACGATGCCAGAACTTGCCCGGGGCACGACCTACAAAACGCTCAACGAATTGGTACGCCGCGGCATCTTGGAAGAATTGGCCACGGTCGACGGGGTTCTACTGTACGGACTTCGCCTAGAACCGCACCACCACTTTTTTTGCCAGTCCTGTCGGCGCTGGTACGATGTGGCCGCCGAAGGGGTCGAACGCCTGCGCTTAGTCGAGTCCAGTGGCCACTTCCCCGAAGCCGTGGACCTCACTTTTCGAGGGGTTTGTGCTTCCTGCCGACGGTCAGCATCGGATACTTCAGCGACAACGCCCGATGCATAAATTTTTCGCTCGTTCTTGTGTCTGTTCATCTGAAAGGCATAGCACTCCAACGTAGACCGCAGCGGCCAACAATACAGCCACCGTGGTATGGACCACAAGCGATTGCCACAGGCAATTTCTTCGGCCAAGTCCACAGTGCCATGATCACGATCCCACTCATGACCTTTATAGCACTGGAACGACCGTGCTTTGGCCACGGCAAACGGACCTTTGGCTTTGGTGACACCCTATTTCCGGTCGCTGAGGAGAATCTGGCAGTGGTTAGGACCAGCCGTCGACCCCAAAGATGCGAATCCCTCGAAACGTCTGATAATCCCCGTCGCGATGGTAGCAGTAGATCAAAGCCTGATTCAACTCGGACAAGGCTTCGGGACGAATTTTTGCCGTGCTTCAGTAAACGACTGCTTCGTATGCGTCGTCCTATCGGGCGGCCGAAAAGGTCATCGCATTCGATTTGCATACTTCGGCGGGCCACATTTAAAATGCTAGGCATGGCGCCGACGAACCTGATTTTGCAGCGAGTAGCCCAGGGGAATTGCACTCCGAGGTCCGGGTAGAAGGGCTGCCCTCCTCGGGCAACCCGACCCCCACGGAACCCAGCGTGCGGATTTCCCGCACTGGGCTCTTCAGCGATAGATTGACAGAATTACCAGATACAGTAACCAGCCAACGCCTTATAGGGA
>DAHXNH010000140.1 GCA_027365485.1 Clostridiales bacterium
ACGGTGTCGCAGTAATAGGCGGTGTCATCTAACCAAACGATGTCTCCCATACTGAGAGAATACCCGTGGAAGTCGCTGGGATGGTAGAGATTGAATTGGACGAACAAAGTTTCTAATGCCGTCGTCGGATCCTCGGTGGGGAGGGTCCCTTCGTACACGGTGTCATAGGCGTGAGGATCCACGGTGGGGCTGACCAGCCGCTGGTAGCTCTCCCAATCCAGAAACCCATGCGTACGGACGTTCTTCGGTTGCCAAATACGATACTTTGTCATGGATACCCTCCTGAGCACCAAGGTTAAAATGGGGCAAGGGGGAAGAAAACATGGGAGACGCCGTGGGAGTCGAACCCACCCCGTCGGATTTGGAGTCCAACTCGCCGCCCGGGAACATGGGCGTCTGTAGGAAGGACTGGGAAGCACGAGACAATCAGGTAAAAAGGCAAAAAATCTCCAGGGTGGTCGGTCCGGCTCCGACCGGGCCCTTCTCTCTCCGTGACGTTCGGTACGAGACCGAACGTGGGGCGAGAGTGCGTTCTCGGGGCCCTCTCGTTTTCGGTATTCTGAGGCTTTAATCTGTCAAGATACGAAGCACAAGCGCCCACCAGGAGGTGGGCGAGGGATCGACGGATACATGCCAATCGAGACCCCTGGCTTTCGCTAAAGTCCTGGGCGGCGTCCCCGCTGACGAGGGGAACCGTCCAGGAGGGGGAGGCTGCCCACTTTGCTGTTTTGCGATTGAGAAAATATCGGCTATGTGCAAAATGTGGTTGGATTTCGTCGTTTCTTGGCTCAATCTTCCGTTCTCAGCAGAACCGGCCAAGGTTGGAATATGCGGTTCGTATTGACAGCATGCTACCCTGCCGCTGGTTGGAATCCGCCGATGACGAGTCCTACGAACCATGGTCACGTGCAGACGCTACCGCGCTATCGCCTCCGATAATGCCGCAAGGCTAAGGGGCGAATTTGCGAGCAACGTGCACATCGTGCCGTCCGCAGTTATTGGTCAAACAACAAGGCCATCACTAACGAGTCATGATAGCATCCGTGCTGATCAAAAGCGTGCCGTTTCCGCCCTTCGATAATAAATCCAAATTTTTCGTAAAGGTGGAGAGTTGGCCGATATCACCGAAGCGCCGGTCTTGCTCGCGCAAATGGCGAAGCGCCATCCCTTGGCTCTGAAAGCCGCCTGGGTTTTGTCGGGCGACAAGGGGTACGACAGTCGGCCCCGGGTCACCGAACTTTGGGACGACTATCGGATAAAACCCGTCATCGATATCCGGAATATGGAGAAGGATGGGAAGATCCGCCATGTACTACCGGGCTATGCCAACGTCACGTACGACTACCAGGGAGTCGTTGAATGTTACGACCCGGCCACGGGGATCAAGCGGACGATGGCCAACGGGGGCTTCGAACAAGACCAGTCGACGCTAAAAAAGGTGTGTCCGGTGGACGTCTCGGGGAACGTCTGTGAAGGTGCCAAGGAGTGCCCCGTCAAGCATCAGCTTCGGATTCAGTGAGACACCGATCGCCGGATTTTCACGCCGATCGATCGGGCGAGTTCCCGGTGGAAGCAGGAATATCAAACTCGCACTGCCGTAGAACGGGTGAATAGTCGGCTGGACGTGTCCTTTGGATTCGAATGGCATACCATTCGAGGCCTCAAGAAAATGCGGGATATGCAGTTGCATTGGCGTGTATAATGTTATATAGTAGGTGAGCAACAAATCCTGCCCTTTGAGTTCTGCAATGGACTCAATTGCGGCCATAAAAAATTATGCTTTGAGCCGATCGTGGGACCTAAAGGAGAAGCCACCGTGTGAACGGTGGCTTCTTACGTTGTATTGTCTCATTCAGGAAAGGGCGGGCATTTACGGCGTTAACCTGCCCGTTAAGGCCCCAGAGACTCGCGCTCTGGGGCTTGTTATAACGGATCACAGAACATTCGTCATCGACACTGGTTTCCGCAAATAGTCGAAACGGATCCGATGAGCGAATGGATTGCGGCCGGGTGTCGGTTGTTGGCCAGTGCCATGGAGGCGCTGCCCAGTGGTAAAGTGACCGATCTGCCGGCTGAATTGGTCGGATGGTAGCGAAGGAAAGCAGAAGATTTGGCACAGAATCCGAATAGATCATTAGCAATCGCACTATTGCTTACGAAAGAAGGTAACCCATGGCAACCGATATCGTTGCTGACTCTGAATCCGAACCCAACACGCAACCCATTGCGAATCCCCTCTCGCTCTCCGAGGGCACGCTAGAGTCCATCCCTTTTTCGCGCATCGATCCCCTTTCGCCCAACCTCCCGATCATCGCAGATGGTTGAAGATTTTAAGCAAGTCCATGCTCGGGCGTGGCCTGCACAAATGGAATTGGACTTTCCCACATGGCTCATCGGAGATTATTTCGGCTATGTGCAATCTAAGGTTGGATCGTTCATCGCCGCACCGCGATGAATTCGGCCTGTTTTCCCAGGATTCGCTGTACAGCTTATGTGCAACACGTGGTGGAAAGATGTCTTAGGT
>DAHXNH010000153.1 GCA_027365485.1 Clostridiales bacterium
CTTGGTTGCTAAAGGTTGTGTGGGCACTGTCAGTGCCGTACTCCAAAGTGTGCTCGATATCCTATTGAGCGACATGTACGATGCGGAGAAACAGTGGTTCTTCCACGGAACCCACGGGGCTTGCCCCGTGCGAGAGTCAGGTAAGCCAATCCCAAAAGGCTATGTGCATTCCGGCGGGAGGATTTGCCGTTGGCTCAGCGAAACCGCGATGTCGGCACGTTCTTCGGGACTGCTCCGCTGAGCCCCACCACTCCAGCCAAAGCGACGATCGTCACACCTCGCCATGGTATAATAAAAAGAATAAGGGAGGGTAAATAATGCATGTGACGCGCACCGTTACTGACCACGAACGAACGCAACGCGCAGAGGCGATCCGATTCGCGCGCAACAGTGTCCGCTTAGAAGGATTTACACTCTCTGCCGAAGCAGAGGCTTTGAATCGGCGCTACATTAACGGGGAGATGACCAGTCGAGAACACACCGTTGCCCTGTTGGCTTTGGCTAAGCGGTCATCCAAATCCTAACGTGCCCATAGACGAAGGGATTATCACCTTTGCTCGTATTAAAGAACTCGAAGAATCTCCGGTGGTGGGTCGGTTTGATACGGCGCATCTTTGTGACATTCACCGTCGGATTTTTCAAGATCTTCCTCATTATCGCCCCGGGCAATTCCGACCCGCCGCCTCCACCTGGATGAAAGCCCGCGAATTAGAGTCGGGAGAATTGTATTATGTGCCGTACGCGCCTCAACGCGTGGTGGAACTGGGTCTGAACCAGGTATTAAAGAACGTCTGCGGACCCCGCGCTTTTGCGAACCTATCGCTCGACCAATTCGCAGTGCGGATGGCGGGATTGTATGGCGACCTCGATTACCTTCACCCGTTTAGCGAGGGCAACAGCCGCACCTTGCGCACGTTTACCCGTCAATTGTCCCGCGAAGCGGGATTCGACCTAGAGTGGTCTCCGAGTCACGCAGATCCCCTCGCCCGCGACCAGCTCTATCGGGCTCGCGATGCGGCTGTGATTCATCGGGCTTTTCCCGATCTAGACGAGCGGAGAGCCATGGAAACAGACGACCCGACGGAATACGAGGCCTATTGGGTTCTCCAAGAGCTCCAACGATCCCCCTCATTAGACGTCATTGTTCGCGAATACACAACGCTCCACCCGGAACGTAAAAACAGAGATGGATCAGAAGACGAATACGAACTCGAGTAACGTTCTGAATCCGTGACGGCACTCAATCCATCCGCCTGGGAACCCTTATGGTAACGCCGCCGTTTTGCGTACGGTGATTCAAAATCTCGAGACCTTCGCCGCGAAATTTGTCTCGCATGCCAGGCAGCACCGTGCGCGTATGCCGCGCACAATCCAGGGGATCGGTCCATCACCTTGCTTAAGGCAGATCTTTGCTCATTAGATACCCTTTCTAAAAATCGTACTCGCTACCTTCTCCGCTACCTTTTCCTTCGACGGATTAGTATTAGGTTTTCCTCCTTAACCCAAGGTACCCTTTCTATCATAAAATTTATTTTTTACATAGTAGTGGCTTACATAAATCGTCTTAGCGGCCTACACATTGGCCTACAAAAGCGGCCCTGAAACCCGCATGATTGAGCCAATCGGCCTACATGGCCTACACTTTTGCGACATGGTATGTCACGCGAGAAAAAAACAAACAACTCACCTCTGGCATGCTGTTTCGCGGTCTCGTCATCTTCCTCCAAGCTCCGGTTTTCCCCGACACCTGGTGGCCCTTTTTTCGGCTTTGTGCAATACGTGGTGGGAAAGCACCCGTTTCTGGTAAACACAGATTCTTCGCTACAGGGAACTCGGGTGGGAATCGACTCTGCGGACGCGTGTCGAGCCAGCGCGGTGGGTGCGAAATATCCCTCGAAAATCCCGACCGGGCACCCGGTGGCGCATAGGCAGATCGAGATGAAATCCGCCGCAAGCGCTGAAACGCCCCCATCGGAATGACAAGGGTGCGCCGCTTCCGACCATTTGAAATAATAAACGCTGGAGGTGTCTATGGCTGCCTGGATTCCCTATCTTTGGGCCCTCGGTTCCATCAGTCTGAGTAGTGCTGCCCAAATCATAGATCTGTGATCTCATCGCAACTCTAAGTCCAACCCCATTCGAAAGGAGATCTTTTTCATGGCTACAAAACCTACGCTGACTGCGAATCCTGTGGAATCTTGGTTAAACCGCGGTGGGCACCCGTACCCCGCCATTCAACTCTTTATTCGCATTGCCCTCATTGTTTCCTGGATCGGTCTCGTCGCGGGCGTGATCACCGGCTTGGTGCTGTTTATTGCCGGTCTGATTGCGGACCACGGCTTCGGAAGTTTTCTAGGAATGTTGTTGATTTGGGCGGTGAGCATTCTGTGGTGGATCGGATTTCGCGTCTTGCCCGAACTGTTACAAGTCGTGTTGCGGATGGAAGACCATCTGCACGCGCTACGAAGCGCAAGCTCGTCGGAATAATCGGCGGGCCCGAGCGCAAAATTATGCACAACGGATGCATGCCCTTCCAAAAAATGCGGGGCAATACCTCGCCGAGTGCATAGGTATGCACTGAGGCTGAGGTGGGTAATGCTTACAAGGGGTGCTTGCTTCCGGGACCACCACGCCCGAGCATCCGCATCGGTTTCGTCACCGCCTCGGTGACTGGGGGCGGCACGCTCAATACCAGCCAAGTCGTGGGTGGGACCCAAACCCCTTCGGTGAGTTTCACGTATACGGCTCCCAGTTCTGGGGCCGGGAAGGCGACGGTGACGTTGCAAGTGCCCGGGCAAGGGGTAGCGAATACTGTGTTGACCCGCACGGTCACCATCACGCATTAAGTACAGGATAGGCCCCGCCAGAGGATTCACGTTAGGCAATGTGTTTAGGGGTGTTCAGTTCAAAGGAGGTTTTGGTGCATGCTCACCATTCCGGAACAGATGAGTTCGACCCTCGAAGATTGGCTCGCGTTGCTCGTGCAAGGAGCCGAGCATGAACGCGAAGGGCAGTGGTTTCAAGCCCAAGTCGCGTATGAGATGGTCAAACGCTTTCGCAGTCGCGATATTTTCCGACTCGTAGCGAGCCAACAAAACCGCTCGGCGGACACCATTCGATCCTGGGTGGCGGCGTATCAGGCGTTTCCGGAAGAGCAGGATCGGGTGCCCACCTTACATTTTACCCATCACTGCATCGCGGCCATGACCGACGATCCCCCGTATTGGATCGCCCGCGCGGCCGATGAAGAAATGACGACGGCCCAATTGCGTGCAGCCGTCCGGCGAGCCAAAGACGGGTACAGTGCGGCCTTTGAGCGCAAGGTCATGGAGCAACAAATCCAACGGCTGTCCGAAGAATACAATAGCCTCTGGGGTGAAGAACGGCAATGCACGGTGGAGTTTAAGCCCGTGGTGGCCGTCGTGCCGGAAGCGGGATGACGTTGAATTCCTCGCGCTGATGAAAGGATTTCGCGATGCACAATCTTACCATCGAATCCGTCGTAGAACCCTTGCTCCACGATCCCGACTGGGCGCATCACTTGTCAGACCGGGCGTTATGGACGGTTGGATCGGTGGTTGCCCCGAACGATTGCGTCGTAGTACATTATGCCGATCCTTGGTGTCGCCGGAGTTTCGGAAACCGGCGGCGGCTATTGCGCGCTGTTCTGCGAGGATTGGGGCGCCCCCTTCAGCCGGAGGCAGAACCAGGGCTGGAGAGGCTCACACGCCTGGTCTACGATCCAGGCGGACCGTTTCACCAGCCTGAGGAGGCATGGATTCCTGCGATTCGCGACGGGTGTCAGCAACTCCGATCCCGTCTTGCCAGATGGTCCGGGGAGCAAATGTCGAACCACCTGATGAACATCACGTTTCGAATGGCGGATGCCGATCGGCAGGCGCTCCTCGACCGGTTTGGGTTTACCATCCACACGACCCAAGTCGGCGGCGACGCGGCAGACGATGTTCCGGGCTTCTACACCACGTTCCGACCCCCGCCCAATTGGGAGACCCGTCGCACGCGGGTCTCGCTAGAA
>DAHXNH010000167.1 GCA_027365485.1 Clostridiales bacterium
TTCCCCTGATCTGCGCCAACCTCCGCCGAGGGCGACTCGGCAACCGAGTCCGCGGCCTCGTTGACCACTCGGATCCAGCTGGCCCCGGTCCGCACGAACACGTCGGACCCCAGGATCTGCTGGAGGCTCTCTTTCTCCGTCTGGTGCAGGTTCTGCACGAGATGAAACCCATAGGCCACCTGAGGTTTCCCCTAAGCGTTGGCCGGGGCGGAGTAATGTTTTGGCTAACTCCTTTTTTCTATGGTTTGGCTAAGCCTGTAGTCATCAGTTCTAGCCTAATTCCGAGGTTGCACTGGTGGTCGGGGAACTCGCCCAATGGTATTCTCAGCATTCGCTGATTGGCGTAGGCAGTGGGTTTTCTGGGTACGTCAATCAGCGAATCCCAGCCCTTTGGGCTGATCTCGACTTTACGTCTGGCTCTGATCAGTGGGATATCTGATGGCACGAGAGTTAGTGGAAGTGATGACAAAACCAGTTAGCGCCAAAAAGTAAGCCAAGCCCCGATCGCGGCTGACCATCTCCACGCCGGGATACTGACGCATCACTTTCTCGGCGACCACTTGGGTCGCCCCTTGCACCATCACCAACGGCCGATGCGTCTCGGCGTCGATAAACACCGAGCAGGCCGTCGATGGCTGCCCTTTGCGCAAATGGATATCATCGACGGATAAGACGCGAACATCTTGGCGCGCGAGATTTTGCTGGACGGCCACCGCCCCTCGCGCTTTGATGAGGCGCAAGATGGTTTCGCGGCTGACCCGAACGCCGATCGGTCGAGGAGAACGGGCCAAGGCGTTCGCACTCGCGTCCAGGCCTTGCTGGTCGATAAAATCTTTCAAGCGCTGGGTGAGGCGGTCATCCGGATCCGCGATCTCGGCAAATTGCTCGGTAAAGGTGTCGATTGAACACTCGGAATGCTCGTAGACATACCGGTTGGCTTTCACGGCATGATAGAGGGTGAGGCCGGAGGCGGGCAGGTCTTGCAGACGGCGCACCAGGGAGGTCTTCTTACGGCGGTGACTGATCGTGTGGCAAGCCACACATGCGGCTTGCTCGCTGGTAGAGCCCCAATGGCACACCAGCATTTTTTCCTGGTCGAAGCGTTGGATGTCGACCAGGCGCCAGGTGCTGGGAACCGAGAAACCATAGAAGAACTTGCCCACGACCTCCAGGGTGCCTTGGAGCCACGCGGGCTGCACCTCCGCTGGCAGAGTCGAGGCGGCGGCAAGGTGCTCGTGGAGTCGCTCACTGAGCCGGGTTGATTCCATCGTTTAGCATCGTCCTTGGCAAACTTTTCTCCATTATGGCCGAGAACGGGCTCTTACGCACTTTGTGTTATTACTAATTGACTAGGAAATGATTAAACAGGGCTATTATGGGTATTACCTGTTATTTACTGCTAGAAACTCGGGAAATACGCACAACATATCTATCATCTCTGGACTGTTTGACGAGTTTCCATAATTTTCTCGAGGAAGTAATCGCAAACCCGGACTATAAGGTTGCTACATCGTTGCTGCGTCGACTATTAATAACAGAAAGTGCGTAAGAGCCCGAGAACGGCTTCAGTGTCCACCCGGATTAGAGCTCACGTTTCCAACGGAAAAACTCCACGGTATCTAACGGTGTCTGTCCCGGGACAAAGGCTGGGCATCAGTCGATGCGCAAGAGCCTTTTTCAACGACCACGCGATAGCACGAGCCATTAACGGCGGTACCGCGTTGCTGGTCAGGATGTTTCGAGAATAGAGGGAACATTTGGCAAGAGTAACTCAATCAGGAATGTGCTGAAAAGTTATCGCTTCTCGAGGAGTAATGAGTCTTGACTCACTGTGGAACACAAAGAGCAGTCACCCATAAAAAAGTACCATTGGGACCCGGTGCCGAACAGTGCCCGAGTGCCGCAAGTCGGGGATTTTGGTCAGCTTATAAAAAAAACACCGAGAGGCCATCTATGTGTGGCGCTAGCGTCCCATCGAACTCCAACGCAACACCTTCGGCCGAATGTTGGGATGCGGTGGATGGGCGCACCTCAACGCCACAGGGCGCTCAAGAGAGCTTCGCCGAGATGGTTAGGAGATAAACCGATTTGGGCCGACTAAGGCATTCCCGTTGCCGATCTGACCCCATAGCAGGATCTTTGGCGGTGTCTGGCGAACTAAGCTGTAGGCGGGAATTCTTGCCAACGTGGCGGATGCCAAGCGTCTAGACTGGGAGCAGATTCGTCGTGAAAATCCATAACTAGACGACCCCGTATGCCCTATAGGGCTATGCAACCTGTAGCAAGGAATTTTTCGCCCACAGCGCGATACGGTTGGCTCGTAGTCAACAACGACCAGTGAACAGGTGTTTGGTGCCCAAAACATGGGCGGAACATATACATAATGACGGCACTGGAGGATGGAAGTATGAGCGAGAACTACTATGCAAATCAACTAGGAGTACGTATCAGCCCACACGATGTGGCCATTGCAGGCCGTCATGGTTGGGTGGTCTCAGATCCCAATTTGACGGAAGATACCGCCGACTTTATCATTTACCTTTCCCCGGTAGCGGCTAAGCAGCTCTCAGGTGCTTTGAATCAGTCCATAATAACCTACGAAAAATTGCATGGAGTCATTCAAACGGAGCCGAATCAGGAACATTTAAAGGAACTCGCCGAACATCCAGCACCTCGCATGAAAATTTTAACGAGCGAAACGGAATAGAA
>DAHXNH010000230.1 GCA_027365485.1 Clostridiales bacterium
ACGATTGAGATTGCTTTAGCCCGTCCGCCTCGCCCCCGATGGGCCCGGGTGATCGAGGAACTGTTGGCCCGAGTGAACGCCATGGATCCGCGCTATCCTGCCCATCCCGATTTTCGGCTGCAATTCTCACTCCAACCCCCACGGGCGTTGGAATTATCAGTCAAAATTCCATCTGGGGAAGTCTGAGGATATAAACTGCTCGCCGTTCGGCGAAGATTTGGTATTTACGCCATAACGAAATTAATACATGCTACATATATAGAAGGGAGATGGAGCAAAGTGTATTTGCCACAGAGTAACCAGATCGAAGGACTTCACAAGAGGGAATACGAAGCCCTGGGTGAAATGTGCAGGTATGCTAAGGGTCTCTACAATGTTGGGCTGTACTCCATTCGACAGTATTTCTTTGCGGAAGATGGTTACTTGCGCTATGAATCGAACTATCAAGTGGTAAAGGATAACGAGAGCTACGCCTGGCTTCAAGCAGGTGTAGGTCAGCAAATCCTTACCGTCTTAGAGCGTTCATTCCGGTATTTCTTTGATCTTTTGAAGAAAGCAAAAAGTGGCGAGTATCGCTATCATGATGTTCGAGTGCCTCGCTATCCGGAGAAAGACGGCTATTTTCCGTTGATTTTTTCCACCAACGCCATTGTCATCAAGGATGGCTACTTTCAAGTCCCAATGTCCCGTGAATTTCATCGCTTGCATCCTGACTTGGAACGGATCAGAATTCCTTTCCCTTCTCGATTGGAAGCGGAAACGATCAAAGAAGTTCGTATATTGCCCGTAGAGAAAGCACGGTTCTTCACAGTGCAATTTGTGTACGAATCGCTAGAAGAAGCGCAACCGACTCTGTCGCCAGACAAGGCACTTGCGATTGATCTGGGGTTGGACAACCTTGCTACTTGCGTGAACCGTACCGATGGGGCGTCGTTCATCATCGACGGAAAGAACCTCAAATCCATTAACCATCAGTGCAATGTGCGCATGGCAACATTGCAATCGATCGTTGATAAAGAAAAACTACCTCGGTCTGAGCAGATGGCAAAATTGACGAGGAATCGCACCCGTCAAGTCCATGACTACATGACGAAATCCGCTCGGTACATCGTGCATTACTGCCTCAGTCACGAGAAGGGGACTATCATCGTGGGCTACCATCCTGACTGGAAACGTGAGATCAGCATTGGCACCCAGCACAATCAAAACTTTGTAGAGAGACCACATGGGCAACTCCTAAACCCGTTAGAAAACCTTGATGAGCGTGACGACATTCAGTATGTTGAACAGGAAGAATCGGACACATCGCCCGCGAGTTTTCTTGACGATGATGATATTCCTGTAGGGAACCGGACACACCAAGAAGTTAAATTTAGCGGTAAACAGGGTAAACAGGGTAAACAGGGTAAACGTGGGCTATATCGCGCCAGCAATAGCAGAATGGTGAATGCGGACGTGAACAGAGCCGCAAATATTCTTCCCAAAAGTAACCACAGATTCTTCGATGGAGAACGAGTGGCTAGGGGGCTTTTGGCAAACCCCTTGCGAGGACAGCTAACTTAGGTTAGTTCCTCGCAGGAATCCACCGCCTCTAGACGTGGGGAGTGTCAAGCTAATAACTTGGTTGCTGTGGATCCGACGAGCCAACGAAGATGGCGATGTATCGGTTAGGAGGGATGGCTTGGAGACGGATGGAGCGAGTCGACGTTCGCTAGAAGATTTAATGGCGGAAGAGCCGTCGTCGTATGATGTCTTTACGGAGGCTTCCGGACCGGAGGGAAGCCTGCCCTTGACTCCAGAGATTTTGCGGACCTGGCCTAGCGGTCACGTCTTTGGGCTGTCGCAAGATGTTGGCATGGGGTGGAGTCCTACGCAGTTAGGGGGCCCATCGGTGCTGATCTTAAGTACTCAGGGCGGATTGGCGGATGACCACGGACTCCCTATTGCCCTAGGCTATCATACCGGCCATTTTGAAGTTAGTCGGATGGTTGGGGCAGCAGCTCGCCGCCTCGGGCAGCACGGTGCCAGGCCATACGCCGGCTTTGTCAGCGATCCCTGTGACGGACGCTCGCAAGGAACCGCGGCCATGTATGATTCGCTGCCGTTTCGCAATGATGCGGCCACGGTCATGCGTCGCCTGATTCGGTCTCTGCCTCGCAGGCGGGCGGTGATGGGCATTGCCACGTGTGATAAAGGGCTTCCCGCCACCATGATGGCCTTGGCGTCGTTGGGAGATCTGCCCGGCATCTTGGTGCCAGGAGGCACCAGCTTGCTGGCGGAAAGCGGCGAAGACGCCGGCAAGGTGCAAACTATCGGGGCCCGCTACGCGCAAGGGGAGATTAGTCTCGCCTATGCCGCCGAAGTGGGATGCAGCAGTTGCGCGTCACCGGGAGGTGGCTGTCAGTTCTTGGGCACCGCAGCCACCGCTCAGGTAGTCGCCGAGGCCCTGGGCATGGCGCTGCCACACAGCGCCTTAATGCCCTCAGGGCAAGCCATTTGGCTGAGTCTGGCCGAGCATTCGGCGGAAGCTTTAATTGGACTCATTGATTCAGGCGTGGGGATGTCGCAAATTTTGACCGAATCAGCGGTCAAAAATGCCATGACGGTGTTCTCAGCCTTTGGAGGGTCCACCAACCTGCTGCTGCATTTGCCAGCGGTCGTATTTGCCGCTGGCCTGGCTATACCCTCCCTTGAAGATTGGAAAAGCGTAAACCGGGAGACCCCACGCTTGGTCAGCGTGCTTCCCAACGGTCCGATTAATCATCCGACCGCCCGGGTGTTTTTAGCCGGTGGAGTGCCGGAAGTGATGCTGCATTTGCGCCGCCTAGGGCTGTTAGAAACGGGTGCAAAGACCGTATCCGGGCATTCGTTGGACGAGGTATTGGATTGGTGGCAGGACTCTGAGCGTCGCTTTCAATTGCGAAAACGCCTCATCGAGCACGACCACATCGATCCCGATGACGTAATTATGAGCCCCGACCGGGCCAAGGCCATGGGCATGACGCCTACCCTGACCTTCCCTACGGGCAATCTCGCTCCCAAAGGGTCGGTGATCAAATCGACCGCCATAGATCCCCAATGCCTGGATGACGACGGGATCTACCGTCATTCAGGCCCGGCGAAGGTATTTGTAACCGAGGCGAGCGCTATCGCGGCGATTAAGACCGGGGCGATTGAGCCCGGGGATGTGGTCGTGCTGATGGGCAGGGGCCCTGCCGGCTCTGGCATGGAAGAGACCTATCAACTGACCTCTGCGCTCCGCTACCTGTCGTGGGGAAAGCACGTCGCGCTCCTAACCGATGCCCGTTTTTCCGGCGTGTCCACGGGGGCCTGTGTTGGCCACATTAGTCCCGATGCTTTAAGTGGCGGGCCGATCGCTAAGGTGCGTGATGGCGACTCGATCGCCATCACGGTCGACCCCCTGCGCTTGGAAGGGACGATCGATTGGGTTGGGGTGGGCGAAGAGCGCCTGACCGGCGAATCCGCTGATCGGGTGTTGGCTCAAAGGGAGCCCGATCCGAGACTGGGGCCCGATCCCGACCTCCCTGATGACACGCGCCTTTGGGCAGCGCTGCAAGGGGTGAGCGGGGGAATCTGGAATGGTGCGGTCTACGATGTGGATCGGATTTTAGCGGTGTTAGAGGCCGGGAAAAAGGCACTGGGAGTTTAGTTGCGGGGGGAGCAGAACGATGGCATCGATGACCAAAGAAGTGATTCTGGGGGCCGGCCAGGCTCGTTTAGTGGGGGCTCACTTGCAAGCCAATATGCATGAAGAGGGGTCGAGTTGTGCCACTGGGTTTGATCAGGACGGTGATTTGATTGAGTGGCCGATTCACCTGGCCGAATCCGGATGGTATCGGCTCTCGATTCGACAAGCGAGCTTGGGCGGTGCCAAACGCAATCGGATTGAGGTGGATGACCAAGCCTACGGCGATTTGATCTCACCCGACCGCGAAGGGTTTTTCGACTTAGAGGTCGGGATGCTGCGCTTGTCCGAGGGGGGACATCGCATAGCCGTGTGCAAAGTCTGGGGTGGAATTGCCATCGAGCGGCTTCGCCTCGTTGCGGTGCCAGCGCCGAACCGGGAAACACCCCGATTCGACTTGGTCAACCCGGAAGCTAGCGGAGCCAGTCGTCGGCTTATGGCCTATCTCTCTCAAGTGTATGGCCGAGGCATTATTTCGGGCCAGCACACGAGCGCCGCCGACGGGCCGGAAATGACGGCGATTCGCCAACTCACCGGGAAGTCGCCGGCGCTGCGGGGCTTCGACCTGTTAAGTTATTCGCAGGGGGCACATATTCAAGACATGAGTGAGGAAGCGAAATCGGAGGTGGATCGAAACCGTGGATCGGTGGAAGCGGCCATCCGCTGGTGGCAAGAGACCCATGGTATTGTGGCCATTTGCTGGCACTGGTTTTCGCCTTTAGGGGGCCGGGACAAGAGCTTTTACACCCGCGATACCAGTTTTGACCTAAGTCGTGCGTTGGTCCCGGACACTAAAGAGCATCTTGCCTTGATGGCAGATATCGATGCCATTGCTGAGGCCTTGGGCAAACTCCAGGAGGCAGGGGTGCCTGTGTTGTGGCGGCCGCTCCACGAAGCCGACGGAGCTTGGTTTTGGTGGGGGGCCAAGGGCCCGGAAGCCTATCTCAGGCTTTATCGCCTGCTCTACCAACGACTGACCCATCATCACCACCTCAATCATTTGATTTGGGTCTGGAACGCTCCCGATCCCGCATGGTATCCTGGCTCGGACTATGTGGACATCGTGGGCGACGATATCTATGTGGCCAAAGGCAACTATGGACCGCTCAAATTTGCGTATGACCGAGCTCGGGCTCTGGCAGGCAATGAAAAGCCGGTGGCGCTGACCGAGAACGGCGCGATTCCGGATCCGACCAGCTTGCAAGCAAGCGGAGCCGGATGGCTCTGGTTTATGCCTTGGTGGGGGGGCGGAGCCACGTATGGGGAAAGCAATAGCGAAGACCACGTTATTGCGGTGTATGACCATCCCTATGTGATTACCCTAGAGGATCTGCCGGATTTGACCAAAGCCGACAATTGATCGTGGCCCCGCACCCAAAAAGGGAGATGGGGGACCTGTCTGTGAGCGCATTCTGGCTGGCGTGGACGCGGGGGCTGGGGGGAGGCCATAGAATCCCCCCTTCGCATCGAGGATGGTTATGATGTGATATAATAGTGGCATTATCGTAAGGGCGGGGAGAAATTGTGCGTAGCGCGTTGATGATTGTCGATGTGGTGTTAGGAATTGCGGTCATGGCCTCGATTTTAATGCAGCAGGGGCACATGCCTGGACTTTCTGGAGCCTTTGGTGGGGGTGGTGGGTCAGGCCCTCAGATGTATGCTAAAAAGCGGGGCGTTGACGACTTTTTAGAGCGGGTCACGGTAGTGTTGGTGATATTTTTCGCGGCTGTGACCTTGATTTTAGTGCACATTTGGTAATAGGCAGAGCCAGAAAGGTTCGGGTGTGGCCCGAACCTTTCTGTATTTTAGGGCTGGGGGTGATGGCGAGTGGCGAAACAGCGGGACTGGTGGCGTGATCTCGACACGTTTATCGACGGCGTAGGCAGGCTCATTGTCGAGTCGGGCCAGACCGAGTGGCCCGAGTCTTCGTTTGTGCAACAAATGACCCGCCGCCATCCCCTCAGCGGCAGCTTCCATCGGTGGTTCCAGACCTTGACCCACGAGGGCTGGTTTAAAGTCTTGCGCGATCCCAAAACCGTGGAGGTGGAGGTGCGTGAAGGCAGGATTCGCCTCCACTCTCGGGGATTTGGCTTTGTGGTGAGCGAGCAATATCCCGGAGCCGACGCTTTTATCCCAGAGCGTCGGCTCAACGGCGCTCGCCATGACGATGTCGTCCGCGTGTGGACCCGACCGAACGGCGACGGCCCTGGTCCCGAGGGCGTGGTGATCAAGATTGTCGCCCGTTCCACCGATCAAGTGATTGGCCATCTTGAACAGCGTCATCATCGGTGGCAAGTGGTGGCGGATGACCGCCGGCTTCCGGATGTCATCGTGCCGTCGCCGGAAAATGCCCAAGCGGGCGACTTGGTCGTAGCCGGGATTGAAACTTGGCCGGAGGACCCGGACTTGCCTGTCGAAGGAAAAGTGACCCGACGGATTGGACGCGTCGGTGAACCGGGGATGGATATTGCCAGTGTGATCGCGGCCCGGCGCCTTCCTTTTGAATTTCCTCGGCCCGTGCTGGTCCAAGCTGACCAGTTGGCGGAGGCGGTCGCTCCTGAAGATCTCGTCGGTCGGATGGATTTGCGCGATCAATACATCGTGACCATTGATGGCAGTGATGCCAAAGATCTCGACGATGCGATTTCCATTACCGCAACCGAGCGCGGCTACCGCGTGGGTGTGCACATTGCCGATGTGAGCTATTACGTTCAGGAAGGCAGCGCCCTCGACCGTGAGGCCCGAGAGCGTGGCACCAGTGTCTATCTAGTGGACCGGGTGATTCCGATGCTGCCAGAACGGCTTTCCAACGGAATTGCCAGTCTGAATCCAGAGGTGCCCCGATTGACGGTCAGTGCCTTAGTCGATTTGGACGAAACCGGCAAAGTACTGGGCAGTCAATTCGCCCGCAGCGTGATTCAGACCCGACATCGGTTGACCTACGAAGGGGTCAATCAGATTTTGGCGGGCGAGGCCGAGGCGGATGCCGAACTGACGGCTTTGGTGACGATGGCGCAGAAGGTTCGCGATCTCCGCTATCGACTGCGAGCCAAGCGCGGCGCGGTGGACTTTGATCTGCCGGAGCCCAAGGTGATCTTAGACGCAGAGGGTCACGTGCAAGGCATTGAAATTCGAAGCCACGGGGTGGCCGAGTCGATTATCGAAGAGTGTATGCTTCTAGCTAATGAAGCCGTGGCCAGCGAACTGCAACGGGCCAAATTACCTGGCATGTTTCGGGTTCATGAACCTCCGTTGGCCGAGAAGATGGAGCAGTTTCGGGAAATGATTGGCGTCCTTGGGTATCGCCTGCCCAAAGAAGTGACACCCAAGTCCCTGCAATCGGTGCTTCGCAAAGCGCAAGGCACACCGGAAGAACGCGTGGTCTCCAGCGCGCTCCTGCGCTCCATGCGCCAAGCGCGCTATGGCGATCAAAACCTGGGACATTTCGGCCTAGCTTCCAAACAATATACCCACTTTACCTCACCGATTCGACGCTACCCCGATTTATTTGTCCATCGGGTGCTGACCGAGCATTTGTCGGGCCGCCTGGATGAGGCGCGCAAGGCGGCCTTGACTCGGCAGGTGGCGGAGGTAGCGGATCTATCCTCGCGTCGCGAACGCGAAGCGATGGAGGCTGAACGCGAGTCGGTGTTGATAAAAGAAGTTGAATACATGGCGGACAAGATCGGCTGGAAATATTCGGGCATCGTCTCTGGGGTGACCGGGTTTGGCATTTTTGTGGAATTGCCCACCCTCATTGAAGGCTTGGTTCGAGTGGAGGACCTGCCCACGGACGCTTGGAGTTTCGATCGCGTGCATTACCGTCTTACTGGCGCCAGAACTGGCAAAACTTACCGCATCGGAGACGCCCTGACGGTGGTCGTGGCCCGAGTGGACGTCGCACTTCGGCGGATTGACTTGGTGCTCGAAGAAAGTGTGCGTCGTCCTTCAGGTTCACCAGGGCTCGCAGTGCGCCGTCCGGCCAAAGGGCCCAAACGGCCAGCCAGCGGCCAGGACTCCAGAATTCCGCCGGCCGCAAAAAAGAAGCGACAACGCAGTCATCGCCGCCGTCGCACCAAAGCTTAGGACCGACTGGGCCTCCCTTTGTTCCTTGGTTTGAAGCATGAGCGGCAGTACAATAGAGCCAAAGCATCCATAGCGAAGCGCCACAACTGCCAGGGGTTCGTGGTGAGGTCGGGATTGAACGGCCTCTATCGCGCAGCGATGGCGGGTGAAGTCCGCTAATTGAGGTGAAAGGGATGGGCGAACGGGTCAAACGGCCTCCCGGCCGAGTGGTCTTGTCGGGAGCCGGATATCGAGTGTTTTGGCCGATGTCGGGCGGCCCGCCGCTTTGGCTGGTTCGTCGTGGCTGGCATTGGGTGACCCGGTTTTCCGGGGTGACCTGGAGTCGGGTAGGCATCCCCGGCGAAGGAGCCTGGTGGCATGGCCAATGCGAGGACCAGTGGGTGCTGGTTGGCTTTAATCCTCGACCGCGTTTGGCGTTGATTCAAGAGGGCTGGGTGGGGTTGGTGCCACTAGGCCGACGCCCTATCCGCATGCAACTGCCTTCTGACGCGCCGTGCACGGTCTGGGGCTGGGATCATTCGACCTGGGCCGCTCCGGTCAACGGTCGCCCCAGATTTTAAATTTTTCGAGCCACTCGGGCGGATTTTTGGAATAGACCGGGCCGAACCATTGCTCGTGGAGGGTGGCCGCCGGATCGAATCGAGCCGGGCTCGGCCACTGTTTGGGCCATCGGGTGTGCCAGATGAGAATGCGCATGCGACCCTTTTCCTCTCCCCCTGTTGTTTTTTAGATCGTGCGGTGCCCCATCCGAGAAGAGGCGATGCTCTGCTCCCTCGTTATTGTATGCCTTGAGCCTCCTTGGCATACGCGTTAAAATACCCTACCATAGCCTTGGGAATGGAGGCAGGTGAATACGCATGGAGCGGACCGAGAAGTTGGTGACGGAAAACCGAAAAGCTTTCCATGACTACTTTATCGAAGAGGTGGTGGAGGCAGGTTTGGTGCTGACGGGCACCGAAGTCAAGTCGATTCGCCTGGGTCGGGTGAACCTAAGGGACAGCTATGTGCGCATCGAAAATGGGGAAGCCTATTTGTTCAATTGTCACATTGCGCCCTACGACAAAGGCAATCGTTGGAATCACGAGCCCTACCGCAATCGCAAGCTCCTGCTGCATAAGCCGCAAATTCGAGAACTGCTCGCCAAAACGCGAGAAACAGGGTATACTTTAATTCCGATCCGGATGTATTTTGATCCGCACGGTCGGGCTAAAGTCCAGGTTGCAGTAGCGCGAGGCAAACGGGCGTTTGACAAACGGCAGACGATTCATGAACGCGATGCGCGGCGCCAGATTGATCGAGTACTAAAGGCGCGTCGTTAAGGCACACTATCGGGGGCGAACTAGATTCGACGGGGATGGATGGGCCGTAGGACAGCGGGTCGAGCTCCTGTGCCTCGTTAAACCATGGGAACCTTATAACTGCCAAAGACAACAACAGTTTCGATTACGCCTTAGCTGCCTAAAGTCAGCTAACGTTCAGGTTTTCGGTTCCTGCCCCGGAGCTTGAACGCAAATAGACAGGATACCCGCGAGGACCGCCTGCACTAGCGGGGAAACGAAGGGCTGGTTCACTCCGAATGGTGCTCTGGGCTGTTGGGAGTGACGAGAATAATCTCAGAGCTACACCCGTAGAAATCCTTCGGAACATGTTCTCGGACGGGACGGGCAGCACGTCCCCGCCTCCACCAAGTTTGTCCTCCCAGACCAATTCGGATGGGAGGATTTTTCGGATTCTAAGGAGGTATGCCGGTGTCACGCGCAGATGGACGAAACCCTGAAGACTTACGTCCCCTGGAATTGGTCATGGGCTATAATGCCTGGGCTGAAGGTTCCTGTCTCATCCAATTAGGCAACACCCGGGTCTTGGTGACGGCGACGGTTGAAGACAAAGTGCCTCCCTTTTTACGGGGCCAGGGACAAGGCTGGATTACGGCAGAGTATGGCATGTTGCCCCGAGCGACCCAAGAGAGAACCGTGAGGGAAGCGGCGCGCGGACGGCAACAAGGGCGCACCGTGGAGATTCAACGCCTGATCGGGCGCTCGCTTAGGGCGGCGGTCAATGCCAAGGCATTGGGGGAGCGCAGCATTTTGATTGACTGCGACGTGATTCAAGCCGATGGCGGGACTCGCACCGCGGCCATTACCGCAGGCTTCCTGGCTTTGTTGCAGGCACTGACCCGGTTGGGGCAGCGGGTGAAGTTTACGGCGCCTCCGATTAATGACCGGTTGGCGGCGGTTAGTCTCGGCATTCAAAACGGCCAGGTCCTCTTGGATTTGAATTACATAGAAGATTCGCAAATCGGGGTCGATGTCAATGTGGTCATGTTGGGCGGTCATCAATTGGTGGAAATCCAAGGCACGGCCGAACACGGCGCCTTTGATCGCCAGGAGTTTAACCGACTCTTAGATGTCGCCGAGCGCGGGGTGGATCGGATCATCGCCGCCGGCCGCGAGGCTTTTTCTGGAGGAGAGGATTTGATTGCTGCCCGCTGAGTTACTCTTGGCTAGTCATAATCCGGGAAAAGTGAAGGAGTTTCAACGACTCTTGAGTCCCTATCAGATCGTGGTCAAAGCCCCGTATGCGACCGACCAGGATCTGGTAGAAGAGACCGGGTCAACCTATTGGGAGAATGCCCGCTTAAAGGCGGTGCATGTAGCGAAATCCACCGGGATGGTCACGTTGGCAGACGACTCCGGAGTCGAGGTGGATGCGCTGGATGGGGCGCCGGGGATTCATTCGGCCCGATTTGTCAGCGAGTCCGCTTGGGAGAACAGTCGGGAGATTTTGCTCCGGCTGATGGACGTGCCTGTAGCCAGGCGGGGCGCCCGGATGGTGGCGGTGTTGGTGGTGGTAGACGGCGAAGGCCGGGAAATCGCCTCCAGCCAAGGCGTGCTCGAGGGCACGATACTGACCTTCCCCAAGGGGCGGGGAGGATTTGGTGTGGATCCAATTTTTAGCGTGGACGGCACCACCAGTTTGGCCGAATGGCCAGCGGAGGAAAAGGACCGCTGGTCGCATCGCGGGCGGGCTGTGCGCCAACTCATCGAGCTCTACGGCCCGCCACCAGCGGGCCTCGGTTAGCGCTAGCGCTTAAGCTAAGGGGCGCGCCGGAGCGCATGGTCGAAATTTCTTGCCAAAGGTTTGCTTAAGGTTCACATCCGTTGTAGTCACCTCCGATATAATAGAGCCTGAAGATGGGTGTACGGAGGTGATACCATGGATTACTATGTCTTATTGGCCGCGTTTTTGGCCGCATCGGTGGAATTTATTGAAGCCCTGACCATTGTCTTGGCCGTGGGAACAGTCAATGGGTTTAGGCCCGCGTTGCGCGGCACGGCTTTTGCCGTGCTGGCGCTAATTGCTTTGGTATTGATTTTGGGCTTTGCGATCTTGCGCGTGGTCCCCATCGACGTTCTTCGCGGAGTTATTGGCGTCTTGTTGCTGCTCTTTGGCCTGAAGTGGATTCGGAAGGCGATCTTGCGCTTTTCGGGCAAGAAGGCTTTGCATGACGAAAGCCAACTGTTTGACAAGGAGGTTACTCGACTCAAGAGCCAGCAAGCGGGAGCCTTTGAGGCCCAGGCGACCGCGTTCAATGGGGTCTTCTTAGAAGGCTTGGAAGTGGTGGTCATTGTGCTGACCATGGGCTCGGCAGGCAAAGCATATCCTAGCGCCATCTTGGGAGCGGGACTGGGCTTGGTGGTGGTGCTGTCCTTAGGCTTAGCTCTCAGAGCACCATTGACCCGCGTGCCAGAAAATGTCATGAAGTTTGTGGTTGGCGTGATGTTGACCAGTTTCGGAACATTTTGGGCCGGATCGGCCCTAGGCGTTCATTGGCCGATGGGCGATCTTTCCATTGTCTTTCTGATTGCCCTCTACCTCTTAACCAGTTGGGTCTCGGTAGGGCGCTTAAAGCGGGGGGTGGTGCAGCGTGAAGTGGCTTAGGGAAGTGTATGGTCTCTTCGTGGACGATCCTAAGTTGGTGCTAATGGCCTTTGTCAGTTTAGCGGTGGCTTTAGTGCTCTCTTCCTTTGACTGGCATGAACTGGCAGGTGCTGTTCTATTTGTCTTGGTGGCAGGCTCGATTTTCGTGAGTGTTGAACGCCATTGACGTGTGCTCAGGGCCGTGATACCATGGACTCTGTTATCGTGTCCGGTGTCGGGGCGTAGCGCAGCTTGGTAGCGCACTTGCTTTGGGAGCAAGGGGTCGCAGGTTCGAATCCTGTCGCCCCGACCAGTTAAGCGTCCCCGTAGCTCAGAGGATAGAGCGCGGGACTTCTAATCCCGGCGTCGCAGGTTCGAATCCTGCCGGGGACACCATCCTGAAACCC
>DAHXNH010000194.1 GCA_027365485.1 Clostridiales bacterium
ACGACCATATGGACCGAACGAATTTTGGGGGAAGCGGCGTCCGGACCCATTTCCTCGAAAATTACCCCCGAAATTATCCGGATCTTATCGGAGGCGGGATAAGCCGCAACGGCTTTGGAGAAAAAACCGCAAAGTCCACAACCAGTTTTTCGTCCAAGTGCTGGCCTGGAAATATGTCTGGGGGGTGCCGATCCACCGCTTACGCCAACTCTGGCAGACCCAGGGGGCAAACATTGCTGCCGGGAGTCTCGTGGGGGCGTTTGAACAACTGGTGCCCGTGTTCCAACCCTGGTACGAAGCCCTCAAAAAGGTGAATCAAACCGAACCGTGGTGGCATGCCGATGAAACCCATTGGAAAGGGTTCATGGAAACCCTGGGGAAAGTGGGGTATCGATGGTGGCTGTGGGTCTTCAGTGGCCCCCATTCGACGGCCTAATGGCTCAGTCCCACCCGCAGCGCGAAGATCCCCATAGACTATTTGCAAGGGGACCTTCCGACCGATGGGAGCCTGCCCAGTCGGTGGGACAAACTGCTGATCACCGATTTCTTTTCGGCGTATCGCGCCATGTTGGCGGGCCTGTCCCATGCCTGGTGTTGGGCGCATTATCCGAGAAGTATGATTATCCGAGAAAGTACGCGCAAAGCGGAAGAGGTCGAGGAAGTCTTAAAACCTTTTCGGATAATCTTCCTAAAACAACCCGCATAGAAAACCTTGTATTAAAGTAGTTTCAGTCGACCCCTCGTCAAAAAATCGGTGGCGTTGTCAATAGGAGACCTGAGATATTTTCTCGGATTGGCCGGATTCCCCGCCTCACTTTTGTAATAGTAGGCCAAGCGCACTTTCACCGCGTTGAGGACCCCGTCGGTGCTCCACTTGCCGACGTTGACCCGCAGATTCACCGTCCGCATCAGGCGCTCCACCCGACTCGTCGTCTTGCCTTCTAAGCGATGGGTCATTGCGGTAAACCAATCCGCTTCCGCATTTTCCAGGTAGGTTGCGGCGGCCTGGCAGCCGTGGTCGCGGGAATACGCAATCAACGCCGTCAAGCGTGCTCGCTTGGTGGCCACTAATGTCTGGATTACAGCCTGGTCTTCGATGCCCGTCCGAATGGCGCAAATATCGAAGATCCGGCTCATGATGTGGAGCCATTCGGGGCTCTTGCGCGCCACGTGGTGGCGATCCTTCCACAAGGCGAACTTCAATTGATGGGGAATATGCCATAAGCACCGTTGCACGAGGACTTTGACCTGCCCCTGGAGTCCTTCCAGCAGGCTCGTGTATCCCCGTCGGTGACCAGGAGGAACTGTTTAAACGTCTTGAGGGCCGCCAAGCTGGGCGAAAGAGGGTACGCCAGCCTCCGTGGTACGCCCCGATCCCCAGCCCAGCCCGGCGATGCGGATGCCGCCGCGGTGTTGGTATTGCACGAACACCTGCAGTTCCTTGCCCCGTTTGGCGATGCCTTGAATGCCGACGCCCGTGCCATCCGCCTCGCCGTGGGCGGCCTCGTGCGGATCGACGGCAAAGACCAGCTCTTTGGCCGTCTTTTGGTCAGACTGCGCTGACCACCTTGGACGGCCTTCCAGATCGTCATTTTATCGATCGTCCACCCGAAGGTGCTCACGATCTTGGCCGCTACGCGATAGGACGCCAGCGACCCGATCAATCCCAGCTTGCGGAACACCGCCTTCGGAATGCGTTCCTGGCGCTCCATCCCCAAGAGCAGGCGAGTCAGATAGAACTTGTGGCCGCAGGCCGAGCATTGGACCTGTCACGGATGGAGAACGACCCATTGAAAGGTGGTCAGAATCTTGGTCGGTTTCCCATGCTTCGTTTTCCAAATAAACGTCTGATCATTGCCGCAGCGGTCGCACGCGAAGGGCTTGTGGGGAGCGGCCATCACCTGATCCGCGTAGCCCAGCAGGGCGCTTTGGAGGAAATCGGTGAGGATTTTCGGCAATAACAACGCAAACGCTGCGAGCAACGTCATCAATTGGCCATCCTTGAGGGTAATGCGAAATTGACAATCATACTCGACCGTGACATCCTTAACCTGTGAAGTCATTCTTCATCCGTCCTTTCGTTGCGTTGGGGTGATTGGCTCATCCTAAGCGGAACGAAAGGATGGTTTTTTTCAACCCTTTCCGTCCAAGTCTCCTACTATCTACGCTACCAAAGAATTTTCGAGACTGGCCGTCGTTGCGATCGGTTGCGGTTCGGCATAAGATATAAAGTGCATCTACTAACGATTTGGAATCCCTTCCCGTGCGCGAGCAGGAACAGGCGAGGATCATGTCGAACATAAATTCCTATTGATTGGATCATCGGTAGGCGACTAACAACTAAAATGAAACGCCAAGGGAAAGGAGGGCAGCGAGGTGGCAAGCGAAATTACCATCAGTCGAGACATGCTCTTGTGGGCCATATCCAGAGGCGAACAGGATGCCGATTTGCTACTTGAAAAAGTGCCGCGCATTCGGGGATGGTTGGCGGGAGATAGAAAACCAACAATGCCGCAATTGAAGGATCTTGCCCGAAGAACTCATACACCGTTGGGCTTCTTCTTTTTGCCAGAGCCGCCGTCTAATGACGTCCTGCCTATTCCATATTTTCGCACCGTGGAGGACGGGAGCCCTGTGCGCCCGAGCATTAATTTGTTAGATACCGTACGTCAAATGCAACTGCGACAGGACTGGATGCGCGACTTTCTAATTGCCGAAGGAAATCAGCCGTTATCGTTTGTCGGGCGTGCTCACCGCGGGATGCCGATTGAGGAAGTTGTAGCCATAGTGAGGGACGCCTTAGATCTTGAGTCCAATTGGGCCGCCCACGAACCTAATTGGGAGGATGCTCTGTATAAGCTGTTTGGTGCGGTTGAACGATCCGGCATCCTTGTCATGGTAAGTGGCATGGTGGGCTACAATACGCATCGACTTCTTGACCCGGACGAATTTCGGGGCTTCACGTTGATCGATGATTATGCGCCCTTGATTTTTGTGAACCGTAGGGATGCAAAGTCGGCACAAATGTTCACTGTGGCGCACGAGTTGGCCCATGTGGCTCTAAGCGAAAGTGCTGTGTTCGACCTCCGCGACTTGCAGGTTGCCGACGACCCAGTAGAAAAGTTTTGCAATCTAGTGGCGGCCGAGTTTTTGGTACCTGCAAAGGAAATGCGGGAGAACTGGGCAGGAAAACAATTGATTCCATCGCTCGCTCGTCGATTTAAAGTGAGCGAAATCGTTGTGGCGCGACGAGCATTAGACCTCGATCTGATGAGCCGAGGCCAGTTTTTTGCCTTCTATCATGAATACAAGAGTCGCGAACGGGTCAGCAGCTCCAAATCTGGCGGCGGCAACTTTCATTGGACCGCTCGATACCGCATGGGGTTACCGTTTAGTCGAGCAATCATACAATCGGTTCGCGAGGGCACGACATTGTATTCGGAGGCGTATCGGTTGACCGGGTTAAAGAGAGAGACGTTCGAAAAGTATACGGAATTTATAGCGAAATTGTGAAAGGAATGATCGCCTGTTGTCCCCCATATATGTTGTTGACACTAATGTTTTGATACAAGCCTACCGCAATTACTATTCGTTTGATTTAGCCCCGGGGTTTTGGGTTAGCCTGCCCGAGTTCGCTGCGCGGATCCGCGTCATTGATTGGGTTCGTAGTGAAATGGTGGACGAACACGACGACGAGCTGGCTCAGTGGGTTCGTGGCGCCGGTGCAGTCTTGTGTCAACCTGTAATGGAATTGGACCATATGCGCAGTACCGTGGTGGCGGAGTATCAGGCTATTTCTACGATTGTTAGGGACACTCCGCGCTTTAAAGACAGGTGGAGGGAGGAGTTTCTTGCTTGTGCCGACCCTTGGGTTATTGCCTATGCCAAGGTTATCGGGGAAACGGTGGTAACTATGGAACAGCCGGCAAGCACCGGGAGTAAGGTGAAGATTCCGGACATTTGTGACGCCCTGTCGGTACCGTGGATTAACACCTACAATATGTTGCGCAGTTTGAGTGTACAACTTCAATACATGTCACCATGAGCTTGTGGCTTAAGATTTTACCCGCTGGTAAGCTCCGGCTTCAAGGGACATCTCGTAGTTGCGTGCGGTGCGTTCGGGGGCGTGTGCGCCGTAAGTGAGCGGCGTCATGGAACGGATGTTAGACTGCGACACGCGTAATGACCACGGTATCACGAACTCTGACTATCGCAAGGAGTGATCAATGTGGCAACGTACACAGCCCGAATTGCCATTCAGGCGCCGCCAATTAGGGTGTGGGAGGGCCTGACACGACCCGACCTGGTCAAACAATGGCAGTGGAATAGCACCCTGCATACGGATTGGCACGTCGGTGGCGATCTTTATTTCCAGAGCGAGTGGCAAGGGCACGGCTACGAGATGCGAGGCAAGGTGCTTGAGGTCGTGCCGCACGAGTTGATCCAGTACTCTCTGTTTCTGCCTGATCAAAGCAACCTCGAAAACTATGCGATTATGACCTACACGCTCAACGACCAGGGAGGCCGGACCATCCTCACGGTCGAAATGAATGACCCTCGCTCCCGGCCCAGCGAGCAGCGGACTTTCGCTGAAAACTGGGGAACCGTTCTGGCCATACTTAAATTCGTGGTGGAACCCCGATAACTCTGTTTGGCGAGGGGGACGGGGCGTTGTCGGTGTTAGATTGAGCACGACGAGGCAGATCGGTTTTTCGCAGACGTACGAAACCTGACGGCGTTAATCATAGACATACGGGGGCGTATGTGTCCGAAGAAGGAACCGCCTAAAGAGCCAAAGGATCTCCTCTTATGGTAGCCGAGCGCTTTGAAGAATTCTAACGTTGGACCCCGGTCATTCTGGCCGGGGCGTCTTTCTGCCCCAACCACGTCGCTCCAGGGTCTACCCGAACGCCGCCGAGATCTTCATCACCGCCGACGGCGGCAGCAACGGATCCCGTTTGCGTCTGTTCAAACGCGAACTGCGACAATTCGCGGACGACACGGGCCTAGTCGTCACCGTCAGCCACTATCCGCCCGGCACCAATAAGTTCGGGTCTGGTTTCAGTTGCAATGGGGTTCCTTCGTGCGCTTGTTTGAGATATTCCCAGACGGGTAAGCCTCGTTTCTTGACGGTCGAAATTGTTATGGCTAACTCCTTTTGTCTATGGTTTGGCTAAGTCAGTGGTCATCAGTTCTAGCCTAATTCCGGGGTTGCACTGGTGGTCGGGGAACTCCCCCAATGGTATTCCCAGCATTCGCTGATTGGCGTAGACAGTGGGTTTTCTGGTGAGCTGTACAGCGAATACTGGTGGTGCGTCAATCAGCAAATCCCAGCCCCTTGGGCTGATCTCGGCTTTACGTCTGGCCCTGATCAGGGGTGTATCTGATGGCACGAAAGTTAGTGGAAGTGATGACAAAACCCGTTAGCGCCAACAGGACATATAGTGTTTCGAAAAGCCGTCACGGTGGAGATTTTACTTTAGCCGTAGGGCCTATCACGGTGCTCCAGGCGGGTAAGGGATCGGTTTGCAACCAAGGGCCGAGATGGGACCAGCGCTGGTCCGAGGCTTGGGTACGGACCGCCATGGCGAGCGCTTTGACTTGACCCACGAGGATGACCAGACGTTGGCCGCGGGTGACCCCGGTGTAGAGCAGATTGCGCTTGAGCATCATGAAGTGCTGGGTGGTGACCGGGATCACCACGGCGGGGTATTCCGATCCCTGGGCTTTATGAATGGTGGTGGCGTAGGCGGGCACGACGGCATCCAGATCGGCCCAGTCATATTCCACTGCACGGTCCTCAAACGTAATGGTGAGCGTGTGGTCGTCAGGTTGGATGCTGGTAATCCAGCCGATATCGCCGTTGAACACTTCTTTATCGTAATCGTTGACCAGTTGCATGACTTTGTCGCCCGGGCCGAAGTGCCAGCCAAACCGTTCGATGGCGTCGGCGCCAGGGGGGTTGAGCGTTTGTTGCAGGACTTGGTTGAGGTGGCGGGCTCCGGTGTCTCCGCGATTCATGGGGCAGAGGACTTGGATGTCTCGGAGCGGATTTAGCTGAAACTGGTGGGGAATGCGCTCGGCGACCAGGCGCGTGATTTTATTCACCGCCTCCTCTGGGGTTTCGGCGGACACAAAGTAAAAATCGCAGGTGGGGCCGGGCGTGTCTAAGACGGGAAGATGGCCTTGGTTGATACGATGGGCATTCGTGATAATGCCGCTATCCTGCGCTTGACGAAAAATCTCGGTGAGGCGCACGACGGGGACTGTCTGAGCCTCGAGGATTTCGCGAAACACCTGGCCGGGGCCGACGGAAGGAATTTGATCGACATCGCCCACCAACACCAGGGCGGCTTGCGGAGGAATGGCTTGTAAGAGGTGATACATGAGGGACGTATCCACCATGGAACACTCGTCGACGACAATCAAATGCGAGTCCAAGGGATGATCGGCATTGTAGAGACAGCCGCCGCCCGGGCGGAATTGTAGTAGCCGATGAATGGTTTGCGCGGGATGACCGGTAGTTTCGGTCAACCGTTTAGCAGCACGTCCCGTGGGCGCACAGAGCAAGGGGGCGATACCCTTGGCGGTGAGAATGGTGAGTAACGTGTTCACTAAGGTGGTTTTGCCGACACCGGGGCCGCCGGTTAAGACCAGGACCTTTGAGACGAGGGCTTGGCGAATTGCCTCGCGTTGGCTGGGAGATAGCGTGATCTGGCGCTGGGTTTCGGCCCAGTGCAAAGCGGGATCGGTCTCAATGGATGGCCAAGGCGGAGTCCCTTGGGCGAGAGCGCGAAGCCGCCCCGCAATGGCATGTTCTTGATAGGCGAGGCGACTCAAAAACCAGCACGATTGGTCGCGCACGGGTAAAGCGAGAATCGTGCCTTCTTGAGCTTCGTGCGTAATGGCTTCGTGGACGAGGGTGGACGGGACGTCTAAGAGCGTGGCCGCCTGTTGGGTGAGGGTCGTAGCCGGCAACCCACAGTGGCCGGCATTCGTGGCTTCTAAGAGGGCATAACTGACGCCGGCTTGGACGCGCATAGGGGCGGTGGGTTCAATGCCAAGATGTGCGGCAATTTGGTCGGCACTTTTAAATCCGATGCCGCGAATGTCCTTGGCGAGACGATAGGGGTTCGCTTGGACCGTGGCGATGGCGTCCTGGCCGTAGGTTTTGTAAATCCGCACGGCTTGCGTGGTCGACACGCCGTGGCCTTGGAGAAACACCATGATTTCACGAATGGCTTGCTGGTCGTGCCAACCCTGCAGAATTTTCCGCGCGCGTTGCGGGCCAATGCCGGAAATTTCTTGGAGGCGTTCGGGCGTGGTGTCGATGACCGTAAAGACCTCCGTGCCAAAGGCTTCCACCAAACGGTGGGCGTACACAGGGCCAATGCCTTTGGCCACTCCAGAGCCGAGATACTTCTCCATCCCTTCGGCCGTATGCGGGGGCGCTAGGGTCAGGGTCGTGGCTCGCCACTGTCGTCCATACTGGGGATCAATAACCCATTGGCCGGTGCTGGTCAGGTATTCCCCTGGGGTAACACTCGAAGCGTTCCCGATGACCGTGACCAGCTCGCGGTGCCCGGACACTTTGACCTGGAGCACGGAAAATCCCGTGTCCGGTTGATGAAAGGTGACGCGTTCGACAAGTCCCGAGATCGGGGCGGGTGTCGCAGAGGCTGTGGGCATGAGCAAGTGGCTCCTTTTCTTTCACTTGATTCTAGCAAAAAAGTCACGCTGGGGGCAAAACGTGGGATAGGATCCGATGGCCGCCCTGATGGATCGCCGGACTCGTGGAGGACGTCCGGCGACGGCGAGTAAAAGGCATCCTCATGGCCCAACCGGGGCCCTAAAAGAGGAAAACGGTTGCAAGGATTAAGAAGCAGATACTCTGGATCACGGCTTCGCTTGGGAGTATCGCCGTCAGGAGCGTGACGTCATGGCGGGGAATTGGATTCGTTTTTGCCCGGCGGACCGATGACGGGCCGTAAGCATTTTTAACTGCATTAATTCGTAAAAAGTCGATCGTTCACGCGACTGTTGGGTTTCCGGAGTGACCCAATGCGATCAAACGGGGCCGGTTATGATGACGGACCCCTAGCTTTAACTATGGGGGTCAGTGGCCCCTGCGGCGTGAGCCGTACACGGCTTTTTGGTAGATGCCCCTCAATGTTGTCAGGTTAAGGATATGGGAAACTTTTGTTCTGGCCATAATATCATGAGTTTGACTTAAACAACCTCTATTGGACTAGTGATGTGACGTGATAAATGTTATAAAGCAAGATTCGATAGTGACGTAACGCAAATATTAATAATAGGTCGCATCGTTTGACCAACACGAAGCCACCCTTAGAAATTTGCACATGTTTTCGAAAGTTGTGGTTGACGCCCTCGGATTGGGATTCGGGCCTGCTCGGTTACGCCGCGATAGAGAGCGGCGTAAAGTGATCACGAATTTATTCGTGCGGCCGCGTTTTTGGTTTCGGGGCGTGATGATCCCGGGATCACTGGCACAATATCACGCATTAGGCAGACAATCGTGCGCTGAAATCGCCGCGGTTGACGCTCAAAGTCCTTCGCTGTTTTAGCCCAAAGCCATTGAATCATTCGGTATTTCACGGTGGCGATCAACAACTTGTAGTTAATCCGATACCGGTCGTACTTTCGATGACACGGATTGCGGTGGGCGTCCGATTGCTGTTCAGCTTCTTGTTTAACCGCAGCGCTCAAATTCGCGAAAAGGATGGTCGCATGGTCGTCTTGTTCGATCACTCGCGGGGTCGTCCCCGAGAAATTTTCAATTTCTCACGGATACTTCTCTTGGCCATCATGGACTTCGATCCTC
>DAHXNH010000234.1 GCA_027365485.1 Clostridiales bacterium
CCGGCCGTACGGAATTTTAGAGAGGTTGCAGGAAATCGGGCAGGGTGGCGTACTGAGGCACTGTCAATCGAAAGAGGCAGCAAACGGAGCGACAGTTCACCTAAACTACGGCGCCTGCAGCCTACTCGATAGTCCTGGGGCGCCGTGACGCGGTGAACCAGGAAGGCGGCAATAGATTTGATCAGTAATAATCAGAAATGGATAAGTCGATCAGAACGGTAGTGCGCCGTGACGTTTAGTCACGACCACCCGGTGTTCTGCGGCTGCCCAAAATCGTAGGTGGTCAGTAGCATGACGGCTCAACGGCTGCCTTCGGCACGGCAACTAGGGCGGCGCACTGAAACACTGCAACACCATTACAATGCCAATTGGCGACGGGCGAACCCGACTACAGCGATCCCAAGGAGAGAGCGTTTAGCGGGGCACCGGCTCGCGCCTAAGTCCACCATTCACAAGCGTTGGAGCGAAAAAAAGAGCATACGCTGTAACGCCAAATTGAATGCGAACACCAATGGGTAGAAACTGTCCAAAAGAAGACGACCGACAAAATATTTCGCAGTGCCCCGGATGCCGAACAAGGCGGGGCCGGTTACAGGACGGAAGGTTCTTCCAGCGGCTCACCGTCGTCACGACCGTGGTGCCGCCGGAGGTCCCGGTCAAACGTCGTGGGCGACCGAAAGCAGGAGGTCTCATCGAACCGCGGACCGAGTATTTCGTCGAGTTTCAGGTGACCGAACCGGCCCCCGAAAGCATCCAAGCCGAACGCGAACGGCGAACCACCTTGATGCTTCACACAAGTAATCTAGCCCTGGATGCCAGGACCGCGCTTTAAGAGTCAAGGCCACGATCCCCACGATTAAAATGAGCACCGGTTTCGGTGGACGAAATCCCCGATTCATCTGGGAGCCTTTTGGCTGGAAAAGGCCGCTCGAGTCGCCGGATTAGGCGATTGGCTCTTGTCGGCGCTTCAATTCGCTCGCTTTATGCGAGCGGTGGTTCGCCCGGAACTCAACGATCAGCCCCTGCTCGAATGACCCTATCGCAAGGTGAAACGTCCCTCGGAAACCGTGATTCCCGAGGCGTCCCGCCCGTAAACCTTCGGCGACAGTCCGAGGCGACCCTCGCCTGGTATCTATGGACCGGGGTGCTGCCCTATCAGCGCCGCCTCCTCGAAGCACTCAGCATACTGATTGACCGAAGATTGGTGTGGGATCCATCGGGCTAACGGAGCCACTGAACTCCACAAATCCTCGTTTCCTTCTTTGCGGAACTTGGGTCTTATTGTGGAATTGATTGACCCAATGGCGGGCCAAACACATTCTCAAACACGCGACTCCACCGACCACGGTGGTCCTCGTCAGCCACAGCATATACCGGAATAAATCCAAACCGAAGGTAGGTGCGAATGGCGGGAATTCGGAAATCATCGGTTTCTAACACCGCAGCGGGGTACTGGCGTTCCACAAAATCGTTCAGAACTTGCGCAAATACGTAGGCTCCCAGTCCACCCCGAGTATGCTCCGGATGCGTTGCGACCCAGTGGACATATCCCATCCCCGGGTATCGTTCAGGAATCCACCGGCTCGATGCGGTGGCTACAATGTGCCCGTTTGACACAACCACGTATACGGCCCGAACATCGGTCGCGCGGGTGAGCCGTTGGCGGACCAACTCTTGGCTCCACTCCTCGCCGAAGGCCGCTGACAGAACGCCGGCCAACTCTCGCTCGTCTTGTTCGCTCGCGTTCGCCTTCCGCACAGTACATCCATTGGGCAACAAGGTACGAGGTACATTTTGCAGATGAGGACGTTGCATTACTAACTGAGTCATCGTATGACCTCCCTCATTAAAGATATTCTATAACTCCATGTAAAGAAATAGGGCATTGGCGAGGTGATCCATCGAGGGATGACTCCAGACTTAAGGCCTGCTTCCATTCACGTGGTGACTAGGATTTCAATCTGACCAGTGGATAAGAGGAACGGGATTAGTTGGACCGGGCCGCGGTTGCCGGGGTCGCGTCGACCTCCAGTTGGCGCACTTGGCGCGCCTGAGCAGAGGCAAGCGTGAGGGTGACCCCAGGTTTAGACCGAGCGGAACCCAGGGGCTGGAGATAAAAGCTCGAAGGCAAGCGCGCCCCCGGGGTGGATCGGATAGGCCATCCAATAGGGAGCCAGCGCAGCGAGGGCATGCCCTCGGGAGGGAAAGTCCTGGGCGAAGTCCCAGGATCGCCGCGATCAACCAAAATGATGGTCGCAATCTGACTAGCCGCCAGTCGAAGCAAGGCATCCCCAGGTTGGCGAGCCTACTCACGCTCCCCAGCACGAAAGGGAGCGATCACGGCATCGACGACGATTCCGTATAGGCAGACCAAACGTTTAAGGTAGTGAGCGACTTTGCGCCCGCGATGGCTGTGTAGCTTGGAATAATGGCAGTTGGGGTGCGCCCATGAAACCAGCTCTGAAGCATGATATTGCTACCCCATTGCCTAGCAAGGGGTTCAAGGCCTCGGTCAACAAATTAACCGTCGGGGGGCTGGTATTCCCTTTTCCTCTGTGCCATCATGGTAAGTGCATCCGATCTCACATCCTCGGACTTTGGCGTCTCGCGCCAAGCTCCCAGGAGGTGATTTTGATGGCGAATCCGAAAAATTGGCACCGAATACGTTCCCCAATCGAAAAAGTGAGTTCGCGTCGTCGGACGAGGAACAACACGCGCGCCAAGTCGACACCGAAACCTGGTTCAAAATGGTGATAGCATGGCTCCCCCGATGGATCGAGCAGTTTAACGAAATCCCGGATCCCCGCCACCCCAAGCACATCACCCATCAGTTGTGCGTGCTGATCGTGTACGGCATTCTCCTGTTCTTATTTCAATGCGCCTCGCGCCGAGCAGCCAATCGTGAGTTGACGCAGCCCGGAGTATGGGAAAAC
>DAHXNH010000235.1 GCA_027365485.1 Clostridiales bacterium
CACAGTAGGCCCGCACTCACCATTCAGAGTGGGTGGATTCTAACCACATGACTTTGAGCACCCTCGTGTCGCACCCAGGCCTCCAATCTACGCGCCCACTCCATCCGTGGACCCTCGTGTCGCAACTGCCCGTTAATGCCACCCGGTGTTCTGATGATATTCTAACAAACGATCGACCGATCCGGGGTATCCCCGGTCGCTGCTCGCAATGCCCGTAGAGAGAAAAGTCATGAGGCTTGCTCTCTACGGGTTTGTCCTGTCCGTGTTTATAGATAGGAAGGAGGAATAATCATGCGCATTGCCTTGTACGCCCGCGTCTCCACCCGCGACAAAGACCAAAACCCCGAGACCCAATTGCTCCGCTTACGGCAGTTTGTCAGCCAACACCCGGACTGGCATATTGCGCAGACCTATGTCGACCAAGCCAGCGCGAATGATTTGCTCCACCGCACCGCCTGGCGGCACCTGCAAGACGACGCCCTTCAGCATCGCTTGGATGCGGTCTTAGTCTTCAAACTCGACCGAGCCTTTCGGTCGGTGAAGCATATGCACGACACGCTCGCCGTTTGGGACCCGCTCCACGTTGGATTTCTCAGCGCTCAACAAGGCTTTGACACGACCACGGCACTTGGGCGACTCTTGCTCAACCTGCTCGCCAGCCTCGCCGAATTTGAGTTAGAGACCATTCGCGAACGGGTCAAGGCGGGCATGGACCGGGCGAAACAGGAAGGCAAGACGGTCAGGCGGCGGGCAATTACCGACGATCCCGAGCAATGGGGGCACGTGCAGGCGGCCGTCGCCGCCATCCAGGCCGGGGAATTGAGCTACCGAAAGGCCGCGAAACAACACGGCGTCAGTGTGTCCAGCATTCAGCGAGCCATGCTCAAAATGGCCCGCTAAGGGTGTATCAAAAGGGGGGTCCTTTCATCGGCCCTGGAACCCGCATTCCTGCGTCCTATCGGATGGCAAAATCTCTGTGTTCAATAAGGAAGTCGTTCGGGGTACATTGGACCGCTGTTCGGCCCGCCACCACAACCCACGAAATGCCCGCTTACTCTCGAAAGGAGTCCTTCCCATGCGCCTGACCGAAGCCTCACACCGGTATCTCACCGTCCGCCAGCAGGACGGGTACTCGCCCTATACCCTGACAGCCTACCAGTTCCAACACCAAGCCCTGATTCGCGACATTGGAGACCCGGATGTGAGCACCTTGTGCAGTAAACTGCCCTAAGTGAGGAATGTTCCGCGTTCCGTTATACTAAGCCCCAGAGCACGAGTCTCTGGGGCACTAACGGGCACGAGAGTCAATTACCAATTTAGAGAGGGCTGTAGCCGTGTGAGGGTATGTAGCCAAAACAATCAAGCCTGCCAACATTGTTTCGTGCAGTAAATTTCGTCGAGTGACGCAGACCCAGCAGTCCGCTATACTGACTCTCGGAGTGGCTTTCTCTGAGGCATTTGCGGGCCGGTCGATGTCATGGACAGGGAGAACATATTCGCGGATAAGCGTAGATCTACCAGCGACGGCCCGGAAATGGGACTATCCTATGGAATCATTGACGACGGTACCTCAATGAAAAGGGCGGTGGCTTGATGACTCGCCGGAGAACTTACTTGGAATACGCATTTGACCCGTTTATTGTGCAGGTGCGACCATTCGACATCTACGTACTCATGGTAACCAATGGCGCTCGGCACCGCATTGCCGATGAAACTATTTACGAAACTATATCGGATGAAACCCGAGAGGATCGCGACTATTGGAAAGACTACCTCGACAAAAAGCTGTGCTCTGATCAGGTGATTATACTCGCGATGGAACGAGCCTTGATGGAATTAAGTCCATTGTTCTACGCGGATGAGCGTTTGGAGACGGTTTCGCTGTCTCATTTCTTCGGGTGGCACCTAGACTTCCGATTTCCTAGGGTGAACTCAACGCAATGGAAACCCCGGTGGACCCTGCAACTGTACGAAATTTTACAGAAGTGGTCTGTGCAGAAACGGCAACGACGCGGTAGCCCCACCTTACGTGATTGGCGATATGGGAGAACCGCGGACACCGCAGTGGATGGCGTTTTGTTAGATTTTCGCTTTGACCCGCTAGGCGTGCCCCCGAATTCCATCAACCGTTTTTGCTTTCAGCTCTTGGAGCGACACAAAGCCGTGGATCAATCGCTTGACCAGCGATTTGGCCCATATATCTTTGCATCCCGAATCTCCTCGTTGGAACAGACTGATCGCATCAACCGCGAGAACTTAACCGAAGGGTTTGTGCAGCAATTCGAGCGGGACCAGGATCCACTCACCCTTCAACGAATTCTGTTCGAGCAGTTTCCGGCGGAGCACCACACGCGCGCAACTCACCTACGGCACGTGGCCGACGATGAGATTCAATTGTTATACCGATTACTGAGGGCCGTGCCCAGAACTAATCGACGACGGTGGCGACCTTTGGTTGCGAATTTAGTGCTTCGGCTCTGTGTAACCAAGCAGGCAACTGCGGCCCCGGTTATTCTGGCTGAACTTTTGCGGCTCAATATGCCCGCAGTCATGTACCAGCGTGAGTTTCGCTTGGATTACCTGGGTATGGAAGGCACCATCGCTCTATGGAACGATTTGCCGAACGCGCGATGGAAACGGGGGTTTGTGTGGGCACTTCGGGTCCATAGCAGCCGATTGTTTGAGCACATGAACGAATCCGTTCTACGCACGCAGTGGGAAATGGTCCAGGAGTTGCTCCGCCAAGTGATAGAAACCCCAGCCGAAGATCTTCTGAGGCAAAGTACCGTAGATACGGTTCTCCAATTTTTGCAACGCTGTGGGCGAGTCTTGTTCATTCCGGCACTAGACGCCATACCGGAGATCGATGCATTCGTGACCAGTGCCAACACGGTCGAGCCACTGACCTTACGCCAACAAGTCTTATTTAGTGGTTTGAAGTTATTGTTCCAAGAATTGGCAAGCGCTCGGGTTTCAGCGAAGTTCCAGCTTCCCAGCCAGTTGCACGAAGAGCTTTGGTCGGCGTTCGTGAGGCAAGAGGCGTTTGCACTGGGGTTTCGTTGGGAAGGTTGGTGCGCAACTGTAGCCGATGCGATCTACGGAGAATGTTTTGCAGACATGCGTTCTGAGGTGTTGTTGCCCAACGGCACGCGCCCAGACCTCGTTCCTAGCAGCGGTGTGGTTTGGCAGAATGGACGAATTTTTCACGCGCCGCTGTGCGTTGATGCCAAACTGTCCGTGTACGAACTCTTTGACGCTGACAAATACCTCAGCTATTGCGATCGGCTGGAGTACTGGGTGCTCATCGACAATCCAACCAAGCGATCACACGAACTGAACATTCCGACCGTTCGGTATCGGTATGCAACCGAACTCATTGATGTCTTGGAGCAATCATGCCCGCAAAGCGTCGACCAAGCGCGGACGACTTTACACCAATTGGTGGGCGACTGTAATCAAATACTCGACCGGGCCGCGCAGCGGTTCGAGGCATATGTGATTCAGCGATTGGCAGCATCCAGTTCCGGCCATACGTGAGGGAATCAAGGGCTGAAGCTTGCCTATAGTCCTACGGCGGTATCAGACCGCAGCACCTTGCGCGATCGCGCGGGCACGTTCGATGGCATCCAACGATACCTTCGTGCAAGAGACTGCGGAACCAATCGCTCCCTCTTTTCGTCACGGCGACACCGAAATCCGTTCGTCGGCAAAAAATATAAAAAAGTAAACTCCCGACCCACCAAAGCATCGGGAGTGAAAGTTAGCTTACTCTAAGAGTCTTATTGGCTCAGACCTGCCGCTGCCGCATCTTCCCATATTTGCTGAGCATTCGCGTTGCTTGGACTCACCGTGCCCAATCCATTGACGGTAAAGTCGAACTCTTGGCCGGCCTGATCGTCACACCAAACCGTCCACGCGTTATTCCCGTTGTTTTGCGACTCCCATTTGGTGACGGGGTAAGAGTCATAGGTGTTCATCGCGTCCTGCACATCTTGGGAGCCAGGGGAATCGTATAAAACTTCACGGTAATAATGGCCGAAGAGGAGTCAGTTACTTGGGAGCTACTGTTGTTGGACCCTAGCGACACCAAGCCGGTAATCAGAACAATTGCCCCGATCACGCCTAATATAATGAGACATCCTCGATCTCAAACGGGGCCGTTTACGACGGACCCCTAGCTTTAGCCATGGGGAGAATGTCCACGAGAAAAACGTGTTCGTTTAATTGGGTGGCAGGATGCAGGGCTCGTCGACGTGCTGGCGTTGGCGTCCAGGTAGCGGTGTGGGTCCAAAACTCTGAGGGCATGCCGTACGTGGGTTGTACTCCATACCCGAACGTATCATCGACATGGAGGGTGACGAATTGGCTCGGAAGGGTCACGGGCTGCTCGAGTGTGATTTCGAGAAGTCCTCCGGCTCCATTCCAGAAATCATAGAGCCCACAGGCTGTGCCGGGGGTCAGCGTGCAGGTGCCCGGGTTTTGGAGACTGTCGAAGAACGTTTGGGTGGAGAGTTGGACGAAAAACACGAGCACATTTCGGGAGGTCGTCATGTTTTCGCATTCGGTGACCACCGATTGGAGAAACGGCGAGGCGGAGTGTCCGGTCTGTAGCGCGGGTTTGATGTCGGTTTGCCGATAGCCTTGCTGTCGGGCGAGCCATCGTAAGCTACTCTGCGGATGAATGCGAAAGGGTGTGTGCTCGGTTTGTGTACGCTCGTAATCCTCGACCCAGTTATTGAAGGTATCCTTGGAGTCTTGGTCGCTGGTCCGGACCAGGAAATTGACGAGAAGCGGTTGGTCGAGAAAGGAATCGTGTGCACCGGTCACCGCGAGATCATTGAGAGTCTTCGTTAAAGCATCCCTATCGAGGCTGGAGAATGGGTCGAAATGGCGGCAGAGCGTTTGGGCTAGCATGGCTTCCACGGTATCTTGAAATTGTTCAAAAAATGGATCGAGCAGACGGTAGAAGGGATCGGACGGATCACGACAGGCATCATAGTATAGTGGACCCCAGAAACAAGACTACTGAAAGGGGTCGCGATAGGATACATTATGGCTATGCGAAAACATTTTGAGTCTACCCTGAAAGCCGAGGTCGTGTTGACCTTGTTGAAGGAAGAAAAATCGATTAACGAACTCTGCCAGGAATATGGCGTCCACGCGAACCAGGTGCACCAATGGCGCTGCACGTTCTTGGAAAAGGCAGCCACCTTGTTCGAAAAAGATACCCAGGGGGCCGATCTCCAGAAAAAGCACGACAAAGAAGTGACCCGACTGTATGAGGAAGTGGGCCGCCTGAGTACGCAGTTGTCATGGCTTAAAAAATCTGGCCTTAAGCCAGACTAGGGCGGAACGCCTGGCGATGGTCGAGACGCCCGACGACCTCTCGGTCGCCACCCAGTGTGCGCTGTTGTCCTTGAATCGCACGAGTCAGTATTACATGCCGGTACCTATTTCCGCGGAAGAAGTCGCGATCAAGCATCGGATTGACGCTCTGTATACCGCCCATCCTTTTTATGGATCCCGCCGCATCACGGCCGTCCTGGTGCACGATGATGGCCTCACCATCAATCGGAAGCGGGTGCAACGGTATATGCGGGAGATGGCCATCGCCGGCATCGCGCCGGGACCCAATCTTAGTAAACGCCGCCAAGAGGACGCGATTTACCCGTATTTACTTCGGGGCGTAACGCCCCGGCGTCCGAATCACGTCTGGTCCATTGATATCACTTATGTCCGGCTCCGGAGGGGATGGATGTATCTGGGTGGGCATTATTGATTGGTATTCTCGGTATCTCATCAGTTGGGCCTTAGCGGACACCTTAGAAATGCCATTTGTCCTCGATGCGACCCAGCGAGCGCTAGCGCTCGCCACGCCGACGATCTTTAATATGGATCAAGGCAGTCACTTTACCAGTCCGCAATTTCTGACCTTATTGACTGAGGCTCCCACTCAGATTAGTATGGATGGGCGCGGACGGGCCCCCGACAACATCTTTATTGAGCGGGTTTGGCGCAGCATTAAGTACGAAGAGATCTATTTACATGATTACACGACCCCCCGCGAGGCTCGGCGCGAAATCGCAGCATATATCACGTTTTACAACCATGAGCGCCCTCATCAAAGCCTGGATTACGCCACGCCTGCTTCCGTGTACGGGATGCCGTCTCCGATTCGAGTGACCTCCTAACGGCGGCCGGACGAATTGCCAAAAGTCTCTTAAAATCTTTGGCAAAAGTGTCAGGCAAAGGGGTCCACCCCCCATTTTTGAGGGAGGCGGTGCTCAATGTCTAGCGTGAGATGGTGAAAGGGGTGAGGTGTTACAGAAAACTTAGGACCCAGCCCGGTGGGCTGGGACTCGGTGCGAGGGGGGAACGGCTCTGACGCGCTTTCTGTTATGGCCTCAGATCAAGCCATTGGCCTGGGTCATTGGACAGTATTTTATGGATTGCCCTCTCGACTCCACGACCCTCTTAAAAAGTGAAGACATTCTGTGGAGTTTGCGGTTTTTTGGCCCCCTAGAGATTGACTGCAGGGTAGTCCCTCTCGTGTCAATTTGTATACCGTGTGAGCTTTTTGCAATGTGCGATTGGGATGGTCGATCGCGGATAAAATCCCAGGTCGTATGCAGCCTTTCAGTCGGATTCTCGGCTAAAACGACTGAAAATGGTGGCAAAGAGGCGTCAAAATTTGCGTTGTGGCCCTGCTTCGCGGAAACCGGCAGATTTTATGCGGATATATGTTTGCTTAGAGAGAATCGGCTCGCCTTTTTCCCCCACGCCCCGTGGCGAGACGGTCGTCGGCCCATCGCAAACCGGGTCCAGGGCATGATCCCCTAAGACCATGCGTCTGCTGCGGGCCGATTCCTGCATCGACTATTGGGCTGTCATACCGCTCGCATCGCGAGCGGTTAGACGGCGGGTCGGACTAAACTCCGCAACTGGTCCGCTTGGTTGGCCCGAATGCGGCCGAGCGCCATGGCCAACATGACCACCAGGGCTAACCCACATCGCAACCGCATTTTCTTGAGGCCCCGAATGGTATGCAATTCGAATCCAAAGGACACGCCCAGCCGGCTATTGACCCGTTCCACCGCAGTGCGAGCTTGATATTCCTGCTTCCACCGGTAGCTCGCCCGGTCGATAGGCGTGAAAATCCGGCGATCGGTGTCTCACTGAATCCGAAGCGGATGCTTGACGGGGCACTCCTCGGCACCTTTTTTTCGCGGAAATAGTTGGGGTGAATTTTTGGGTGAGCCCCCTTTTCGGTGCCTTAAACCCGTGCCCACCGCGGCTTTTCCAGCAACAGAAAAAGCTCAGCTAGTGGTCCAAAGGTCATAGTGTTTCATCCGTGACCAAACCCGCCAGAGAGGAAATTGTGTTCTACGGGCGACCTCGCATGCCATAACCGGCTTGACCCAAACGAGTAGCAGCCGATTGCGGTGGTTCTGGTTTTAAATGCCATCTCAACTCCATATTGTCGCCGCTAGCCAATGTTCCCTGGGCTTTCGCAGAACACCCGCCGCCATAAGGCAATCGTGAGCAGTCGCGATCTCTCGAGGAACACCTGGCGATAGTTACTTCCATGTTTGCGAAGAGGGGAGCCAGGGCCAGGGCAAAACAGGCATCTAGCTCGTTCACCCGGAGCAGTTATTGCCCCCTCAAGGTCTTTCGGTTGGATGGGGCCGAAAGGGTACGGCCTTTCGCACTGCCCCAGGGGTCACGCCGGTTTGTCGCTTAAAGACCTTGGCAAAGTGATGGACATCGGAAAATCCACAGTACTGTGCAATCATCTCTAGGGTGAGGTCGGACCGCTCCAAGAGATCTTGGGCGTGTTGCACACGCAGGTTGAGCAGGTATCGGTGCGGAGGCATACCAAACACTTGGCGCACTATAGAAGCAAATCGGGACGGCGAAAATCCGCCTTGGCGAGCCATCTCGCGTACGCGTATGGGCTCCGCCAAGTGGAGGGAGAGATACGACTGCAACCAGTCCAAAGAGCTGCTGCGGCCCTTGCCGCTATCGAAGGTTCCAAAATCGCGCAACAGCGAAATTACGATTTGGGTGCCAAGTTTTTGGGCGTCTAGTTGGCTGACTGGCGAGGGATCGTGCCACGCTTGGATCATGGCTTTAAGGGTGCTTGCGAGATATCCTGGCTCCGAGGGATGGAAGTGCGTCGGGATATGGACGTTGGCTAAGCCGTTCAATTGCGGCTGCAGCAAGTGAGAAAATGCGGTCAGATCGGTTTGTCCCGGGCGAGTAGAAAAACTCTGACGGCGCTGAGGGTGAAAGAAAATGTCAAAATGCGCAAAGGGAGTGATGGTCGCATCCAATCCTTCAAGCACGCATAATTCTCCAGGTTGAATCAGGCAGAAGTCGCCGGCGTATAGACGGTAGTCCACCCCTTCGACTGAAAAAAGGCATCGTCCTTCCTGGACATAGACCAAGAGGTAATCGAGCAAGCGCCGTTCCGGGGATTTCCATGGCGTCCGGGCAGCGATTTCTGCTTCTCGCACAAACGGAACGATGGGATGCTCCTGGGTGAATTCTGCCAGGTCCAAAGTAAGTCCTCCTTTCTAGGGTGATAATGCTCACCTTGGAAATCATTTTATACAAAAACCCAGGTAATCCCTACAATGACGAAACCCACAGCACGTTTTACGGTTTAAAAGGGTCCTAAGTAGCCCTTGGAGGGCCCCGGACCAATAGAGGGAGGTATAGCCATGATAGTGCCAGAAACCGAGTTTCCATCCTTGGTCAGCGAGTATCCGCTGACCCCAGAGCAAATTGCCCAGTACCAACGCGACGGGCATATCTGTCTGCGCGGCGTGTTGTCTCCTGAAGAAGTAGCCCCGTTTCGTACCAGCATTCGGGCCGCAGTGTTGCGGGAATCTGCCGAGGCTCGGCCGCTTAAGGAGCGAGACACCTATGGCAAAGCCTTTCTTCAGGTGATGAACCTATGGGCGAAAGAGGTTGGCGCGCAACAATTCGTGAGAGGGCGAAGAATGGCTCAAATTGCTAGCCGTCTGATGGGGGTGGATGGGGTGCGGCTTTATCACGATCAAGCGCTCTTCAAAGAACCCGGTGGGGGGTGCACTCCTTGGCACCAGGATCAAACGTACTGGCCGTTAGAGACGACCCATACCATTACGATGTGGATGCCGCTCGTAGACATTCCGGCCGAGGTGGGTTCGATGACCTTTGCCTCGGGCAGTCACCACCGTCGCTGGATAAAAGATGAACGGATCTCCGACGCCTCGGAAGCATTTTTCGATCAGTACATTCAAGCAGAAAGGTTGAAGATATCGCACGACGGCGCCATGCGGGCAGGAGACGTCACCTTCCACTGGGGATGGACCTTGCATAAAGCCCAGGGAAACCCCAAGGCGACGATGCGGGAGGTCATGACCGTGATCTATATGGAAGATGGCGTCAGACTTTGTTCAGCGGAGACGGTTCATGGCCGCGAAGGTGATCTACAGTGGTTTCCGGGATGCAGGCTTGGGGATGTTGCTGTCAGCGGATGTGGCTGTCAGACCGTTGAATCCGGTGCTGTACTCGGACGACGCTTAGCGAAGGGACATTGCCGCTCCATAGGCTTGGTCTCCCGTTCACGCCGCGGGCGGCCACCAGGTTCATTCACCAGGAGGGTCTCCTCGAAGACGGGGGGTGGCTGATGAGCGCGTCTTCAGAACTAGGCTCGAACCGAGGGCCCCTGAACGCGCGAAACCGACGACCCAGCGTGCCAACCATCATCGTAAGCGGGGCCTCCGGTTATTATTGCTCACTCGTTTTGTCACCCGTTTGACCCACGAGATTGGCAACCGGTGCCTCCCAGTCACCCTGTCCGAGCGCGTCCCGGCATCGCTTGAATATTGGCCCGTGAATCATTCGGGATGGGCGTAGGCTCATGGTCCTGAGCCTACGCCCATCCCGAATCCCCGCCCTCGGGGCGGCTCCCGCAGCATGGTCGAACGACGTTCCCTTGCCCCTTCAAGGCCGTGGCAGTTAGCTGAAGTGATGACCAATCTCAGCACGTCAGGTCTTGGGGGTTGGCCTGAGGTCCCCTAGCCGTCTGGGAGCAGGAACGGTGTGGTGGTCCGCCGGTCCCTGCCGCCAGTGGCCACAAACCCTTGATCGTACCCGAGGGACCTCTCAATCATCTGTGTGAACGGCATGGGGGCTGGGTCGGGCCAAGGCGGGTTGCTGGTTGGATGGGAATCGTCTGAATCTGCCTTCGGTTTCGAGCGGGGATGGCGAATTTCATCGCCATGGAGTGTACGACCAATAGGGATAGAGATAGAAAGACGTGCAACCTAGGGAGTGACCTATGATGACCGATAAATTTGAATTGGCTAATCTTGTGAACCCGCATATGGGCGGGATTGGGCACTTACTCACCGCGACCGAACCCATGGTGTTACGACCGCATGGCATGATGCGGGTGGTGCCACTGCTGAGACCGCAGGGCTATCTGGACCACTTTTTGGCGGAGTGGCTGGAGGGGGTGCGCTTTGATGAGTTCGTTCTTCGAATTGGACGGGGAGCGGTGGTCGGCTCCGATCGCGATCATGATTGGGAAGCGGCGCATCCCTATGCGTATCAGGTGGCCATGCCGTCGATTCATGGCCACCTTGATGTCACCGTGTCCCAGCATTGCCTGTGGGTCCGGCTCACGGCGACCCAATCTGGGGAATATTGGTGGGAACTCGGGTCGACGGGGGCCCTCAGGGTTGAGGGGGGCGGTGCCACCCGGTGGTCCGCGGCGACCCAGGCGCTGAATACGCAGCGATGGCTTTACGTCGAGAGCTCCACGGGAGGGCGGCGGGAAGAGCGAGAGGGCCGCCCGGTGATCCACTATCCGCTAGCGGCCGCGGAGACGGTGGAGTGGCGGATCGGCCTTTCGTATGTGGACGTTGATGCGGCGAAACAGCACGTCGACCAGGAGATGCCCTCAAACCAGTCATTTGAAATGCTGCAGGCGCAGGCCAAAGCCGCGTGGGAGCATGCCTTGGGGCGGCTTCGGGTCGAAGGCGGAAGTGCTCGCCAACGCGCGACCTTTTATACTTGTCTTTACCGGTCGCTCAGTCGTATGACCAATGTGTCCGAAGACGGCCGCTACTATAGCGGCTATGACTACCGGATACATCGCGATGAGTCCGACTTTTACGTCAATGACGGACTCTGGGACACGTTTCGGACGATGCATCCGCTGCAAATGCTCTTGGAGCCGGACGCGCATCGCAACATGGTGCGGTCCTACGTGCGCATGGCAGAGCAAAGCGGGTGGCTGCCTTCGTTTCCGCGCATCGACGGCGAGCATCCGACCATGATTGGCAAGCATGCCATTGCCATGATGGCCGATGCGATGAGTAAAGATGCGCAGGGCATCGACTGGGAGTCCGCCTATCAGGTCCTCAAGAAGAGTGCGCTGGAAGAAACCCGGCTGCCCTGGCGGTCGGGGCCGTTAACCGCCTTTGATGCCTGCTATCGGGACGCTGGGTTTTATCCTGCGCTGCAGCCCGGAGAGGCCGAGTCGTTGGATGCCGCCCACCCGTTCGAGCGACGACAAGCGGTGTCGGTGACGTTAGAGTGTGCCTACGATGACTGGTGCCTCGCCCGCATGGCATGGGCTTTGGGCCATGCGGAAGACGCCCGACGATTTTCTGAGCGGGCTCAAAACTATCGTCGGCTGTTTAACCCGACCACCGGATTCATGCATCCCAAGGATCGGTTGGGCGCCTTCCTCCCGAATTTTGACCCGGAATGCGGGGGCGGGCAGGGTGGCCGCGACTATTTCACCGAGGCCAATAGCTACATTTATTCGTTTCATGTCCTCCACGACATTTCAGGATTAATCGAGTTGATGGGGGGGAACCAAGCGTTTGTGCAGCGCCTGGACGACCTGTTCACGATTCCGCCCTCCGTGGCGAAATATCGGTTTCTCGATCAATTCCCCGATTCCACCGGCCTGATGGGCCAATATCCCCAAGGCAACGAGCCCAGTTTTCACATTCCCTATCTCTACAATTATGCAGGCGCGCCTTGGAAGACGCAAAGGCGGATTCGGGAACTGGTGCGTCTGTGGTTTAACGACGGCCCGCTGGGCGTGCCCGGCGATGAAGATGGGGGTGCCATGTCGGCGTGGTACGTCTGGTCCACCCTGGGGATTTATCCCACCTGCCCCGGTCGCCCGGACTACGACATTGGGAGTCCCTTGTGGGACTCCGTGACCTTTCGGCCCGAGGGCGCGCCGGAGTTCTCGATCACCGTCGACCACGCCGGAGATCGCTTCAAATACGTGAAGTCTGCGCGGCTTAACGGACGAGCCGTGACCCGTCCGCAGATTCGGCACAGCGAGTTGGTTCGAGAAGGCGGGAACCTCCACTTCGACATGAGCGATGTTCCGCATACCCTGGAGGAAGG
>DAHXNH010000240.1 GCA_027365485.1 Clostridiales bacterium
GACGGTGACTTGACGTGTATGCGAAACTTTGAAAGGCTTCATGAAAGGTTCCTCTTTTTGGATGGTGACAACAATGAAAGTAATTCGAGACGGCGACCGGACGCGAGGGAATCGAATGCGAAGGAAGGGGGGATTCCCTTCCTGACCCGCGCATCGCTATAACACTTTGGCCATCGGGTGGGCGGGGACATTGCGCTCGGATGTCGTCGCCACGATGCCGAGCACGATGCCGACGGCAATGGCGGCTAACCCCACAGCAGCGACCACGAAGGCCGCGCCTTCAGGATTGGGACTGGCGAAGAGATAGAAGAGTCCGCCTACGAAGGTGATTCCGGTGCCCAGCATGACCAAGGCGGAACTGGCCGAAGGTCGCTTGTCCCCTTCCTTTCCCGGGGCGACGATGCGCATGGCTAAAAACCAGGTCAGGACGGCTGGGATGACTAAGACAGAAAAATCCCAGTGGAACCAGGCAAATGCTGCCGCATAGCGACCTAAAGGTGCGGCCAGTGCCCCCATCCCGTATCGAGATGTGTTCCAGTCCACGTAGCTGCCTAAGCCCCCCACGGTAATCAAGACCAAGACGGTGAGCAGAGTGGGCGACCAGCGCGCCCATCCGTCAGCCAAACCTTCGAGGCTGAACCCAAAGAGGGCGATTACCGCGCCCAAAAAGACGCCGATAGCGACGATGAGGTCCCCGCCAGCCAGCGCATTGACCGCATCCGGGCCATGTTGGAGCAGGAGCGGGGGATTGGCCGGGGAAAATCCAGACACGGTATACACCAGGGTGGTGGCCAGCGCCCCGAACGACAAGATCCATAAGCCGAATCGTGTCCAACCTAAGATGGCTCGGTCGCGTCCAAAGGCTACGATGAAACCGATCACCGCTAAGCTAATGGCGGCGGCCATCATTTCATGGAGATAGGCGGTATTTAATGCTAAAAGCCAAGTGGCCGGGGTCAGATGAATGGAACTGGCATAGCCTCCGATGATCCCCCGGGGCCAGTTGCCCAAGCCGAGTATCCAGGTTTGCGCCAGTCCGGCCAGGGTTCCGCCAGCCGCAGCGACCGCCGCCCAGGCCGCTGCCCAAGTCCACACTTGATGGGTTTCGGCGGCCAAAAAGAAGAGTTGGATGGCCAGCGCCACCACGGCGACGCCGAGGAGGACAAAGGCGGTGATCTGCAACCCTATCGGCAAGAGTCCCCATGCAAGGAATGCACTGCCTAATCCGCCTAAGACCAGCGCGGCAAGCGATCCCCAAAAGACCATTGAGTTGAGCGTGGGATGGCCGGTTAATGCGAAGACATCCGCGGTTAACAGAGCTAATAGGCCCATCATGCCGATCAAGAGCCCGTTCCCGTACAGGGTGCCAGCATAAGGGATCCCGTGAGCTGCCACCAGCCGAAACGGCGTGGACACGGTCATACTGCCGAGAGCCAAGAGCAACAACCAGACGAGACCTGCGAGATAGATGGTGCGTCGTCTCTCGAACCCCTGAGGGCCGGGAAATTCATGGGTGTGATTGGCTAACATAATATCAGTCCCCCTTTTCAAGGTGAGGATAATCTGTGGGTCGTGGCCACCCGTGCCCGATGGGCGTGGGCGATCCTGATGCATGCCAGAACACCAGAGGTCTCGCCAAAGCGGTCATTCCCAGCCGCCCGGTCGTTGTCACCCATAACACAGGCCTGCGTGCCGCCGCTCTTTGGATGCTGTCGGCGCCGTGTAAAAAGAGCACTTTGCTCCAGATCTCGCTCCAGGCGGGGTCTCTGCCAATGACGGTCACTGCCAAGAGCCCGGCTCCACCGGGGGCACCAGTGCGAGGATCGATCAAATGGTGGACCGTGTGGCCGCGATGATCCCAGTGATGCCGGGCAATGGATGACGTACACACGGCACCGCCGTGAGGCAGCCGGATGGCCGCGATGAGTTCATCAGGGTCGTTGGGATCTTCGACCCCGATCTCCCAACCCTGGCCTTCGGGCCCGGATCCGGAGGCTACCATGTCCCCGCCCGCGTTAAAGAGAAAGTTATCGGTACTCCGCGCAATCCAGCGGGCGGCCCAACGGGCGCCCAACCCCTTGCCGATGCCGCCGAGGTCGAGGGGAACGTGAATTCGTACGGCCGATTGAGCGGGATCGCGGTCCAGCCATCGGGTTGATGGGTTCACTCCCCCATCCAAAGAGGCCACACCGTGGGCGGCACCGACGTAGCCATAGCGTTCCAGATCTCGCAATATTCTCGGGTCGAAGAGCCCCTGCGTGAGTCGGTAGGCGCGGTAGGCACCGGTTAAGGCGCGGTACAAGCGAGGAGAGACTTCGGTCCACTGGTTGAGCTTCAGGTTTAGGGCCACCAATTCAGCGCTGGTGCGAAATCGGGATAAAGATTGTTCGGTGAGTTCCATATCGACCCGCACCAGTTCTGCTAAGGACCGAGCGTATGCTGAAGCCAAGTCGGGCAGCTGCAAGCTGATGGGTGAGGCCATGGCGGTCCATTGCCAGGAGCCTTCTTGCCAGTGAACGGTATCCATGTCGTCTCCTCCTTTCTGCGCCATGGGCTGATCACTTGCCGGGTCCGATCGCGGCCCCCGGCCGATTAACCGGACGCTCCGGTTTTAGCGTGGACTTTGGGGGCACCCCGATGCACAAATTCATAGCCGTTGGGAAGCCGCATACCGGCAGGCGTCGGACAGATGGCATAGCCGGTACTCGCGGGCGCAATTTGGACTAAATGGCACCCGGATGGGAGCCAACTGGTGGCCGTCGTGTTCGCCGGGGACGCCCCATCGGCACTCCACAAGGGAGCAGCCCATCCGTCGATTAGCCCTCCGGTGATCAGCGCTAAGGCGGCCACCGAGAGAATACGCCAGGATTGTCTTCTCACCACGATTATCACCTCCTTGTCTCGCTCGAGTGCTTGCGGGCTCGAGCTACGAAACCTTGACTTTACCGTGGACTGGAGAAGGATTCACTTGAGTCACTGTATCGGCGTTCTCCTGGGTGGTCACCAAGGCCCAAATGGCGGTAACCAGTCCAGCGAGCAAAGTGGCCAACCCCACCAGAGACACGTAAAACGCGGCGCCGAAATCCTGAGGGAATACGAATACATAGAGCATGCCGCCGAAAAACAGGATCACACTACCCGAGATGAGCAGGCGAAGAGCATGCGGACGCTTGGTGCTGGCGGCGGCGAAACGTTGCAGGACCAGGATCAAGAGGAGTAAGCCGGGAATCATAAATAGCGCAAAGTCCTGATGGAACCAGGAAAAAATGGCGTCCGAGGCGGAACGCGAAGCTCCTGGTACTCCATGGTTGAAGAGGTTTTCGTTCAATTCGATATAATATCCCACCACAGGCACGGTGATGAGGGTCAATACGCTCAAAATGGCTGCGCCCCAGCGTGCCGTCGCATTCGGAAGGCGATCAAGGCCGAGACCGATCAAAGCGAGTACGGCACCCAGCATCAAGGTGAGTCCGGAAGTGAGATCGTCGCCGGGAATGCCGCTACCGCTGTGAGCAAACCAGACCGGAGGCTGTACTTGGGAGAATCCGGCAACGAGATAGATGACGATGACGGCGAGTGACCCGGCGGCCATCCACCATAAACCAAACCGCATCAGACGGGTGCCGTTTCCTTCGCCGGTAAAATAGGCCGTGATCGAGGCCACGACTAAAGCAATAACGCTTAAGACCATTAAATGGGCATGACCGGAAATGAGGTTGGTTTGCAGGGTTTGCCAACTTTCGCCGGCCAACGCGGCATAACCGTTGACAAAAATTTTGGGCCAGTCCCCAAATTCCAACGTCCATCCCGCGGCGTGGCCCATGACCGCAGCTAAAAATCCACCTATCGCGCCGAAACTCGCTGCCCACGCCGCGAGTCGACGCGTTTCGGCGGCGCGTAAAAGCAGAGCAATGCTCAGCGTGAGAAGAATTTCGTCCAAGAAAAAGAATGAGATAATCTGCATCCACAAAAACACGGTATCGGTGACTGCGTGGTCAAAAATACCGCCCACGCCGCTGAACAAGGCGGCTCCCAGCGTACCCCACAACACCAGGTTGTGCATTAACGGACTGCGGTGGCCGGCTTGAAACACGTCCATCGAAATCAGCCCTAGGAGTCCGACCATGCCAATGAGCAATCCGTGAAGATACATGGTGTTAGACCAATTGGGGCCAGCGGTGGGCGCCTGGTCGAAAAACGGCAACGCGACTAGCGTACTCCCGAGAGTCAACAGACCCAGCCACACTAGGACTGCCACCACCACTAGTTTCTCCGTCGATCCGAATCGTTTGACTAGTCCTGCCATTTTTAATCGAAACATGCTCACTCCTCCTTCCGCTTACTGATAAACTCCGTCCGATGGGACCAGGTTAAGCGTTCCACGGCTCGACTGGCCACTTGTC
>DAHXNH010000245.1 GCA_027365485.1 Clostridiales bacterium
GTCCTACCTCAAGCGATTGGGGCTCGCATACCGCAAAGTGGCCCCGATTCCCGCGAAAGCGAAGCCCGAGGTCCAGGAACAATTTCTCGCCGAGGAATTGAATCCGGTCCTGGAGGAAGCCAAACCCGGCAAGCGTCACGGGTTCTTTGTCGATGCCTCGCACGTTGTATTCGCGGCCTTTTTAGGTACCTCTGGTGTTTTACACGGATCTTTCTACCCACTTAATCGGGGCGCCAGCGGTACAACGTGCTCGGGGCTTTCAATGCCATTTCGCATGAGGGAGTGACCATCACCAACACCGCGTACATCAATTCGCAGTCGGTGGTCGACCTGCTCACGGAGCTCCGCGCCCAATTTTCCGAACTCCCGATGATTCTCGTCTTAGATAATGCCGCCTACCAACGCTGTGCGTTGGTGCGAGATAAGGCGGCTGAGTTGCATATTCAGCTTCTCTTTTTACCCCCGTACTCGCCCTATCTAAACTTGATAGAACGCCTGTGGAAGTTTGTCAAAGCGCAATGTCTCAACTCGGTCTATCACGAAACCTTTGCCGAATTTAAGCAAGCCATAGACGGCTGTTTAGCGAAGACGGCAACCGACTACACGCTGCACTCGATATCTTGTTAATTTTGAAATTTCAACACTTTAAGGCCAGCTAAAACGCAAAGTTTGACCTGGGCGCAGTATAGCTTCCATCGTGAACAGTGAGTTGAAGTTTGGGAATGATCTTCATATCCGCAACGAAGAAGCGCATATAGGGTCTTTTGACTATGAGGGCATTGCTGTTCAAACGCCGATAGATTAGCATCATTTATTGGGAAAGAAAAATAGGGTGCGTTTGGTTCGGAATCGGGTTGTATTCCCGGGTAGATAAGTTTGTGTTGCAATTCATATGGGAAGCTTAGCAATGTGCAACCTGGCAGTGAAGGGGTTAAGCGTTATCCATCAATCCAGCATCCGTACGGATGCTACGGTATCCGCAGGATTTCAAAAAGCGTGCACGGCGTACCGAAGGCGTTGGAACATAAGGGCTTGGACCCGTGGGCGTAACAGGATTGGATTCTACACGTTAGTCATAACACGAAGTGCGTAAGAGCCGATTTATCGGGCGATCGTCCAGTCAGAACTTATGCTCTGGATGCGATAGGCTGAGGTTCCGTGGGACCCTCAGCACCGAGGGGGCGTCGTGAAGGCAACGGAGAAGCGGCGGAGAGCACAAAAAAATTGTGGCTTAGCCGCAACCAGAAGGTCCATCGGGCTCGGTTGCCACTGTCGTGGAACACAACGCCATGCCAAGCAGGCTAGAGCGCTTCTCGTGGTTAGGAGATCGTTGAGCCCTAGATTTCAGATGAACGGAATCCTACCAGAGGATTTCGCGCCAATTTTCCTAGAGACCGGGTGCATAAGTCCTAAAAGAACGGAGCGAGAACCCTGAAACCCGCGTGGTTGCGATCTTCGAAAGACAGTTTGTCGGGTTTGGCACCAGTCCCCGAGGGCCGTGTTCGACAAGATGCGGCCCAAAGACCGCCAAAAGTGCTTGACCGTGAGACGATGAGATCGCAAGGTAAATCGCAGTATTGGTTTCCGATCCGCTGTCTTCGGTGTTCACGGATATTGTCCACAAAGAAGTTGACCCTGCGATGAAGGGCACCGATTTACGATCTGAACGGTCGAGTCTAAGCCCTTCGAACAGCTCACGCCTTCACTTACTTCATGTCGACTGTCTCTTCCGCACGTGCCTTAACGGGATATACACGGCGGTTAACAGTAGGACGACAGCAATGCCCAGCCCCAGCGGCAAGAGTTCATGGGGTGCCAGCGGTGCGGTCGCAATGGCTGCTGCCATGAGTGCGATCGCTAGCCAGGAAAACCAAGGATATAAGGGCACCCGATATTTTAGAACTTGGCCTTTTTGTTCCAGTTCTGGTCGATATTTAATCTCCGTGCCAACGATCATAATCCAGATAAACAAAGCTTGAAAGCCGGTGGCGGTGACTAGATAGGTGTAGGCGGTTTTGGGCAGAAAATAGGCCAAGGCGCTGACCATGATTAACAATGCTCCAGAGACGAGATTGGCCATGCGGGGAATCCCGTGACTTTCTCTGGCCACCCAGGCGGGAGCATCATGAATACGGCCCAGGGTCGCTAAGACTCGGTTGGTGGCATAAAGACCGGCGTTCATTGCACTAATGACGGCCACCAAAATAACAAAGTTGAATACTTCCGACGGCCATGGCGTCGACAGACGACTTAAAGCTGCGGTAAACGGGCTGGTGGTGGTCGGCATGCGCGACCAGACAATGAGGCCAGTAAGTGCTAAAGCCGCCATGCCATAAAGCACGTAGATGGTAATGACGGTATTTCGAATCGTCTTTCCAATGACTTGCTCCGGATTTTGGATTTGGGGGGCAGCCAACCCCAACACTCCGGTTCCGGACATCGAGAAGAGCACCAGAATCATGGCCGCTCCGATCCCCTTCACCCCGTGGGGGAAAAATCCTGGACTCCGAAACCAAAGGGTCGAACCGTGGATAGTGTGAACTGGCAAGAGGTTACTAATGATGAACAAGATGGCTACGATGAAGAGGGAGGTAGCAACGATTTTGACCCATGACATCGAGGATTCCACGCGGCTGAACCCTCGTACGGTAAGGAAATTGATTCCCGTGATGACGGCCGCATAACCCACGGAAAAAACGACCACAGGAACCGAAGGGAACCATACCCGAGTAAAAAGGCCTCCCGCCGTGGCCTCGGCAGCAATATTAAGAATGCTCGAAAACCAAAAGACCCATCCGCCGACAAACGAGAAGCCCGGGCCTAAAGCGTGATGGGCAAATGCCAAAAATGAGCCTCGTTCGCGGTCAGCCGCCGCCATTTCAGCGAGTGCCATCACCTCCATAGACATGATGCTCACTCCAATGAGAAATGAAATAATGATGCTGGGCCCGGCTAAACGAATGGCCGTGCCACTCGCCAGAAATAGACCCGAACCCATAATCCCGCCCACGGTCATCAACGAAAGCGTTCCAGCAGAAATTGCATTCGGCGCCTTATCGGAGGCACCGCTTCCAAATTGACGGCTTGTTAAGCGACTTTGTGTCGGCTTTCTGGTCTTTGTCGTGTTCATGACCCTAGTATGAAACGAAATTCCGCGGTTCATGCGCCGCCGGCACGACGGCCAAGGCGAACGGTCGTTCTGGGCGACTTCACTTTTAAGCGCGGGGCCGAGGATATTCCCACAATGAGACTACCAGGCCAGAGCAATCAGCCTTAGACGAATGGTGGTGCGTGCCCCACACTTAGTCCAACTGGCTCGAAAGTTCATCGGCGAATGGGATGATGCCCGAGCTGCGGACATCATCCCGCTGCCATGGAGGACGATCCTTTGGCCCTGGAAACCGTCCCCTCCGAGAGAAGCGATGGGTTCAGCATCGGAGCCGGTCATCCGTTTGTTCCAACCGCCCCGGGGCCAACCTTCTTCGGGAGTCAAATCAACGCCTGGGCTGCCATCAAAAAGGAGCCTAGGCGTGGGCCTTAGGGTTCACTTGGGATACCCCTTCGAGCCGCAAAAGCTGTGCTTTGAGGTCGAGCCCGCCGCCAAATCCCGTGAGGGCTCCATCCGAACCTATCACTCGGTGGCAAGGGATCACCACGGCAATAGGGTTTTTGCCGACGGCACGGCCTACCGCTCGGTAGGATTTCGGATATCCGGCTGCTCGCGCGACGTCGGCATAGCTCCAGGTCTGACCGTAGGGGATCTGCTCGAGACTACGCCACACTCGGCGTTGAAATAAAGTGCCTGACAAAACGTCTAATTCGAAGGCAAACGCTTGGCGTTGACCAGAAAAATATTGGTCGAGTTGTTCGAGATAGGTTGCCATCCGGGAGACAGAGTGTTCGGGACGAAAGGCCGAATGCCGGCTAAAGAAGTCAGCGACCGTCTCTTGGCGATGATAAGGCAGGGCCAGAAAACTGAGACCTCGACTGCTGGCGATTAACGTGAAGCTCTGGTCGTGATGGGCGTAATCCGCCCAATAGAGAACGGATTTTCTGGATTCCCCTGCGTCCATAGTGAACGCCTCCTTAGGTATCGCAGACACTGTTTGGATGCGATGGTCGTCGCTTTGCAAAAAAGCCAACCCGTCGTAGTGGACAACATTCGGCGGCGATGATTCTTGACCAGAGGCTTCCGGTTATCGCACTTGCAGACCACCAACTGCCGCACCCAATCGTCGGCGGGCGTTATACGAGTTGGCGAAGTCCTTCGGCGGCACCGTCTATGGCCGTCGCCACCGGGCGTGTGAGTTCCTCGGGAAACGCCTCGGCCAGCGCTTCTTGTAATTTGGCGCTTGCATCTTGGGGCAATAGGGCGACCACACTGCCACCGAATCCCGCACCGGTGAGACGGGCCCCGGCATTTCCCCAGGACAGGGTTTCGCGAAGATCTAATACGACTGACACCACTTTGTCTAGTGTCGGAGTGGAAACCTCGTAGTCGTCGCGAAGTGAGCGATGACTTTCACTCAAAAGGTCGGCTACCCCTGCCCAGTCTCCGTTTTTCGCACATTCCACGGTGGACTGCACGCGCAGGTTTTCGCTGATAATGTGGCGGGCGCGGCGGCGAAGCCGGGGGTCGCTGATGCGTTCGAAGTCCTTCGGCGACGCCTGGCAGAGTAGATCAAGACCGAGACTCATACTGGCGTCTTTGGCCTCTTGAACTCGAGTATCGTAAGCGCTGGCTGCGAGCGTGCGGGGTGTCTTGGTATCAATGATCCAAAACCGGTAGCCGCGGCTAGAAAAGTCAAAGGGAATCGGTGTGGCTAAACGTTTGCCCGCGTCAATAAGCACTGCCTGGCCAGCCTTAGCAAACACGATCGCGGTTTGATCCAAAATCCCGGTATGGACTCCCAAATAGCGGTTTTCTACGGTTTGGGCTAACTGGACCAAGCGGTTAGGGTCAATCGGCGAAGGATGGGCTAAGCACGAGAGCAAAGCTAGCGCTAGGGCGGCGGAGGAGGAGAGGCCGCTTCCCGCCGGCAGAGTCGACGAGACCCACAAATCAAACCCGCGGTCGATGGCTAAGAGGTCCACCGCAGCAGCAGCAAAGCCGAACAACCCTTGCAGCGGAGCGTCATGATCGGCCTGCCTTCCAGCGTCTCGAAGCCTATCCAAGGGGCCCTGCCATCGGGGCATCGGGTCCAAGGCACTGCCTAATTGGATCAAGCCGTCCGTGCGCCAACTCAGGCCGACAGTGGTGGCAAGCGTGATAGCTATCGGCAGCGACCACCCACCTTGATAATCAGTATGGTCTCCGATGCAATTCACTCGTCCTGGAGCTTGAAAGACTACGTCAGGGGTCTGACGGTAGAGCGAACGGAAACTGGAAAGGAATGTTGAATAAATCAGGCTGTCGGGAATCATAGAGCCTCCTTGGATGTTGGTTTTCTCAGGGATTTGCTTAACATGGAATCCATCGTGACTTAGATCGCCGTGAAGGATCCACTTCCCGCCCTGAGGCTCGCTGCAACCAGCGGGTCTACACCTTGGCGTAGAGCAAAAGCGCTTGCCCGATCGATAAACTCAGGGTTCTGGCATGAAAAACGGCACGCCTAGAGATGTTTTTCAGACGGAGGATCGGGGCGGGGTTCGGGCTCTCGGTCATTCGGTTTCGGAAACAGTCGGCGGGATAAAAACACCCCAGCCCAGGCGCTTACGGCAATGGCGGCAATGACGATCCAATACCAAGGGCCGCGAGTAACTTCATTCGTGAAGATAAGAACGACTAGCCCTAAGAAGATAAGCTCTGCGGCCAGGATGGCATAAAGCACCCGACGATTGATGACCAAAACTCCTTTCGTCCGTGTAGCCGGCTTAAATAGCTAAGTCTTGTTCTCCAGCCAAATATCTGCTGGCAGCAAGACAAACGCGCTGATAATAGCGATCCCGACAAGGCACAAAGGCGGAAGACCGCAGGGTTAAGGTTTGGCTTGGCCCCGAAGTTTCTAAAACCGACAGTTGCAGAAAGTCGCGTCGACCCTGAAACAAATCCATCACCTGATTTAACTCCATCCAACTCAACCCGGCCACTTCTTGCGCATCTGGGCGAAAGGCCTCGAGCCTTAGGTTCACCTCAGCGAGAAAGATCTGTTGAAATTCTCGGTCAATGCGGGTTGGCGTTGAAGCCGCGGCTAAGCGCAACCCTAACGGCACGAGATCCGCGAAAGACAGCACAATGCCTAGTTCCTCGGCAATCTCACGGGAGGCATCGGAAAGGCTTTCGCCTGCGCGCACGTGGCCACCCACCGAAGTATCCCAGAGCCCAGGGTAATCTAGTTTGCTGGAGCTTCGCCGCTGAAACAGTACGGCGGGCGACGGGTGCCGCCGTACCATCCAGCAATCGAAGGTTTGGTGCCAATCTCCGTCTCGATGAACCGCTTCGCGCGCTTTGCGTCCGACCCATTGAAAATTGTCGTCGTAGACATCCAGCCACTCTTCGGGTTCGGCAAGCAGAGGCTTTTGTTCGATCATGTCGTTTAACCCTCGACCAAATTCCCCAACACGGTCTGCAAGATGCCGCCGATACGATAGTAGTCAACATCGACCGGGGTGTCGAAGCGCACGATGGTGCTGATTTCGGCGTTGTGCCCATCGGGGTAGTCAATGCGCACAGTGGCTTCTGCGAGCGGCGACAAGGGCTCTTCGAGCGCAATGGTGACCAATTCTTCACCGGTAAGGTGCAGATCGTGCCAACTGTGGCCTTGGTGAAACTGCAAAGGCAAGACGCCCATGCCCACCAAGTTCGACCGGTGAATTCGCTCAAAGCTTTCAGCAATGACGGCTTTTACTCCGAGCAGAGACGTTCCCTTGGCCGCCCAGTCGCGAGAGCTTCCGGTGCCGTATTCTTTACCCGCAAATATCACCAGAGGCACGCCGTTCGCCTTGTACTGCATGGCTGCATCATAGATGGAAACGACCTCGCCATCGGGAAAGTGGCGAGTCACTCCACCTTCGGTTCCAGGCGCGATTTGGTTGCGAATGCGGATATTGGCAAATGTACCCCGCATCATCACCTCGTGGTTTCCCCGTCGCGAACCGTAAGAGTTGAAGTCTTTCGGTTCAAGACCGTGTGCCTTCAGGTATTGGGCGGCGGGGGTCTTGTTGCCAATGCTTCCGGCAGGAGAGATGTGATCCGTGGTAATGGAGTCGCCAAACATGGCGAGAATGCGCGCCTTAGTGATCGTCTGGACGGGACCGGGGGTGCTGGTCCAGCCTTCGAAGAAGGGCGGCTCTTGAATGTAGGTGGAATGAGCATCCCACGCGTACAATTCTCCCACTGGAGCCTCTAAACTATTCCATAAGGAGTTGGCTCCGAAGACCTCTTCATACTGTTTAAGATAGAGTTCCGGCTTCACGGCGGCAGCCATGGTTTGATCGATCTCTTGGGCCGATGGCCACAAATCGCGAAGATAGACCGGGTGGTGATTTTGGTCATAGCCAATCGGGTCGTGGTCTAAATCGGTGTCGACCGTACCGGCGAGAGCGTAAGCCACCACCAGTGGCGGTGAGGCTAAATAATTCGCTTTGACCAGCGGATGGATCCTGCCCTCAAAGTTGCGGTTGCCACTCAACACCGAAGCGACGGTGAGGTCGTTATCCTGGATTGCCGCGGTCACCTCATCAGACAACGGCCCACTGTTGCCGATGCAGGTGGTGCAGCCATAGCCTACCAGGTCAAACCCTAACGCAGCCAAAGGCTCCATCAATCCCGCCTGCTGCAAGTAAGCGGTGACCACCCGCGAACCGGGCGCTAAACTGGTTTTAACATAATTGGGCACTTTGAGGCCCAGCTTGACCGCCCGTTGAGCGAGTAAGCCCGCCGCTATCATCACAGTGGGATTCGAGGTATTGGTACAACTGGTGATAGCCGCAATCACCACCGAGCCTGTGGCAAGCTGCTCCTGCGTTCCGGTTACCGTCGCGCTTCGGCCAACTTGTTCTGGCGTAAGGCCAAAGCCCCGGCCTTCCACCGGAGTCGTTAGAGCCTTGCGAAAGGTTGACTGCATGGCTGCAAGAGGAACCCGATCTTGCGGCCGCTTGGGGCCCGAAAGGCTGGGCACGATGCTGTTTAGATCCAGTTCTATGACATCGGTGTAGTGGCTCTCGGGGCTATTTTCGCTGACGAACATGCCCTGTTCGCGGAGGTACCATTCGACTAGGCGGATATGGTCAGCGGGTCGTCCGGTTGACCTGAGATAGTGGAGAGTTTCCTCATCAGGGGGAAAAAATCCCATGGTGGCTCCATATTCCGGCGCCATGTTGGCCACCGTGGCCCGGTCAGCTAGGGTCATATCGCGAACTCCCGGTCCATAGAACTCGACAAATTTGCCGACGACCCCGTATGCTCGCAGATTTTGGGTGATCGTCAGAGCCAAGTCGGTGGCCGTCGCACCGGCTGGAAGAGAACCGGAAATGCGAAAGCCGATCACTTCCGGCATTAAGAAAAAAAGCGGCTGGCCAAGCATATTCGCTTCCGCTTCGATGCCGCCAACCCCCCATCCCAGGACTCCTAGGCCATTGATCATGGTGGTGTGGGAATCGGTACCGACTACGGAATCGGGAAAGATTTCGGTGACTCCATGGGTCTCACGCAGGCTGACCACGGAGGCTAAGTACTCTAGATTGACTTGATGGATGATGCCGGTGTCAGGCGGCACGACTCGGAAATTACTAAAGGAGCCTTGTGCCCATTTCAGCAGGCGATAACGTTCCTGATTGCGTTCGAACTCCCGGGTCATATTGTATGCGAAGGCAGTGGCTTGTCCCGACTGGTCGACTTGAACGGAATGATCGACGACTAGGTCGACGGGAATCAGGGGGTTAATCTTCTGTGGATCTCCGCCTAGAGCCTTCATTTTAGAACGCATGGCTGCCAAATCCACGACAGCGGGCACCCCAGTAAGATCTTGGAGCACCACCCGAGAGGGTTTAAAGGGGATCTCCTTTCGCTCGGGAGACTTGGGATTGTACCCCGCCAAGTTTCTAATGTCGTCCTGGCGGATTTGATAATCGTCGTACTGGCGCAGCACCGATTCGAGAAGGATCTTAATACTCACGGGCAGGCGCGAAACATCCCCTAGACCCTGGCCTTCTAGCGCACGCAGGCTGTAGTAGGTCAGTTGTTTGCCTTCGCGCTCGACGGTGATGCGGGCATGAAAAGGATCAGTGGTTGAATGGACCAAATTATTCACCTCGTTATCAAGTAGTCATCGTGATATACCTATTGTAATCGAAGTCGGCTTCGTCGGCATCCGAGAGTTGTGCAAGACCAAAAGGGGTTTGACGCATCGGTCGCGCTGCCCGCGCAAAACCACGGGGTCGCCATCGGCCCCGTGGCAAACCGTGGACTGCGATCGCCTGCAGGGGTTTTGACTTGCCATCGTCTCTATAAAGTGCGATTCTCTTGAGTAGTTGCAATGGACTGACGCTTGCTCAGAGGCGGTTCATGGTCAATTTTTTTGAAGGGATGATGCCTAAATGACAGGATCCACCGATGATGCCTTAGCTCACGTCAGTACATACTCTGCGCCCTCTGATCTCAAGATTACCGATATTCGGTTCGCTGACATCGTGGGAGCGCCGATGCAATGTTCGTTAATGAAGGTTTACACCAACCAAGGATTAGTGGGTTATGGAGAAGTGCGCGACGGTGCGAGCAAAACCTACGCTTTAATGCTCAAAAGTCGCCTGCTCGGAGAAAATCCGTGTCAGGTCGACAAACTCTTTCGCCGCATCAAGCAATTTGGCGGTCATGCTCGCCAAGGCGGAGGCGTCTGTGGAGTTGAAATAGCGCTGTGGGACCTTGCTGGCAAAGCGTATGGGGTGCCCGTCTACCAGATGCTTGGAGGCAAGTTTCGAAGTCGGGTGCGCATGTACTGCGACACCGATAACAACGGCCGGACCGATGGCGCGTCGATGGGCGAAGCCCTCAAACGTCGGATGGAACTGGGCTATACGTTTTTGAAAATGGACCTGGGCGTGTCGATCATTATAGACCAACCGGGGGCACTGTCGGCGCCGTTGGGTTTTCTCGATGAACTGCGTGGCCATTCTCGCCGACTCGGGCCGAACCCAACCGCAGAAGAACGACGATGGCAGCGTAATCGGGCCTATGACGTGTTCAACGTGGCCCATCCATTTACCCATATCCACGTTACCGAACACGGATTGGACCTCTTGGAACAATATGTCGCCGATGTGCGATCGGTCATAGGCTATGAAGTCCCACTGGCTATTGATCATTTCGGCCATATTGGGGTCGATGACTGCATCAAATTGGCCCGCCGCTTGGAACGATACAATTTGGCGTGGCTCGAAGACATGGTTCCCTGGCAGATGACCGCGCAATACGTCAAACTGTCCGCGGCGAGTACTACTCCGATTTGTACCGGTGAGGACATCTACCTGAAAGAAAACTTCCGGCCTCTTTTGGAAAACCATGGGGTATCGGTCATTCATCCCGATATCTTGACTTCTGGAGGCATCTTAGAGAACAAGAAGATTGGTGATATGGCTGAAGAATACGGGGTGTCCATGGCAGTGCATATGGCAGAAAGTCCCATCGCCTGTCTGGCCGCGGTGCATAGTGTAGCCGCCACCAATAATTTTATTGCCCTTGAATATCATTCGGTGGATGTGCCGTGGTGGGATGACATCGTCAGCGGTCTTCCCAAACCTCTGGTCAACCAGGGCTACATCGAGGTTCCCGAACGTCCTGGTCTCGGCATCGAGGCATTGAACGATGAAGTGATCCGGGAACACTTGTCGTCTACGGTTCCAGGCATGTGGGAAAGCACCAGCCAATGGGACGGGGAATGGTCCAACGACCGACTTTGGAGTTGAGCACGGCACAGGGGAGCGAATAGCGTGAAATTGCGGGGTCAAGTGGCGCTTATCTCGGACGGCGAGGCCGAGTCCGGTCGCGCGATTGCCCGAAAACTCTTGACCGCAGGATCTCGGGTGGTGATCAATGTGGCTCCGACCGCCGATGTGGAATCACTCAAAGCGGCGTTTGGTCCTGCAGAGAAAGAGCGCGGCGAGGTCTTGTGGACCCAGTATGGGCTGATTCACACGGCAGATGTCGAAGATCTATGGAAAGAGGTCCTGACGCATTGGCGTCGAGTGGATGTCCTCGTCCATAATTCGCAATTGGTGCGTCCTGTGTCCGTCGAAGACTGCGACCCCCGGCTGTACCAAGAGCTGATGGACGTCAATGTCAAAAGCGCGTTTCTATTGACCCAGGCGTTTGGCCGACAGGCGGAGACCAACTCGGGGAGGATCATTTATGTGAGCACGATTCACGACCAAAAACCTAGTGGGTCCTCATTCGTGTATTCCGTCGCCAAAGGCGCTTTGGCCATGCTGGCACGGGAAGCGGCCTTGGATTTGGGACGAAGAGGCGTGTCCGTAAACGTCATTGAAATGGGCCCGGTGGAGGGTGATGACGTCCGGTTTGCCAGCTCGCTGAGCGATGTGTACACGGCCTATCGCTTCAAAGTGCCTTCGGCGGTTTTAGGAACGTACGAGGACTTGGCTCATGTGGTATGGTTTCTGGCGTTGCCCGAATCGCGTTTTCTCAATGGGGCTTCAATCCGCCTCGACGGAGGATTTCATTTGCACTATATGAACCACAAGATGAAGCGCGAGTGAGGGATGGGGATGGGATTTGAAGGCAAGGTTGCGCTAGTCACGGGAGCCGGGACCGGCATTGGCAAGGGAGTCGCCGTGGCCCTGGGCCGCCAGGGTGCCAAAGTGGCCGTCAATTACATCGTCGATCCGGCCGCGGCGGAGGACACGGTGAGGCAAATCGTCGATGCTGGGGGCGAGGCTACCAGCGTGCTAGCCGATGTGTCTTTACCGGAGCAAGTGGCGAACATGGTCGGGCTCGTGGTCGACGTCTACGGCGGCATTGACATTTTGGTGAATAACGCCGCGCGGCAGCCTAATCTTAGTTTGCTCGAATATGACGAGGCGACTTATGATGCGGTGATGGCGGTAAATTGCATGGGATACTGGTTGATGATTCAAGCTGTGGTCCCGTCCATGAAGGCCAGGGGCGGCGGCAGGATCATCAATATTTCATCGGTGCACGGCAAGCGACCCACCGACTTCGATGTGGTCTACGCGATGTCTAAAGGCGGGATAAAGATGCTTTCCCGGGAGGCTGCCATTGAACTAGCCCGTTATCAGATTACGGTCAATGTTATTGAGCCGGGTGCGGTCCGGGTCGGAGCCAAGAGCGGAAACCCTCGGCCGATCGTACCGCCAGGGTTGGCGCCCGAGATTCGCAGGCAGGACGCGCACAGTAAGTTTCCGTTGGGCAGAGTAGGACAACCCGAGGATATTGCCCACGTGGTGGCTTTTTTAGCGTCGGCAGAAAGCGAATATATTACGGGTGCAGCGATACGCGCCGATGGCGGCAGTATGTTGTTGTAGCCCGATCAGAAAGGGTGAACAGGCATGCAGTTCAGAAACCGGGAAGATGTGATTCAACTCACTCCGTTATGGACGGGAGAACGTTCTTTGGACGGCAGGCCGAGGGTGTCAGACGATATCCTTCGGCGGATGGAGAAAATGACGACTGAAGAGGCTTGGGGAGTTCTTTGGCATCACGGTTACAAATATCAGTTTGAAGGAGATTTTAAGATTCTGCATCCTGATCGGGTGATGGTCGGACGGGCAGTGACCGCCATGATGGTGCCTATGCGGCCTGATTTGCACAATTATCTCTTGGAATATGGACAACAGCAGGAAGGACGGCACGGATTCTTTAATGTGTGGGTCGTCGATGCGCTCGAAGAAGGCGACGTCATGGTGGTCGATATGTTTGATAAAATCTTTGAAGGTACGTTTTCTGGAGGAAATCTTTCTACTACGGTAGCGTCCAGAACCCATCGCGGCCAGGTTATTTATGGTGGGATCCGGGATTTCCAACAGGTGGTAGAAATTGAGAACCTGCAAACGTATTACCGAGGCATTGATCCGACTCCCATCCGCGAAGTGACCATGACCGGGATGAACGTACCCTGCCGGATTGGTAAGGCCGTATGCCTTCCCGGTGACATCGTTTTAGGCACGAGCTCCGGGGTGCTTTTCATTCCCCCCCACTTGGCGGAAGAGTGCGTGGTGCAAGCGGAGCGGACGAGACTTCGCGATCTCTTTGGGTTTGAACGGATCAAAGCCGGGAAATATAGCTCGGCGGACATTGATGTCGGCAAATGGACCCCTGAAATTGAAGTGGATTTTACAATCTGGCGAAGAGACAATACGCCAGAGGATTTGAAGCATTTGACTTGGGAAGACGAAGGATAAACTGATGTACTTTTAAGAATTAGTGAAGGTGGTCAGCGGAGACGGACACCGGGTAGAACCGAAGTCCGTCTCCGTTCGCGTAGGGGAACGCTGAGTCGGATTGAACCAATATGAGGGATAGGTTTTTGCCATCGAGCGGCGGTTGTGGAGCGGTCGAATATTGATGACGCCAGTGCTTCGCAATCTCTTTTTGCCGATAACCCAACGGATGGTTCAAACCTGGCTGAACGACGTGATAGTAGAGCAAGGTGGCCGGTGCTCTAGCCTGACGAGGTGGCGTAAGACGTGGTCTTGAGACGGGAAGCGATGACGGCTGGACTAAGAGCTAATGTAAAAATCGCAGCGGACCCACTCGAGTGGTCATCCGGGCGTACCACGGAAAATCTCTTAAGCGCGGTAACTCCGCTAAATCAAGCATGTTCACCTCTGAACAGTCTATCGACATCCGTCTCGGATTGCTCCTCTAGCGTGACCAGGAGAAAACGCAGGTGGCACTGCCGTTTCTGAATCCACGTGTTGCGCATCCATAGATTGTGGTTGGTAAATGGCTTTAAAAGCCCAATGTATTGGGCTCATCAACTTAGTTCCCCTCAATATGTAGCTTGACGATCATGGCGCGATACAACATCAAGGTATAAGGGTGCGAAACCTGGGTTGAAGTCTGTGGCCAATGTGGTTCTCGCTGATCTGGGATATGGACACGGACGAAGCGACCGTCGGTCAGGGGCGCCAGTCCGAGGCGATTTTTACGCGCTTTTGCTCGTCATGGGAAAGCTTTGCCTCGGGCTAATCCACGTGATGCGAAATCTTGCTTGGCCCCCATGGCTCGGCTGGGAAAGGTCCGCTTTTAGGGGAGCGGCCTTACCATGCCGCCGACGCCGCCCTGGGAACTAATTCCCAAAAACACTGGCTTTTATTGGCCTTGGTTGAACGTAAGCGGGATGTTGCGCTGGTTTCGGGTATTCATCCGGTGGAAACCTCGGTGCTGGCAGTCTTAACGGTCGCAGCCCGACTTTTTCACACCCGTTCGCTGGTGCCAAAGAGTGACCCCGGTATGACCCGGGGCCTATAGGTCTCCGTATTTTGTTTTACGGAGACCCCGCTTTCTGGCGGCGGTTCGGTTCTGCCATGGGCTGACTGCAGGGTGATAATCGGTGCGTTACGCGCTCCCGTCATCACCCACTCAATGTTGGATGGCATCGCGCGGTGGCCTTGGCACCAAGGGGCTAACCTTCGCCTAGGGATCCACGGATTATATCGGCGGCATGCGGGCTGATGGCAAGCGAGGTCTTGGCCGTCAGCGAACGCTGAGTTCTCGTTCCATCGGCGGTTAAGCTGTCGGAAGCGGACCCGACAGTACCTCGGCGAGGGCGAGAGTCAGGGAGAGCGTCGCTTCGGCGGTCACCGCGGGTTTGTCCTGGCCGACTACCGTCACTGAAAGTTGGACCATGAGATGGTCCGGATCTCGGCGTTTGACTATGCCTTCCAGACGAATCGGCTGATTGGGCTCAACGAAGCCGCGGAATCTTGTCCGAAAGTCCACCAAGTGAAAGCGACCGCGATTCCACGAATCAAGATAGCGGCCAAGAACCGCCATGTTCAACATGCCGTGGACTACGATTCCGGGTAAGCCGTAAGATTCCGCGGTACAGCGGTCATAGTGAATAGGATTGAAATCTCCGGATGCTGCGGCGTAGCGAATCAAATCAGAGGACTGATAGGTCATCGTGCGCACCGGTAGACGCTCAATTTCGCTCGGCATCTGAACTCTCCTCTTCCACTTGGGGTGACAAAATGAGCGACTCGGACTCGAAAACCAGGTTCCCTTCGTTGGTCGTCCCGCGAGTCGTTAAAGTGACAAAAGCGGTCTGACCACGCACTTTAAATCCCGTAACCTCTTGGACCACCGTGAGCTGCATGCCAACATGCATGGCAATGCCATAACGAAAGCGCTGTTCCCCGTGGATCAGCCCGGACTGGGGCAAGTCAAACCCTAAGATGGGCCAGGGCGTGAGCGACGCCGCATAGGTGAATGGGATGGCCGTCTCAGCCCAAGGGTCGAACCCGTCCCAAGTGGGAATGGCTCGTTGGAACGGCTTGATCCAGGACTCGTCAAGCACGTACGATCGCGGCGGGCTTTTCAGGCCGACGGGATTTTTCTGCTGGGGCACAAAAACCCCTCCTTTTTTCCGATATGCTAGCAGACTGGCTCACGGATGGCTAGGGGGGAGTCACCGCCGGTCAGGTTCTGATGATATCTAAAGTAAGATAGCACGGCGATATCGTGTGCGCGGGTCATAGTTTGCGTTTCAAAAGAAAGCCCTGGTGTTGGGACTCCATTACGCAGCAATGGGTTAAGACGCCCACAGTTTTGGCATTAAATGGCCGAATTTGACTCGTGCGCAGTATATATACGCCACACACTTCCCAAGGTCAACACCATCACCGGTCGCACCCATCGGGGGCGAATCCCGGGTCAAAATCCCTGGGACAATCCCTTGGTCTCGTTTGCGGCCCGCGCTTTGTTCATCACGCGCCATACATGATGCCACAAATCCCGCCGCGCTTGGGGTGATCCAAAACCTAGAGCGAGATGGCATGGTAGTCTGTCATGTTACCAGTCCGAACATTTCACACTCCTGGAACGCTTGAGGCGTCATCCAGTTTTGCGAGAATCTTTCAAGCTGTGCAATTCACTACGTTAGCGAGCTAAAGTATGATTCCTCTATTGTCCGTCCATTGGGAATATCCCGTCTTCACAATTGTGCCCGATAGGACGCTAAGGACCAGAGAGTGCACTAAGCGGGTGCGGCGTTTCGGT
>DAHXNH010000242.1 GCA_027365485.1 Clostridiales bacterium
GGTGGCGAAGTGCTCGTGCGCTTGGCTTAATTGCCCGTTGACACCGTAGCAACCGGGGCCGATCCGCCCAATGTGCTAAGCGCGCGACGACATTTGAAAGCCTTCGGGGTGATGGGCTACTACGATGGAACTGCGACCATCGATCATCACCACGATACTGGGTGTGAGTCAAATGGGACGATTTGATGCCAATCTTTGGGCGTCTCAATCCATTGCTGCATCATGGTTTCCTACCATCATGGCGCTCCTCTACAAAAGAACACCGTGAGCCGCGCGTAGTATATTATTACCTCGTAACGCTTCTGACGGCCGGTCGATTCGGGGCTGGATTCGCAGTCACGAAAACTCCATCACAATCCGACTTACCGAGAGAGGTGACCACTACGGTGTCTACGGTGCCCACGTACGTGCAATCGGCCGCCCAAAGAATGGCAGCTTCTATGGGAGACGCCAATCCCACCGGAGCGTGGTATGTGTTGTCTACGCGGACTCACGCATTGAACTTTGCCCACATGGGCAGTGTCCCCGATAATGCCCCGGTGTACTTCGTCGTCATGTACGGAAATTTCATCGACCGCCATGCGATCGTGCCGCCAGGGAAATCGGATCCGACCGGCTCAACGGTCATGTTCACCATGCACAAAAAGACCCACGAAATTCTGGACTTTGGCATCTCCAAGCAAAAGCTAGATTTAACGCCACTGGGTCTTGTGCAGACGATTTCGTTTTAAGTCTTCAGAAAACGGGTCATCCAAGCGGTTAGGAGCGGATTCCAGCGTCGGTGCTATTTTACAGATCGAGGAGCCCCGGGGTGTTGGCCCAGGCTTTCGCTTCGGGAGTTCCGGTACTCAGCTTGACATGACCAATCCGGTCATCACTTGCGGGTCGTTTCAGACGTCCAGGCATCATTTTGAGCCGTTTCGACCAACCTGGACTAGCACTCTGTGACAGCGCTCTCCGAACCTCAAATTCGACGAATTTCTTGCGATGCACTCTTGCGATGCACTCTTGCGATGCACTCTTGCGATGCACTCCTGCCCGTTAATGCTTCAACCAGTCCGTTGTCGCTCAAAAGCGTAAGGCACCAATGCCTCCTTTAACGCAACAACGCCAGATGCGAGGTATCGTTGAATGCCTCAAGGACCTACAGGTCAACCCTGGTGGAGAAAGCACTGAAATGCCCGCAACCCCGGCGACAAGTACGCGCTAGTCAACCGGTCTTCGGACAGTTGCAACCACCATGCGAGCAGGTAAGCCAGAGTTCTACCATGGGTTCTACCATCCGAGGCTCCGGCGTGTCCAAATCACATATGGATTCCATGCACGCGCACACTCTGTTGTAAAAGTGCCTCCATGTTTCATCCTGCTCGAATTCTTGGTCGTCTAAATCCAATCCACATGGGTACTGGGGTTTCTGTTGGCTCTGGCCCATTGCTTGGGTTGGCCCGCGGCAATCTCGGTGTTTATTTCCCTAAGCCCTTTACGTTGGATCACAGTGAATCCGAGGTGGTGTCCGAGGCTGGCCGCTCTTCAGGCTCAACCCGCAGTGACCAATGATAGGGTTAGGGGTCTCGTTGGTGTATTGAACCTCAATGTGAGATGAGGTGGTGGCATTCCGTGGTCATCCCTTCGGGAATGATCCTCACTCCGGCGGATGTCATCGGGATGATGCCCCAATTCACCAACCGCTGTCCCGGGGCGAGCTCGCTAGGCATACGATATGGTCGACTACGGCCTCGATAGGCCCGACGTGCGCAGTCTACCGCCGCCGCGTGACCCAAATTCTTCGTTATGGACGGCCTCGGCATAGGTGGCCCGCCAGTTTTGCCGCTGTGGTCATGGTCGCGTTTGGGCTGAGTGTTGGAATCCCTCCCTACGCCCGTTGATTCGCACGACGTTCTGGCTGACACCGATCGTTTCGTCGCCCACCCCTGGGCGCGAAGAAGGATACCTCGGGTGTTTTGGCCAACTCATTTTGTCGTCCTCGGACTGCGCCGAGGATGACACGGAAGTTAGCCGAAGTGATGACAGATCTCATTAGCGCCAATAATCATGCCCTGGACCGGGTTTGCGATGAGCCAACGACCGTCTCGCCCCGGAGCGATGCGACAAAGGCGAGCCGATGCGCGAGCCGATGCCTATCTCAACAAACACCCATTCGCCTACAATCTGCCGGTTTCCGCGAAGCAGGGCTAGAACGCCAATTTTGACGCCTCTTTGCCATTATTTCCAGTTGTTTTAGCGGAGAATCCCTCTGCAAGGCTCCATACAACCTAAGATTTAATCCGCGATCCATCAATTCAATCGCACATTGCAAAAAGCTCAAGCTTGTTTTATCACCCCATTGGGGTGCTTCTGTTATAGTATAGAATCTAGCCCATTGAATGTGAGAGGAGCCCCTCAGGGTTTCCGGTGAGGGGTGATTCATCAAGGTTATCAATTTCGGGAAAGGCAGGAGCGTGGATGCACTCATTAGAAGAACAACTGACCATGTCGGAAGAGGATTTGCGGACCGGGTTTTGGACCCATGATCCCACCCACCTGGGATTCGCCATGACCCCGTTATTTCAGTCGTTTATTATTCCCAGCGTTGACCAGGCGTTTAAACATATCAAGGGAGCAGACGGACAGCCCTTCAAGCGAAACGCGGTGCGCATTTATCACGGCTATGCCTACGACCAGGTGAGCGCGGAGGTCGCACCAGCGGACCCGGAACAACGGATGGCCGGGCTAGATGCCATGCGCCCGCGATTCAACACCTTGCGCCAAGACTTTGATCGGATTGTGGAGACCGAGCTTTTACCCGGCTATCGCGCACTGGATGAGAAAGTCCGGGAGGTTCGAACGCGCGAAGAGGCTTTGGAAGGCCTACAATGGCTAACAGAACTAAATGAACGGTTTTGGACCCTGCATATGCAAATTGTCATGCCCGTGTTTATGGCCCAAGAATGGTATGAAGGAGTCTTTTTGCAAGCTTTCCCGGACCGATCGGCCACAGATGCGCATACGTTGTTAGTCGCGGCATCCAACCAGTTTGTGGAGACCGACCGGGCATTGGCCGCCTTAGCCGAGAGTATTCGCGAGCGCCCCACGCTGCGTCAGGCCCTCGAGGATCCAGATCCGATGGCGCGACTGCTCGAGTTGCCGGAGGCAGCCGATTTTTTGCGGGACTTACAATCAGCGATGGATCAGTATGGCTGGAGGGTCGGCGTCGGTCATGATTTTTATCAGCCCACCTGGCACGAAGATCCGCGGTTGGCATTGGCCACGGTGCGTCAGTTTTTATCCGCAGACGTTTCGTTTGAGGAGCGCTGGCAGTCCATTGTCAGCGACCAACAAGCGATGTTGGCGGCCGCGCTGGATGCGCTTGCTGGCGAACACCGAATGCGCTTTAAAGAAGCCTTTGATGTCGCATGGGCGGCAAGGCCGATTGACGAGGACCATCACTTTTATATTGATGCAATGTTGCCGGCCAAGTCGCGTCCTCTTTTGATGAAAATTGGGGCGCTATTACAAGCGGAGGGACGACTAACGTCGGCCGAGCAGATTTTCTTTTTATATCGAGATGAGTTAGAAGCGCTGCTAGCCGGGAGGCTAAGGGTCGAGCGAGGCTTGTTGGAATCCCGAAAAGTGCAATACCAACAATATTACAATGAGACGCCGCCGCCTACACTCGGAACTCCCATGAAATCCAGTCCCGCACCCAACACCCCAAACGAGTCGCCGGGCTTGAAGGGGGTCTCCGCGTCGGCCGGAGTATTCGAAGGAAGGGCACGGATTATTGCCAGCGCTGACGATTTTTCTCGGCTGAATCCCGGTGAGGTGTTAATCGCGCGGACCACTACGCCTAGTTGGTCCGGGCTGTTTGCCATCGCGGGTGCCGTAGTGACCAATTCCGGTGGAATCTTGTCGCATGCGGCCACCGTGGCCCGAGAATATCGGGTGCCTTGTGTGGTGGCGGTCCCGGGAGCCACGGAACACATCCACGACGGCGACTTTGTGCGGGTGGATGGAGATTTAGGTATGGTCACCATTCTAAACCCACAATCGTAATCAGCGACAACTGGCTGCGGGGATGGTTCATGAGCGACATCGGCTAGAGTAAATTGCTGAATCGAACCATGGTCCATCCCGGGCAGTTGGCCCAGAAATGCGACCATGGGTTTTTGTCCCGCTCTCATTGACGGAGGCAAGGCTGGCGTTCTCGGGCCAGCGCTCCGCTCAGTATCCCGAGCGGGATTTCGTTTGGGCGGATGTCGATGCATTCCCCTGGCACCTTTGCCGATATTCAAACGTTAGATGAGAGAAGCCCTGAGGGAGATGGGTATCCCGCTGCAGGGCGGCCGTGGCCCTCAACTGGGTGTAGTTCGTCGGCAGATGTGGGCCAGATGGTCAGGCCCGGGCATTAGTCAAATGGGGGCAAAGACGTGCGCGGATATTTCCCCGATGAGCGAGGAACCGTGAGAATGCTCGTAAAGCGGAGATTTTCACCCGGTTTAGCGCCTACTTGGGGTTCAGTGTGCTTGGCCTGGGCGCTGCTCCGGCCCAAGGCGGGTCACCCCAAGGCTGCGTCAGCTAGCGGCAGTTTCGAGAGCCAACCTTCGCCATGACGCTCCCGACCGTTCCGTTCTTTATGGGTAACCTCCCCCTGCCAGTAAGAGCGAGCCCATTGAGACCGGAGCAGAGGGGTCGGACGGTCTCCCGACCGCCCTCTATCGGCGATTTGACTGGGATCCAAGTCCGCATTTGTCGATCACCCGAGCGCAACGGGTTCAGGATGTGTCCAGGGCGGTGGGAGCAGTAAGGCCGCTCGCTCCTATGTGGGTCCCCACGCGCTAGTAGTGCATGCCATAAGTTCGTTCCCAACCCGTAGCCAAAGCATCACCCACGGAAGCTACCATTCACCCAACCCCCAGTCAAATTGGCCCAGCAGAGCCGCCCACGACCCGCGTTCCATGGCCCCGAATGATTCTTTCGGACCGAAGGCGATCACGCCTTTTAGGTCGTACAACCGGCAGATCGTCGACAAGATTTCAATCCCGTGGCCCCCACCCTTTTTCTGGCAGCCCGCCTAGAGCATCTATTCTAGTCGAGTCCGACGGGTTCCAACGACGGAGCAAGGTTGAGCGGTTCAAACCGTAAGGTCGCTTCATTTTTCAAGGGAACCATGGGACTCGAGACTGCAATCCTTCAAATATCCTTGAAGATAGACCGTCAACCACCAGGCTATCGAGAATGTGATGGCCGTTTTGGCGCTTTGGGGTCTCCCCTGTCTGACGTTTCAGCCGCCAGTCGTGGTGCCGGGCCCAAGACTGACAAACGACTGCCGGGGTGCTTGGCGGTTGCTCGGCCTCCCGGGAGGATGGCGGCATTCTCAGGGGTCCACACCTTTTGGCGCTAGCTTGAGAAGGTTCGAACCGCGTCCGTCGGCCGTCTGGAAGGCCCCGATGCCCGCATCACAGGGCGATCTGGCAGCGATCGAACCCTTCGGAAGTGCTTTAAGATTCAAACGATATCAGGAAGACTGGTCAGGAGCGTAAAATCTGGGCGCTACCGAAGCGTTTTGACCGACGCCGAAAGCCGATCTTCCCGCTCCCCATTTGGCATCGGACATCAAGGGGCAAAGCGTTAATGGCCGCAAGAGCAGATAATCGAACTCGAAACCAAAGAACGACGATACCACGCGATGCCGCACGACTCCCCTCGGAGCCCTTGAACTGGCCCCACGGCGGAACAGCTTGAGAAATCTACAGAAACCCTCGCAGAACACGCCTGCCTTCAAGAATCTATGTTAGTGAACGTAGTGAACGGCATCAACCCCAACCCAATGAAGAACATGAGCCGGGTCGCGATATTTGCAACAAGGTGCGGCCATTTGCGAAGTTTCCCGGAAGGACTGGCACCTCAAATGCACACTTTCGCAACCCATCCGTTATACCTAATGGAAGCTAAAATATAGGGAAAGAGGGAGTATCATGAGTGCCGAGCAGGCGGAGACGACGGGGATTCAGTACCGAAACATGGGAATTGTAGACCTCACCGAGGTGACAGACGCGAGCCAAATGGTGGGCGCTGTGATAGAAAATGTCGGCGTCGTGTTGGTATCGGATGAGCATCCGGACGTGGTTTCCCAAGCCCACTGCCAAAACGTTGGCGCCGTGGTATCGGTAGCGAAGGGTACCCGCGTCGAAACCATCATAGGCCAGGGCGAGCTCTCTGCGCAGGTGTTGGCGCAATACGACGAGAATACGACGGTCATGGTGATCGGCCAGTACGCGATTACGGGGCCCGTATCGCCGCTCAAGTTGCGCGGGCTGATGCTCATCGGCCAGATCTTCGTCCCGAAAGACGTGTACAGCGCACTGACTGCCAAGATCACGATGCAGGTCGGTCAAGTGGGGCAGTATACGGGAGACCGAGTGCGCATTTGGGTTGAAGACACCCGAATCGACCGAGCCTTTTTGGACCTGGTAGATGAGCCGACGGCACTCGTCATGTTCGAGCAAGCCACCTTTGCCGCCGATGTTTCGCCCGATCTCTTGAAAGCTAAAGTCACTTCGATTGCCAGCACCGAAGACATCCACGTTGAGAATCCCGACCTGGCGGCGCTGGTGCGTTATTTAGCGGTCTCGCATTTCGGGCAAGTCAAGGTGAGATAGATGACGGATGCGGCCAGCGACTTGGAGGCGCTCTATCTGCGGCATCGTCAGGCTATCTGGGCGTTCTTCTGGGTCTCGTTGCATGACCGGGAACGGGCGATGGATGGTGTACAGGACGTGTTTTTACAGGCCTGGCGCTACGTTGACCGCCTACGAACCCTCCACCCCACCGAGCAAAAGGCCTGGCTCTACCAGACTGCTCGTCGACGTCTTATTGACATTCATCGGCACCAGGTGGTGGTCGATCGGGCGGACATCCAGATGGCGTTCGATATCAACAGCCCTTCAACCGCGGATCCGATGGAAGTCATCGAGCACAGAGAACGGCTTCACGCTATCAGCGCCATCGTGCAGGTTCTCCCGCCTAAACAACGTGCAGTGTTCATTCTGGCCACGGTGGGAGAAATGACGGGGACGGAGATCGCCGAGTTACTGGCGATCCCGTCTGCCACCGTCCGTTCCCGGCTGGCGGCTGCCCGTAGGCGTCTGATCCGGGAACTTCATGCCGAGGCATCCCAACCGGGATGTTCCCCCAATACCGAGCACTATCAAGAGAAGGCGGGTGACCGAAACGAGTAAGTACATGCAGCATGACCTTGAGGTTTGGTCTCAAACCCTGCGACCCGCCTCCTATCCTCTTCTGTCCGAGATTCTCGCCCAGAGGGATGGGGGCTCAGAGCGTGAGCCTGATTTTTTCAGGATATTGGACGGACGGCTCTGGTCCTTTGAACGGATTGTCCGTTGGAACCGTTTTTCGACCGCGTGGATGCTTGGCCCCAAACCTGACCCAGAAGAAGATCATGCCGCTGGTTGATGGCTCGCGGGATTGCCCCTGCGGCGTCTCCTCAGTCGCTAGGGCAATATTCTTGGGTTGGAAAATGGAGGTCGATGCCTCGCGCCCCGGGGGTTTCGATATTCCCTTGACCCGGGCGATGTCCTTCCTTTTTACCTAAGATGGACTTAATCTTGACTTCTTTACTTCAGATTTACGTACGAAAGTTTAAGATGGGTCTCGGTTTGAGCTCTAAGACATTGACGGAGGCGTAGACGCAACAACGCCACAATGCGCGGTTAACTGCCTCGGTGTGGCGAAAGTCCTGATAAACAACGACGACCGGACCTTGCGATCATGCATCGACAAGCAAGCGCAGGGGCTATCCACTCCAAGGACAAACCGCGCCGCCTAATAGCCTAATAGGTCCCATAGATGTCCGGCGAGTCGACAAAGTGCCGGATGACGTTCGCTGGCTTCCGCAAATTTGAAACGGCTCGATCGGACTTCTCAGCCACGATGGGTACGTCGCCTGGACCCACCGGCCGAAAATCCCCCTGAGCCGTTTTCAAACCCCCTCACCAATGCGGAGGACCTGCGGTCGAGCCGCGTGGGCATATGGCGTATCGGCGATCGCGTCGAAGAGTCGATCCTTGAGATCCGGATCCGCGGAATCGACCGCCGCGGTGAGATCGGTCGTCGGTTTGAGTCCGGTGGAAACCTGGAAACTTCGCGGGTTTCTATTTCTTCAGGGCGTTACTCCGGTCCTAACGGGAGCCTAGAAACGTCAAACCATCCGGTCGACGAGATACTGGTCGCAGCAACCGGGGCAGAGTGCACATTAAGCAAGGACAGGGAACCCGCCTGCTAATGGTCAGACAAATCGATAAATCGTTGCCCATGGGCCAGATCTCCCCGCCATCGCAAGTGCGCAAAATCGCAACCCGAAATCCCTGTTGGGACCCCATAGCCCCGCCCGATGGGGTGAGCAGCGCACTGATGGCAACGATGACTCCAGATGAATTGGGGTAGATCGCATCCCTTGGGGCCGTTCGGAAGTCCGCTGCCATCCTGCCTGATCGGAAGCGCTCCAAAGACCCGACCCCCGAGTAGCCCAGGGATAATGGGATTCCAATCCTATGGCGTTCTCCCAAACCAGACGCAATGAACCCCGCGCACTATCCCCATCGACCGATGAGTCCCGTTATCCCTCACCTGACC
>DAHXNH010000286.1 GCA_027365485.1 Clostridiales bacterium
CCAATGAGACCTTCACGTGGTATCAATGGATTGCCGTGCTACCCTATCAGCGCCGCCTTCTTGAAGCGCTCGGTATGCCGATTGATCGAGGATTGGTGTGGGAGCCATCCGGCTAACGACTCCAATTAATTCATCAAATTCTCGTTTCCTGACTTGCGGAACTTGGGCTGTATCAGTCATAACTTTGTCAACAGTATCGTGCACACTTTTTCAGGTCGGCGTCCGAGGTGTTGGAACGCTCGTTGAGTATTGGGCAGATTCATCCTCCGGATCAAGCCGATGGTGACATTGCGCAGCGTTGCTGGGTATTTTGCTCGAGCTTGACCACCGATTCCAGAAAGTGCTGTCCACGGATTCTGAAAACTACTGACCGGCATTTCTGATGACATTGACCACCCCTGCGTTCGGGATACCAGGATTTCCAGAGTGGGGGTCGAAGCCTCTGACGGGGCTTGACCCCACTCTAAGAAGATGATTGGATGATGAAACGGGGGCTTCCCATGTACCAAATTCGAGAAATCTTGCGTTTACATTAGGAACTCGGCTTGGCTGATCGCGCGATTGCTCGGGCGCACGGCATGGGTCATGCGACGGTCAGCGATCTGGCCCGACGCCGTAGGACCTGGACGACTCAGTGCTTCAACGCAAGCTCTATTCCCATCCCGATAGGCGACACCAAGCACGTCCTGGATCGAATTGGGCCGAGGCGCATCAAGAGCGCGGGCGCAACGGCGTGACCTTACCACTGTTCTGGAGCGAATATTTGGAAGTACACCCCCACGGACTGCAATATTGCCCGGTTCTGCGCCAAATATCGCGCGTATCAGACTTGCGCCGCGGTGGAAGCGATGTGCCACTTGCGCTGGGGCATCGAGACCCATTTTAATGTCCGTAAAAACCGCTGTGAACTGGCCAACTTTTGTGCGATTTTACCGCCCGCCATTCTCCCGGAGCATCAGGCCACGGTGCTCGTGGCTAATATGTGTGCCCTCGGGGAAGCCGAGACCCAGGCACTCTGGGAGACCCACCAAGCAGAACGTCCGGACCGCTATCGCTATGATGGGTATAAAAACAATATCAGCGTGGCCTTTGGCCTCTGGATGGATCAGTGGATCCCCATCGTGTTGTCCGACGATCCCGCCATCCGATAACAGGCGTTTTGGGAACGGGTCGACACCATTCGTCGAAAAGCGACGCCGATTCGTCCGGGGCGTTCCTGCCTGCGAACAAAAGCGCCGCAGGCCAACCGCTATTCGCATAAACGGCGACGGTCGTTGTAGCCCGTTATCGGCTACAGGTCCCCCACCAGGCATGAACGAGGCCGGGCTACCCCAGGACCGGCGATTCACAAAATCACCGGGAAGAATTCTCTGCGCCTACGATGGAGAACCAATTTTCCCGAGGAAACTAGGGGTTCGATCAATCGTTGAACGCTGGGAGGAATACGTTCATCCTATCGCATCGAACAGAGGGGTTACCGATGATGCGGGGACAGCATTCTGGAATACACCGAATGAATCGCGTTCGACGACTATTGCGTTATTGTTAACTTGACACCATTGCCCTGCAGTCAACATCTAGCGGGCCCAAAAACCTGAAACTCCACATAGGTCGAACGGAGTGTCGGCATAACCGGGCGATTTTAGGCTTCACCTAGCCTTCCACGGATAGGGCCGATGGCTTGGAGAAACCTGTCGTTGGATCCAAAATCCGGTGACGTAGAGTCAGATTGGGGCACCGAAGCTCGTGTCAGACTATGCCTCAGCTAAGGGGTGAGCTTTATGTGCGCACGACGGCATTCCCATCGTCTCCAAGGGGTTATTCTCAGTGCTAATATCCTACTCACTCTGGTCGGGACCACTGCGCCACTGGCATCGTATTCTTCCAGGAGGGTGAACCAGGCTGGTTCTTGGTTTATGGTGGCCTCTTCACCTAGCATTTACGCTACCTCCTATCGGAGAGCGCTTAACTATTTAGCGGCGCATATGAGTCAAGGGAACGGCGCCATCCATGGATCGGCGCATCACATTTTAGTGGAGACCGAAGCTGAAGCGGCCGTGGCATTGGCGGGAGGAGGAATGAGGAACCAAGCTACGGCGTTGGTGCAGCGGTTGATGCGTCACCCGATTGATCAGCCTCAGGCACTCGCTAGTGCGATTTGGGCGGTTTCTCGGACTTTGTCCATCGAAGGCGGAGAAGATGGTGCCTCATGGACTTGGATCACCGCTTCCTTGAAGAAACTTCAGGCGGATCTAGACCGCGAGTCCGGGGTGGATACGCATATGAGTACGAGTACCTTGGCCATGGCTTATGCTGCCGTTAACGCGTCTTTAGAGGACGCTCGTTCGCAAGGATATTGGTGGTTTAGCTGGATCTGGTCGCGGCGAATGGCGAAGATCCGACACCGCATTCAGACCATATCTTGGACACCCTCCGCCCTCGCTAGCACTCAAGATATGTTAGCCGGAGTGCAGAGCGGGGCATACTCGCGCGGACGAAGCCGACGCCTAGTGGTTGGCCTCTGTCATCTTGGCGTGGTCGAACCAGGATTGGGGGTTCGTTCAGACCCTGATCCCGAGCGATCAGGCTTGGTAACAGACGCGGTATCCACCTTTGATTATGTCCAGGCGGCAAGCCAAAGTGGTCTAGGCGCCTTGGCTACGGCGGTGTACGACGATACCCTGCCGCTCTTGGCGGCAGATGGGGGTGTCCATTCGCTGATGATGCCGGTGGTGGGAGCAGAAACCGGCGTTGGTATCGGCCCGATTAGCCTAGGTGCCACCGCAGAGTACGTGTTGGCCAGCCAAGCACTGATTGATCAACGTGACTTTGGCCTAGGATGGCGCCGAGTGGAACTCGCCTCGAGGGTTAGCGGGGAAACGCAGTGGCTCCAAGGCACCGACTGGCTAGATGCTTCGGTACAATTTAGTGCGGGCTGGGTGCCTGTGGTGGCGCGCCACGCCTCCTCAAAGCAAGTGTTTGACAGTCTTATAACACTCATCGAACGCGGCATTGCTCCCCGATTGTTTTGGAATCGGCCTTGGCCGGGATTGCCGGCTAGCCCGACCAGCGCTTTGGAACCCTGGCTTGTCGGCATTCATCAAGTCATTGCCATCGGTGGCGGTTGGGACCACCTCTCCCCACGATGGGCTCATTGGTGTGCGCACGGGGGGCAGTTGGAGAGCCTAACTTTAGGCAAGCACGTGTACAAGCTGGTGAGCTCCAGAGAAGCAAAATCTCCCGGCGTTTGGCAATCGGCGAGCCAGCGCTTGCTGCACGCGGTCGACGACCAGTACCGGACCAAACTTGGAGGGTTAAACGCATGGGCTGAATCGGCTACGGCGACGCCGCAAGGAACGCGTCAGATAGCATATCTCTGGCCGCTGAGTCAGTGGGTAGGAGCCCAAGAGTCCCTGATGGCAGCGGGGCATCTCTCCTTGCGGCGACTGCCCGGTCTAATGAATTTCATGCTGCCCTATTTTGAGTCGGAGTCGCTACCGGGTGCCGGCAGCGCGGCGATTGACGATCCCTGGGGGGTGAAGTTTTTTGATGACAACGGTTGGGTCTTGGAAGACGAACTACGGGCGTATGAATTGAGCCGTGATCGGGTATGGCTGATGCGGGCTGAGGAGGTGTTTAAATTCATGATGTCAGGATGGGATGTCAGGGGAGGAGGGGAATGGTTTAATACCGAGCGGAAAGTTCGGACGGAGACGGCTACCGGAACCTTCTTAATCGGGAGTGAGAATCTTTATCGTGCAACGAATACTCCTTGCTATGATAAGATTAGCCAGAGCGTGCGACAGTGGAATCAACAGCATATGGTCCAAGATGACGGTCTCTATGGGGATGCGCTCGTGGGCAACTCTGCCACCGCGGCTGGGATTGATTTCCCTTATGATACGGCGGTAGTCATCGAGGCGGATTTGGCAGAGTACCATATCCGGCCGCAACCAGGGTTTTTGAAACAAGCACAATACCTTTCGGATGTGGTGCTCGCTCAGTGGCAAGACCCGCTCACTCAAGGTCTCTTGTCATGGAACACGCAAGACGCATCCGAGCAAGATGCCTTTGCTGCGATCTTTATTCATGCGCTGACCCAGGTCAACGCGATCAGGCCCAACCCAAGGTATCGGCGGGCGATTATGGCGGAGGCGTTTTTGGCGGCCTCTTCGGTGGACGGGCGGGGCTTGGCGACATCTGACTGGACTCAGCCCTATCCTCTGCGTCAAGATAGGGAGTCCCTATTGACCCAGGCAAGTGCACTGTCGCTCTTGAGCGACGCCGAAGAGGTCGCGTCCGGGGCCGGTAGCAAGGCCGCGAGAGCCTCTAGGGGACTGGTGCGAAACCCGACAAATCGTCTTTCGAAGATCGCAATCACATAGGTTGCAGGGGCCTCGATCCGGCCGTTTAGGACTTATGCACCACGTTCCTAAGGCTAAGCGGGGAAGGTTTTGGCTCAAATATTCGTCTTGGCGTCGGGTGGCGTATGAGTGTAGCAGGGCTCAGCAGCTTAGCTGGCAGCCGTGTACATGGCCCCGATGCCTCCTTCCGAGAGCCCAGGCGGGTTCGGAAGGCACTCAGCATTGTATCAAGAAGAAGCCGTAACGCGATGAACCAGGAAGGCGACGCCAGATTTGGTCAGTTATGATCAGAAATGGATAGGTCCTTCAGAACGGCTCTTTACATTGCAACGACCAAAGACCTCGGGCATTCATATGAATTTCGACGTCATCCGCGCCACCTAGAGACCGGCAGGTTTAGAGTCGGATCGAACGGTCCTCGTCTACATCGTGGACCGAGGCCCAGAAGCATCCAATCGATGGAGAGCCTCCTCAAAGGATTATGGTCAGAAAGGAAACAGGTGCGTGAAGCCGTGACATTGGACCCCATGGAACGCGCGTTTTATCCCATATGGCGCGAATTGGTGACTAATCAGGGGGCGATCATTTTAGGCGTATCCGGTGGGGGCGACTCGATGGCCCTGCTTGCAATGACCCACGCTGTGCGCGCGATGGGGGAATTGAACCTCGACCTGATTCCCGTCCATATCAATCACGGCCTTCGACCGGATTCGGATCGGGAAGCAGAGCAATTGCGCGACTATATTCTGACGAGGTTTGGTCTCAAGTTAGAAACGGTCGTGGTGTCTTTAGACCCATCGCAAGGATTAGGCATTGAAATGGCCGCGCGAGAGGTCCGCCATCGAGCATTGGAAACGGCGCGTCAAGTTCACGGAGCTGGGCTGATCGCCTTGGCGCATCAAGCCGATGACCAAGTCGAGACGGTGCTGATGCGTATTTTGACCGGCACTAGTATCGCGGGTCTGGCCGCCATTGCCGTCCGTCGTGACAACATTGTGCACCCGTTGCTCGGGTATCGTCGCCAGGACCTTCGGCAATACTTGGAGCGAAAGCACATTCACTGGCTGGAGGATCCGTCCAATCAAGATCGACGCTATCTTCGCAATCAGGTTCGCTTAGAGGTTTTGCCCTATCTCCGATCCCGCATTAATCCAAAGGTCGACCGAGCGCTATTGGCGCTAGCCGAACAAGCCAAGGATTCGACCCTCCTAACCGAGGACTACACTACTGCGTTGATAGGCCAACAGCGGCTCCGCTTTGAAGGCGACCATATCCATTGGCCATCCGTTTTTTCGGATTGGCCCGGCGCAGTCCAAGGTGAATTGTTGGCGCGATTTGCCATGCATCACGACCTTCGCCTGCAGGAGAATCACATTCGCAGCGTGCTTCGGCACAAGGGGGTCTCTTGGCCCAAAGGTTGGCAGCTCACGTGGACCCAGTCCGGGGAGCTCTGCTTGGCCAAACCGACCCGAGGGGCCTCTTTATCCGACTGGCAATCCGTGAACGCGGTACCGTTTGAATCTGGGGATGTCGCCTGGCCAGGGAGAGGAAGGCTCTTGGTCGAATCGGCTGCCTCCGGTGAAGGTATCGCCCATAGCTGGCAGGTGCGTTACAGCAGTCGAGTAAACAAACCCGATGACGCGATCTGGCAGTTTCGAACCTGGCAGCCGGGAGATCGTCTGCGCCCGGTGGGTCTTGGCGGCTCTAAAAAGGTCCAAGATATCTTTATGGATCGGAAGATCCCTGTTGCTCTTCGTCATCAGTGGCCCATTTTGGTGGCGGGCGGCGGAGAGGTGATTTCGGTAATTGGGCTGGCCGACGATGTCACGAGTCGTCAGTCAGGAACCGATTGGGTGGTGATCTATACCCCGGATTCTAACCCCGGCGTTTCATGTCAGCCTCAAGAATCAAACGACGGTCGGTCGGCCAGAGACCATGACGGACTGCACTGCTAAGTCTCACCTACGCGAGGAATCAGCCTTTGAATTCCTCTAAAATGACCCGATTTGAACCAGCGCCAGGGGCTGGCGGTGAATCATTCCATAAGCAGCGAGCCGTTATAGAATGATTCGACCGAGGCGCCCCCTTCGGACCTGGGAGGCTAGCGCCTCCCTACTCATGACGCTTTTTGGTCGGCCGCCGTCGCCGAGGCGATGGGATGGGCGGGTGCGGGGGCGACGCCCACCGGATTGACAGTCACCAATGTGCCATAGTGTACGGTGTGATAGACGGTGGGGGCGATGTGTAAGGGCAGTTCCACACATCCAAGGCTTTGGGGAAACCCGTAGGATGCGCGATAAAAGCCGTGCACGGCGTCACTGCCAGCAAAATAGTTAATCCAATACACGGGATCGGCATAAGGCACTCCGTTGGGATTGGTTCCGCGCATGATTTGAAAGGGAAGCCTTTCATAAATGGCGTACGTGCCAAGATACGTGGGGGTGACCGAAATCCCAGTGTTGGCTACGGTCGTCAGTTTAATGTGGTTGTCGACCCAGAGCTCTAAGGTTTCCGGCTGGTTTTCGGTCACGGAAATATAGGTGTATTGATCGGGACTGACGCGACCTTGCACGCGGTCGCGAATGAGTGCTGACCAGACTTCAGGACCGGCAATGCCGTCCACCGCGAGCCCATTGACGCGTTCGAATTGCATAATCGCTCCTTTGGTCATGACCGACATTTGCCCTGGCGTCCATAATCTGTGTAATGCTTTGGGCAAATTGGGGTACTTCCAGGTAAAGTGACCGGCCCGGGGCTGATAAATGGTTTGATCTTCAGCGGCCACTGTCCGCGGCCCATCTTTTTCGGCCGGTGTCCAACTCACGGGAAGGTAGCCTTCTTGGGCCAAGAGTTGTTGAAGGCGCAAGATCGATCCGTCGGGAGTGGTCCACTCCAATTTCGCCGGGTGATTCAAATACGACCCGTTCGTGGCGACCGGACCCGAAGATCCTCCGGGGATCTCGACGGCAACCAGCGCTCCGGGACCAAAGCCCGAGGTGTTCGATGGAGTAAAGCTGTATGTGCTGGAATTCTCCTCGGTCCAGTGACCCGGTGTCTTTGGCAAGACCTTCCACTGAGAGACGTCGGCGTGTACTAAAGGGTGGGAAAAGTCGACGGTCAGTGAAGCGTTTGGCTGAATGGGCAATGTAGTGGAGGGACTCAAGGTGAGCGCGGGAATGGTCGCCCAATTTAAGGATTCACTCCGGCCCGGGTTCTCCCACAGGCGGGCACTGGCCGCGACTGAGAGCGTCCCATGACTGCCCGGAGAGGCTTTGGGCAAGGCCAACACCACGGTCTTTTTGGGCCTGTCTAGGGTGAGCGTATGCATCTGACCGGCATACGCGTAAGAGACCTTCGCGACGGGGTGGGCAAATTGAACCTCGACGGGGCCCGCCAATAGTCGCGTGACCTGAGTCGTCGTGACTTTAGGCGAAACCGGTGTGGTCGCCGACACGGAGATTTGGCGGTGGTCCCAAGGGACCCAGGACAACAGCGACGGTCCGGCAATGGTGACGCGAACGACACCGCTAACACCCGAAGCGGCTCGAATAGCCGGTGATAGCACGCCATGGTCATCGACCAAGGGGACTTCTGCTCCGGCCATGTGAAAGGACGCACGGTTGACGCGCCCGAACACACTTTTCCAAGAAAGTCTGACTAAACCATCGGAACTCGGCGTTACTGCCGCTCGAGGCATTGATAAGGCCACCCCGGATATGGCTAGAACGACCGCCGCCCCAACGACCCATAAAGTCGCGTGGTTGGGCTTCGTCGTCCGATTCTTGAGGTGCGCTTCTTTTCGACTTGGTGCCACTCTACCCCTTCTTTCCAATCCTCAACTCGGGCCATACCATGGCCATCTCGTCGAACTTTGCAATGAGTAAAACGCCAAAACACCTCGAAAGGTTTCTGGATTTACTCCTAAGCTTACTACGAAACCAGAAATGAATCGTATTCGTTGTCGCAAAGGGGCGGTTTGACTCGATTCTAGGCGCGCCAGAGATCACTATAAGCCAAGGAGCGGCTATGAAAATAAGGAACAGCCGTCTCTTTAAAACTGGCAAGAGGTCAGGTGAAGGCGAGTGGCGAGTCTCAAGGGACCGGCCCGTCGGCAGGTCTTCTCAAGTCGTCAGCGGACCGGACTTTTGGATGATTCCGAACGTACCGGGGATGCCTGAAGGCAAAATAACTTGTAATAATATGGGACGTTGAGACTTAACCGGGTTCGTTTTGATTGCGTTCAACCCGTCATTGAGGCGCGTTTTGTTGCTGACAAAGAACATCGTCTCGATCCCGATTGGGCTTCACCCAGAAAATGATTCGATGACTGCTATGATATAATGAAGGCACTGTGGCTTGATCAAAAAAGTTCAAGCGATTGAGAGGGGGCCCCCACTCAGTGAGCAGACGTTGGTTTCGGGGAATACTCACCGTCGTTCTCGGAGTAATTTTTGTTTTATTTTTAGTCGAACTGATGAATAACCAAACCACTCCCGTGGTAACAGAGAACTATAGCACGATGTTAACTATGGTTCGCACCGGCCAGGTCCGTTCGGCGACGTTAGATCCGTCTACTCACGTCGTGCAGGCGGTGACTACCAACGGCAAGAAATTTCAGAGTGTCTATGCGGTAGGTGGAAGCGAAAGTTTGGGCAACACACTGACCGCCGATCATGTGGTGGTGACTTATGCCCCGCCCCAACAGACTTCGATTTGGCTCAGTTTACTGAGCTTCCTACCGTTCTTGCTTATTTTGGTGATGCTCTATCTCTTCTTTAGCCAGACCCAGGGTGGAGGCAACCGAGTGATGCAATTCGGTCGTTCCCGGGCCCGATTGAATATTGATGACCATCGTCGGGTAAGCTTTGCCGACGTGGCCGGGGTGGAAGAAGAAAAACAAGAGCTCTCGGAAGTGGTAGATTTTCTTCGCTATCCCAAGAAATATCTGGAACTCGGAGCGCGCATACCAAAAGGTGTTTTGCTGTCAGGCCCACCGGGAACCGGGAAAACGCTATTGGCACGAGCGGTTGCGGGGGAAGCTGGGGTGCCGTTTTTTTCGGAGAGCGGCTCAGATTTTGTCGAGATGTTTGTCGGTGTAGGCGCGTCGCGGGTTCGAGACCTGTTTGATCAGGCCAAGAAGAGCGCTCCCTGTATTGTGTTTATTGACGAGATTGATGCGGTCGGACGAATGCGCGGTGCTGGCTATGGTGGAGGTCATGACGAGCGCGAACAAACCTTGAACCAATTGCTGGTAGAGATGGATGGTTTCGGGATTAACGAAGGCATCATCATCATTGCCGCCACCAACCGGCCGGATGTCTTAGATGCCGCCCTGCTTCGACCCGGACGATTTGACCGTCAGATCGTGGTCCATGCGCCAGACGCCAAAGGGCGCAAGGCGATCGTCGAGGTGCATACGCGTGATAAGCCGCTCGATGCCGACATTGATCTTGACGTGATCGCCAAACGTACGGCCGGATTTACCGGTGCTGATTTAGCCAACTTGGCCAACGAAGCGGCATTGTTAGCCGCCCGCAGCCATCATCGCAAGATCCAGATGGAGGATTTTGAAGAGGCAGCAGAACGAGTCATGGCGGGTCCGCAAAAGAAGACCCGAGTCGTTTCAGACCGGGAACGGCGGACCGTGGCATTTCATGAGTCGGGACATACGCTGGTGGGGATGTTAGTCCCGCACGGCGACCCGGTGCATAAGGTGACCATTGTGCCGCGGGGCATGGCTATGGGGTACACCTTGCCGTTGCCGGTGGAAGATCGGTATTTGGTGACTCGGTCGCAGTTGTTGGACAAAGTCGCGATGGCCTTGGGTGGTCGAGCGGCGGAAGATTTGGTTTTTGGCCAAATCTCCACCGGGGCCCAAGACGATCTTGAGAAGTCGACGAAGATGGTGCGTCAGATGATCACGGAATACGGCATGTCTGACGCGCTTGGGCCAATGACCTTCGGGCAGCGGAATGCTGCCGTATTCTTGGGCCGCGATCTTACACGCGAACGAGACTATGGGGAAGATGTGGCCTCGGCCATTGACCGCGAGGTCCGCGACATTGTGGTTGAGCAGTACGAGCGGGCGAAACACATCTTGTCCAGTCACCGGGCGATCTTAAACCGTATGGCAGTGTTGTTGCTGGAAAAAGAGACGCTGTTAGCTGAAGAGCTCCTGGCGATTGTGAAGCCACCGGGGATGTTGACTTAGTATTCCTTAAACAGCCAAAACGGGCGGGGGGAAACCTTCGCCCGTTTTGGGCAGGTTATAGCAAGCAACGATGAGGAGGCGGACGATTGGACAAGACTGGGCAAGGGTTCGTAGGCCAGTTCCACAACGGCGAAGGGTGGTACTGTTACCCGACGCAACAGTTTAAAACGATTTTGATTCAGGCCTTTTGGGTCAATCCGCTTAAGGCCGAAACCGCTAGTCGGGCAGCCATCATTCCCCATATCTTGCGGCGGGCGTGTCACCAGTGGCCCACAACGGTCGCGATGGAACGAAGATTGGAGGACTTATACGGTGCAAGTTTCCGTGCTGAGGTAGGCAAAGTCGGGGATCAGCAGATGCTCTCCTTTCAATTTGAGGCGGTGAACGGCAAGTTTTTGCCCGAACATCCGGATATGTTACAACAAGGCATCGATTTTCTGCGGGAAGTATTATATCGTCCCTTGATTGCCGATCAGAATTTCGATCGTGACATTTTTGATCAAGAAAAGGAAATCTTGGGTCGACAGATTCAGGCTCTCATCAATGACAAAGGACAATATGCTTTAAACCGTTTGGTGGCGACGATGGCGCAAGGCCAGGGGTTTGGCATCAACCGCTTGGGGACGCTCGAAGCGACCAGAAACCTGAGTCTAGATGGGTTGCACGAGTACTACGAAGAGATTCGAAACAGCCGACCGATGGTGTGGTTTGTAGTAGGCGACGTCGATCCCGAAGCAGTCAAACGGGTGTTTGATCATGACCCAGCCATGGGCAGGACTCGGGCGGCGCTGCCTTCGATTCCACGGTTTGTGGCCAAAAATCAAGGGAAGGTGGTCGTGGAAAGGCAGGCGGTGCAGCAAGGCAAAGTCAACCTTGGCTACTTCACCGGCATCACCGCCCAAGACCAAGACTACCCTGCGTTAGTCATGTACGCTGGCATTCTGGGCGGATTTCCGCATTCCAAGCTCTTTATCCATGTTCGTGAAGAGGCGTCATTGGCTTATTACTGTTATGCTCGATTGGACGGAGCGTTGGGTCTGATGGTGATTGGCGCGGGAATCGAGTTCGACGATTACGATGCCGCGACAGCTATCATTCACCAACAAGTAGATTTAATGCGCCAAGGAGAAATTTCAGATGAGGAAATGGCGTTTACCTTGAGTGCTTTGAGCAATGAAATCATGGCTGAAAGCGATAGCCCCAGTCAGATCATCGGACGCCAACTCGAGCACTTATTAGTGGGCGGGGGACTGAGTGGACGGGATTTGATTGACGCGCTGGGCCGGGTCACGCGGGAAGACATTCAAAGGGTGGCGACGAAGGTAAGCCTCGACACTACCTATTTTCTGACCAGCGACCACAACGACTCCCAACCTGGCGAAGGAGGACATGCGAAATGACGGGTGAGATTTTGCGTCAAGAACGTCTTGATGAGCGTATCCATCAGCTAGTGCTGCCGTCGGGGCTGACGATTTCCGTATTGCCGCGCCCTGGGTTTACTAAAACCTATGCAACTTTCGCTGCCCATTACGGATCGATTGACAATGCATTTAAAGTCCCTGACGAGACTCGTCGGGTAGCAGTTCCCGATGGCATCGCCCATTTTTTGGAACATAAGATGTTTGAAAAAGCCGACGGTGGGGATGTCTTCGACGACTTTGGCCGTTACGGAGCCTCCTCTAATGCATACACCGACTACACATCGACGACCTTTTTGTTTTCCACTACCGAGAATGTGGAGGAAAACCTCGAGATCCTGCTCGACTTCGTGCAACGTCCCTATTTTACTGAGGATAATGTGAACAAGGAAAAAGGGATCATCGAACAAGAGATCCGCATGTATCTGGATATGCCTGGGGATCGTCTGCATTCCAACCTGATGCGTGCCCTATATCAAAAAAATCCGGTGCGGATTGATGTGGCCGGCTCCGTAGAGTCGATTCGCACGATTTCTCCCGAGGACTTATATTTGTGCCATCGGACCTTCTACCATCCGAGCAATATGCAAGTTTTTGTAACCGGCGGAGTAGAGGCTGAGCGAATCTTGGATCAGATCGTAGCGAATCAAGCCCAAAGGCCGCGCGCATTTCAGGCACCGATCGAACGAATCTATCCGGAAGAACCGATCGGAATTGCTCAGGCTCGCATTGAGCAAGAGATGCCGGTAGCCGCTCCGCTGTTTATGATGGGGTATAAGGAGGAGAGGACTGGGTTCAGCGGTTCGGCTTTGCTTCGGCGTGAAATGGTGGCTAACCTGATGTGGAATGCCCTGGTCGGGCATAGCTCGGAGTTCTTTTCTCGTCTATACGAAAAGGGATTGATTAATGATCGCTTTCAGGCCCATTACTCCTGTGGGCTAACCTTTGGGTTTTCCGCCATAGGCGGTGAGACGCCCGATCCAAAACGCCTCGAAGCGGAGTTGGTCGAGGGGCTGGATAAGATTCCTCTCACCGCCAGCGACTTAGAGCGCTTAAAGCGTCGGGAACTGGGAGAGTACGTAAGTCTTTTTCAGAACCTAGAAGAACTAGCCTATGTTTACAATCAATTGACCTTCCGAGGGACCAACTTATTTGAAGTTCCTGAGGTCATTCAGTCGATTCGCCTAGAAGATATTGAAGGGTTTCGCAAAGATCACCTGAGGGCAGCGGCACGAGCCGTTTCTGTCATCTTTCCCAAAAAGGTAGGGACTTAGGAAGCGGATTAGACGAAGTAAGATGGAGCAACGAGAGGGAAAAGCCCCCCGACGTCCGAGATTTGGGGTGAGACAGTCGTCTTGAACCAAGTCTCGGATTTGGTGGGACCAAAACCTTAGGGTTTCATCCCTACCCGCCGTTTCCTCAGCAGGCGGTCTTGCGACTTCACTCGCGCGGCCAAACAGGCGACCAGGCTCGAGTGCCCGGTCGCCTGTTTGGCATATGGTCCCACTAGAGGACGAATTGGGGGGCCGTGGGCATAGAGGCGAAGCCAGTTGGTGCTTTGGCGGATCTAGCGAAAACCCGGAGCCGGGTTTTGTGATTTTTGGGCGGCTTCCATTAAGCCTTTGATGTAGCCGATGGCAAATAGCTTGCCTAGGGTTTCATATCCGGGGTGACGATTGTCCTCGCCATAGAGGGTGGGGACATGATCTGGACGCATTGGCCCCTCATAGCCGGCGGCAATGTAAGCCTTCATGGCGGCGAACATGTCTGTTTTCCCCTCATCATGAAAGGCTTCTTGAAACCGTTCGGCGGTACCCTGAATGTCTCGGAAGTGGACAAAGAAGATCTTGTGGGAATTCGAAAAACGCCGGATGGTGGCGGGGATGTCTTCGCCGGCCGTGGCCAGAGTACCCTGGCAGAGCGTGATGCCAGAAAATGGGCTGGGCACCAAATTGATGGCCCGTTCTAGCGCGTCTGCGCTTCGAAGGATGCGCGCCACTCCACGGATGGGCGAGATGGGAGGATCATCGGGATGAAGCGCCAGTTTGACCTGAGCTTTTTCCGCGATGGGCACTATCCGCTGTAAAAAGTACTCGAGACTCTGCCACAGGACTTCTTCCTCCACGATGCCCGCATCAGTCAGTGGGGCGTTGGCCATCAAAGTATGATCGTACGCGGTAACCAAGGCACCGCCACGGCTGGGCGTGGCGGTGTGAGTGCGCAGCCAATTAAATTCAGCCATGTCGTTGTAACACCACATCGGGATGTGTAGTGCTCCCATGTTTTCGATGAATTGGGCAATGACTGCGATTTCTTCGTCGCGCCCTTCTCGGCCAAGCTTAATCCGGTTTTGAGGAGGTGCCGACTCAATTCCGGCGAGTTCAAAGCCAAAACTTTCGAAGCGTGTCTTCATATGCAACAGATTAAGATAGTCCCAGGGCTTTGAACCGTTTTCGGCTGGGGGTAAGGACGCAATGGCGTGGGTGACTCCCACTTGTTTAGCTAAATGCCAAAGCGCATTGGGCTCCGGAGGAAAGAATTCGGCTAATTGAATCACGGGGATCGTCTCCTTTGATTGCATCTGTTGCATCATCGTTGGCTGGGACGCATTCGTTTCATGAGGTGAGGTTAGACGCCTTCAGAGATTTGGAGCCTGAACAGGGATCAGCGGATGCTCATCCCTATTTTAGCGCCTTTGGCCCTAAGCAAGATCTTCACTGAGGTAGGCCATCTCGCCTGGATGAGCCCCCCACGTCCACCCTAGCACGATTGATCCGACCTGCCTAGAGAGTTGGTGCATAAGTCCTAAAAGAACGGATCGAGAACCATGAAACCCGCGCGGTGGCGATGTTCGAAAGACAGTTTGTCGGGTTTCGCACCAGTCCCCTAGAGCTTGGCTTATGCATGGCTCAGCATAAGGTATAATGGTAACGAGAAATGTTTTAGTTCTCAGCAATATTTGGGATGTTCAACTAGGGAGGCAGAATTCGTGGAATATCGAGCATTAGGAAGGACCGGAGTTCAAGTCAGCCCTTTGTGTCTGGGAACGATGACATTTGGCTGGAAGACCGATCAGGCGGAAGCGACGCGGATGATCGATCGCTTCTTGGACGATGGAGGCAACTTTATTGACACGGCCAATGTTTACAGTCGTGGGGTCTCCGAAGAAATGACGGGGAAGTCCTTGGCGGGGGAAAAGCGTCATCGGGTGGTCTTAGCGACCAAGGCCCACGGCAAGATGGATGAAAACGATCCCAATGCCTGGGGCAACCATCGCAAAAATCTGATGGCGGCTTGCGACGCTTCGTTGAAGCGGTTGGGCACGGATTACATAGATCTCTATCAAATTCATCGGCCGCAAGCGTCGGTGCCGATTGACGAGACCTTACGGGCGCTGGACGACTTGATTCGTCAAGGCAAGGTACGATACATCGGAACCAGCACCTATGCCGCTTGGCAGGTGATGGAGGCCCTGGCGGTGTCGAAAGAACTGGGCCTAAATCGATTTGTCAGCGAGCAACCCCCCTATCACCTGCTCGATCGCCGGGTCGAGCGCGAACTGATGCCGCTCTGTCGTACGTATGGGCTGGCGGTCTTGCCGTGGAGCCCTTTGGCAGGCGGCAAGTTGACGGGAAAATATGTGAGAGGCCAGAGCGCACCGGAAGGCTCGCGGGAGAACCCCGAGAACTTCTCGGAAGCGACGTGGGCGGTGCTGGAAGGCTTGGATAGGCATGCCAAGAGCAAAGGATGTTCCTCCACGGCGTTCGCGCTGGCGTGGTTGATGGCGCAACCGGGGGTGACGAGTCCCATCATTGGACCCAACAGTGTAAAGCAGTTGGAAGAGAACATGGCGGCGCTTTCCGTGAGCATCACCGAAGATGATCTCAAGGCGGTGGACAGTTGGATTGAACCGGGAACTCACACCGAGAACTATTATCGCGCGGATTTCGGACCGCATCCCTATCGCTGACGGAACGGCTTGACCACCAATGATGTGGGGGCGAAAAAAGGGTAAGGAGTCGGTTCGTCTCCTTGCCCTTTTTTTCGGAAAAATGTCACTTTGCCCGGCCTAGGCTCGGCAACAAAAATATCGGTTGTGTGGACTCTTCTAGCGACAGTTCATGCAAGAGAGCTGGTCGCAGGGCGTCACCGGTAAACCAGCCGACAGGAGCCAGGGAGGCATCGAGGACCACGAAGCCCGCCGCATCAAGACGGATTAGCCGCTCGGCGGCTGATCTCACTCGTTCTAATTGATCGGCACTGGCCATCGGTTCCATCATTTGGCCGACGGTTGGCGATGGTGACACATCCCATGCCGCTAACAAGCGGGATCGGCGAATGACTCCACAAAGATGGCCTTCTTCATCCCACACCGGGTAGGCACGATGCGACGGGATTTCCCCCCGAAGGATTCGACCTTGGACATTGACGACAAGCGCGTCCCGCGTGAGGTGGACGGTGTTCTGCCAGGGCACCATCACGTCGCCAACGCTCGTGCCTTCGAGCGGATGGACAGCATATTCTCGGCTCACGTGAGCGCCGCGGCGGGCGACTTTTTCGGTCAAGATGGATCGTGGTAGGCAAAGCACCGTGACCGCCATGGCGGTCACGGCCGATAGCGAAACCGGTAGTAACAGGGACCAGGCGTGTGTAGTTTCCATCGCAAAGATGGCGGCGGTCAGAGGAATTTGCAGCGAACCGCTGAGCGTGGCCGTCATGCCGATGATGGCAAAAGGGCCGACCGGGTGGCCGGGCAGCACGGCGCCGACAAGCGTGCCGAAGGCGCCACCGATCATCAGTAATGGGGCTAGAACGCCTCCGGACGTGCCCGAGCTTAACGAGCACAGCCAGATGATAGCTTTGACCACCAGGAGGGTTAACGCGGCAGACCAGGCCAGTTGCCCGCTATCTAACGCGCGAATGGTGGGATAGCCCACGCCTAAGGCCAATGGGTCTACCAGGCCACCTAAGCCTACCACCAGGCCGCCCACAGCGGGCCACCATACTTTGGGGAGGGGGAGCCTATGATATAGCGCTTCGCTGGCATAAAGGGCCTGGCTAAGGCTGGCCGCCAAGAGACCTGCAGCCAGCCCGACTGCGGCCGCCATGGCCAAATCGAGTAGCGAGAAAAGAGGGGGCGACGGCGAGGCAAAGATGGGGTGAGATCCCAACAGCCAGCTGCGGATGACGTCGGAGACCGTACAGGCCAAAGCCACAGGAATGAGACTTCGTGGTCGCCATTCAAATAGGAGGACTTCGATGGCCAACAAGAGGGCGGCGACTGGTGCCGCAAAAACGGCCGCCATGCCTGATGCGGCCCCGGCCGCGAGGAGAGTCCGTCGCTCCATGGGGGATAGAGCGAAAAATTGAGCCAATAAGGAACCGACGGCTCCGCCGGTGGTAATGATTGGGCCCTCCGCGCCAAACGGCCCTCCAGTGCCAATCGCAATCGCTGAAGCCAATGGCTTATAGAGAGCGACGGTGCCGTTCATTTTGCTGTCGGACTGCAATATGGCTAAGATCGCTTCGGGAATGCCATGACCGCGAACTTGGTTCGTCCCATATTTGGCGATCAGTCCGACCATGACCCCACCGATAATGGGGATGATTACTGAGAGATCTCCCCGATGGTGCAGGTTGGGGGCCACCAAATTCCAACCCACATTGCCAAAATAGGCGAGATGGGTGAAGAGGCCAATCATACGCAGTAAGACAAACGCGAGGAGAGCGGCCAGAGCGCCAATGAGGCTGGCCAAAGCCGAAAGCAGGACCAGTTGGCGCCACTCGGTCGTGTAATCCCTTAAGTGCGGGTCCACAAAAACCCTCCCTAATATTACATCGTAGTACGATATATTAGTCCAAGAAAACGAAACCTCGTTGCTGGCTCATTCCGACGACAGAGATTTGGCGGACAGAGATTGGATGACTAAGAAGTCTTTCGAAAGACGTCGAAGTTCATCGCGGTGCGCTACAGTCAGAGATTGGAGCACACGGTGACCCTGGGCGGTGAGGTGCACTTCTATGACTCGACCGTCTTGGGGGTGAGACAACCGATGGACCAAATCGGCGATTTCACACCGATTAATGATTCCGATGACGCTTTGATGGCGGAGCTGAAGCCGTTCGGCTAACTCAGAAATCGTGGCCCAGTCGCGACCAGGGAAGCCTTTGACTGCCAGCAGCAATTGATGTTGCTGAGGAGTGAGGCCGTGTTTTCTCGCAGCCGATTCGCTAAAGCGAAGAAATTGCCTGACAGCATAGCGAAAGGCGGCTAGGACTTCATACTCTTCCTTGCTCACGGTGGGATCCTCGAGGGGATCTTCCGATAGAGGCTTTAGCTCCTCGCTGATTATTTGTCACCTCCAACACAGAGTATAGAAGAAATATATCGATATACGATATTCTTGTCAACGAGTCGTAGCGACCGAAATTTGAGACAATGTATTTTAAAACTTGGTAGTTCGTGCGGCACTGGGTCTTGAGAGATCACAGCAGAGCGCTCCTAACGAGGATTAGCTTAACAAATCACTCCAAACCACCATGGTCAAGCGGTTTAGGTGGAAATACTGGTGAGGCTTCTGTCGGTCGCGATTTGGGATGCATTCTTGCTCTTAGGGTTGAGTCGAGCCGAAAGGGTGAGTTTGAACTCACATCCGGGAGGTCTTTATGCCGTGCGTGCCTTTGCTCATCGAGCCCTTGACGCAAGGCAACCCTAGGGATCCATTCGCCGAGCCGAGGGACCAGGGGCTCGCCTTCGTTGCGCTCACGCCATTAGCGGAGCCGCTCCCAGCGCGTGTGTCTCTCAAAGGTTCGTGATCGACGGTGCGAGAGCATCGTTTCTCCTATCCCGTTGTCTTTCATGCCATACTCCCAGTCAGCCGATTATCGATTCGACCATGCGCTTTGTCATCCCTCTCATTGGAAACCAGTCGGGCATTTTGTCGGTGAAACACGGGGACATCCACTGCAGTCGCTTGCTGTATTAAGTCTTCTCAGGGTTCTCCGTTCTTGCAGAAGAGCCCCCCGTATTCTTGAGTGTCCGAAAATAATGCTAATCCTTTCCTAACCTTTTCCATTCAGCCAGCCTTTCCTACAGGGGCTGTCACAGGATTAGTTGCTCTTGGTGCGACGATGACGGGTGTTACAGCTTCGCCTTTGATGCCCATTTTTGGCCAGGGCTTATGGACGGGAGTCTGGCTATCGGCAACTTTGGCAACCGTGGTATGGCCAGGGAGGATCAACCTTCATTATCGTCGAAAGCAGTGGCCACGCTAAAGACCTCGTCTTGGGGTGATGTATGGATCTGGAATTAGTGAGCCGGACTGCCTTATGGACCGCAGCGGGGAGGGCATGGGAATCTCAGCGCACTGATCGGTTGTTTGATGATCGCAGGCATCGGTGTTGGCAGACCCGAAAGACCAGGCGATGCTGGGTGCAGATTCCATTGAAGAGGATGGTGATTGGGCCGCGTTGGAAGCCAGTCTTCCGGAGTCGGTGGGCCACGGGTCCGGAAACCCCTCCAAGCCCGCGCCCGCTCGCCCTGGGTATCCGCCGACGAACAAGCCGGGGCCCGCCCAGACTCTCCGCGATCCGAGGGCTCTTCAAGCGGCCGTCGCGCAACACCAGGACCGCATTCGGTCTCGCCTCAGGTTTCCGGAAAGTGGCATCATCAGACCCACACAGGAGACGGGACAGACACGGCGTCATTTATCGATTTAACTATCCAACGTCCTCATGCTATAATATAGTGGAGTGAGTCCGGTGACACAGAAAGAAGGGATTCCGGTGCCCGATCAGGATCCATCCACCGTGCCGTCTGGCGAGATGTCATCCGCTTGGGGTTTTCATATCCTCCAAGAATTGCGGCGTATGGAAGATAAGATGGACGCCAAAATCGACGGCCTCGAAACCAAGATGGAAGCCAAGATGGATGCCTTGGAGACCCGAATGGGCACGGCCATCAAAGATCTCGACACGAAGATGGAGACCAAATTCGAAGCTGCGCGCCGGGAAACCGACCAAAAAATTGACAATCTCCGGTACTGGAGTTGGGGCACCATTATCGTGGTGTTGGTGGCTGCGGTCACGTTATTTCTTACCGACCGTCACTGATCGGATACGCAATCTCCGAGGTTCATGAGGTTTCGACTCCGACGAAGCATTGGTATCGTATCTGGATGGGTTCTCTCACGGAATTCCCTGCCGTAGACCCATGGGACCACGCACCCCAATGTTGTAGGGTTAAAGGTTTTTCAATCAATTGCTCGCACCATATAGCAAACAATTGATTGCATTGATGATCTCCGTTTGCGCACCCTCGAACCTAGTGATGTATCCAAGGTTTTGCTACTCAGATGGAAGCCAGGCCAAGGTATGAATTTTCACCTCCAGGAGTAAACAGGCGAGGCCCCCGACCCAGGTCACATCAACGGCGCACCTGCTGCTGGTGTCGATTGCGAGCCACCGGAATTTTGGTCAAAATTTCTTTGATGCGTTGCGTCGTCACGGCGGGTTGTCATTGTCCGTTGGGATAGGGAAGGAAGACGCCCCAACGCTCAGCGTTGGGGCGAGCGACCGCTTGCATAACCTGCACGTTCAGCACCGCCCCGATCCGAACGAACTTCCGGAGCAACCAGAAGGCGTACCGGCCCTGCGGCCCCTCGAATGCCCGGAAGTATTTTCAATGTATTTGGCTCCATTCTACTGTAACTGGGACGAACCAAATTGGTATACCTAAATAGTTACTTCACTGCTTGACCGGGTGCTCAAGCGTCTGGGTCATCATCACGCCCGGTTCTTCAGGCGGCCTGGCCGCGGTTGTCAGCCTAAGTCTTCACGTTCGGGATCTGGAGTCGACAAAGACAGCCTGGAACTGAAGGCGCGATAAAGGCGCGGGTACGTCGTTTGGATTCGTGATATGGCATCCTCGGTCGAAAGAGTTTGCCGAACCGCAGGTCGATCATCCAGATCGGCGTAACCGTCTTCGTCCATCAATCGTAACGCGTAATGTTTACTATACCAATTCAAGATTTGTTTGACGACCGGGGTCGGAATCAAGAGGTCGTTGACCAGGCGCGTCACTTGCGAGTTGATCATGGCCAACTCAGCGTATGCCCGCCAGCGGTTTCGCGCGGATGCATCATCGGGATCAACCGTTTTCATCAAATCGTATAACATGACCTTCCATCGAAAATTGACATGGTGTTGCTCTCCATCGTCTAAACTGTCGGCGAGTAGCGCCTTGATCGCTTGTTGGTGTGGACCAGCGGCCGCGTTTTTCGCGGCGGGTTTGACTTTAGTTTGAAACAACGTGTCCATTTCTTCGAGCAGATCGTGGGCATCGAGCGAGCGCATCCAATCGAGGTAGACCGAAAACTCTTCGACGGTTAAAAACTTTCGCCTAGAAATCAGCTTGCGAAAATAGGATGAACCTTTCTTCGTTTCTCTGATATTGTAATAGTGCTGAAACAGCTCGGGAGCAATCAGGCGCGGCGCCGTATTCGGGTATTGGTCGGCTATATCGAGCAGCCGAGCGATAATGTCTTGGTCGCGGGCGTAGCGTTCGTGTGCCATTCGGACCATCAGGCGGACCTTGTCCCCTTCGGTTTCGGCGCTATCGAGGGCGGTTTGATAAGCTTCGGCGGACTTGGTTGGCTCACCCATCCCTTCGTAAGCATTGGCAAGTCTGGACCACCCCTGAGACGTGGGCGCAATATCGACTAGCTGTTGCAAGAGCCTAGTTGCGTCTTGGTAGCGGCCTTCGTTCTCCAATTTGTCGATTTGGATTTCAAGTTTGGTCGCCGTTGTCCCGTAAAACCGTTCCTTGTCATATTGGCGCCGGACTTTGGGATCGATTAGGGTTTCATACGCGCGGCGAATATTCTGGAAGCTTTCGGGATCGCTCTCTGGGGGAAATTGGCGAACGAGCTCTAAGTAGCGCCTCCGAATGGTTTCGGCATCCGCACTGGGAGCGATGCCGAGCGTGGCATAATGCGAGGAGGGCTGGGCAACCGGACGTGTCGTCTTGCTCGATGGGGCCTTGGATCGAGGGGAGTGACCCTTTTGCGGCTTCTTTTTGGACTTTGAACGGTTGCCCAGGTGAATCCCTCTTTTCTATAGTCTGTGATGGTCGTGTCCCACCGGAAAAATGCTTCGCGCTCGGAATTCGGGGACGGCTTTGCCTGTCGAGCTACAGCACCGACGGGAATTACAGAAACAAGTCGACTTCCATCAAAACGGTGGTCGCTTCGTCGACGGCTTCATCGATGGACTTGGCATCTCTAGATTCTAGCGCGCTCTGAAGTCTGTTAAGCGCTGCTATCACCTTCGGCCGCAATTCCGGGTCGAGGAGCTCTAACAAGACGGCGTTCAAATCGGCGATAAGCGATAAGTTAGGGTCCTCGATATTCTCATCGACGCTAGGTTCTTGTTCGGAGGGAACCAAGGGGGTATGATCTACCCTCGGTGGGGTCGAAAGCGCAGGACTCGCATCGAGAAGGTCGTGCGCCAGTTCCGAATCAAGGTCTAGATCCAAGTCCAAGTCCAATTCCGTCGCGACGGTAGTGTAGGGCTCAGCCGCTTCGTCATTCCACAGGGCTTCCAAGCGAGCACGACTTTGGGCTAACGCCTCTTTCGAATGGCGTTCGAGGCCATCTTGCACGACGAGAGTTTGAGACTTTTTGGTAGAAACGATGCGTGCAGTTGCCTCTAAAATCCCGTTGAGGTTGTAGCGAAACGTGACTTCCACCGGCTGACTGCCCACTACCGCTGGGGGAATCCCGGTCAGTCGAAAGGATCCTAAAAGATAGTTCTTGGCCACCCGTTCGTGTTCGCCTTGGTAGACTTCTATATCAATCGCCGTTTGCCAGTCTCTCGTGGTGTAAAACGTGTCGGTCCGAGTACAAGGTATCGTAGTGTTGCGCGCTATAATCGGCGAGAAATACCCATTGTCCAATCCGCGCAGAGTGGAACGGGCGACGGCGATGCCCATAGAAAAGGGGGCGACGTCTGTAGCGACCAATCCTGACTCCGATAGGGCCCCAGATTTTAAGCCAGCCTGCACCGCGGCACCGAGAGCAACTGCCAAATCGGGATCGACTTCGCTGCGAGCGGGACGTCCGAAATACTCGGTAATCATCTCATGTACGCGCGGAATTTTGGTGGACCCACCAACCAACAGCACTTCATCAATGTCTTTCGCGCTGAGGGAAGATTGTTGTAAAACATCGTCGAGTAGGGCAAAGGTTTCATCGAGTCGGGTTTGGATGAATTGGACAAATTCCGACCGCCGAATCGTGGTGCTAAGGCGCACTGCCTGCCCGTCGTGGACCATCAAAACCGGCGACTCGATAGGGGCTTGGTCCTCGTCAGACAATACCCATTTGACTCGTTCGGCCAAATCTTTGAGGACAGCCCGCGCTCTCAAGTCATCGCGAGGGTCCACCCCATACAGCTTTAAAATCATCGCCGCCATCCAGTCGACTAACGACCAGTCGAAGTCTTCCCCACCCAATTCGCGATTCCCGTTGGAGGCGTGCACTTCCAATATGCCTTCGTCCAGAGTCAGGACGGATACGTCAAAGGTTCCGCCCCCGAGATCATAGACCACAATCCGTTTGCGTTCCGTCGTGGCACCGAGGCCGTACGCCAAAGCGGCGGCCGTCGGCTCATTGATAATCCGCTCGACCACGAAGCCAGCCAACTCTCCCGCGTGTTTGGTGGCGCGGCGTTGGGCGTCATTGAAATAGGCGGGGACGGTGATTACCGCTTCGATGGCCTGATCCCCATAGAGAGGGACCAATAGTTGGCGAAGTTCTTTAAGAATCAACGCCGAGATCTCTTCGGGAAGAAATTGTTGATCGCCCAAGACAATCGGATCGGTCTCGCCCATGCGACGCTTCACTGCGGCAATGGCTCGATCAGGCATGGCTAATAGACCATCGCGAGCATCACGGCCCACCCGGATTTGCCCACTAGGTTCAATCAACACGACTGATGGCAAGAGGTCGTCACCGTTCGGCAATGCGATGATGTGAGGCTCCCCATCGCGGATGTAGGCCATGGCGGAGTTGGTCGTGCCCAGGTCAATTCCAACAATCGGTCGAAACGACTCCGGATTCACTTCGATACCCATCAATGATCATTCCTTTTCTACGTGAAGGTTACGGGGAAAATTCTTGAGTCCCATTATAAACAACTACTTGGGCTTTGCGAAACAACCCATCCTTATGTCGAAATCCGCGACGGAGCACGGAAACCACGGCATAACTCTGGGGCGGATTTTCACCTTCCCAAACCGCAGTCGTACCCAGGGCCTCGCAAAACCGAGAATCAAAGGGTTTGCCTTCAACCGCTAGCTCTTGATAGCCTAAGTCTTCTAATCGGTCGAGAAGTTGCCGCGACCAACGCTTCAGCAACGCGCTATCAATCACCAAGCCTTGGCCCTGTGAGTCCGACAAGGTATCCAGATCATCCAGCCACTCCATCATTCCTCGGACCGTATAGCCGAGCGAGGCTTCCACCGCAGTCTGAGCTTGTCCGCGCATGGCACTCGCGTCGCTTACCAGAGTCTCCAATTTGGCCAACGTGTCGGCCTGAGATTTTTGAATACGGTAACTCCAACGAATAAACTTGCCCAGTTGATCAGACACAGCGGCGATAGCTTCCAACAATTGCTCGGGTGAAGGGGAAGGGTCCACGTCTGGTTCTTTGGGCAGTTTCTTAAATGGCCACATGAATCGTCCTCAACTCATCTCCAAGATGCACTAACATAGCCTATCATAGCATGAAAATCGGCCGGGTTGGCAAGCGGGTCCCGAGACTGCCCTTAAAGTCTGATGCCTGTGGCACCTCGGCCATAGGGACAGAGAGTAGCCATTTCGAACCCAACTGAGGGCCCGAAATGGGATGGGGACATCAAAAATGAGGAAGCCCTGACGTACCTTTTGCCCTGATGCTTTGGTGCTCATACCCTAGACCTCGGTCGGTGCGACTGCTAACACGCAGGCAACCTCCCCATGAAAAAGAGCGTAATCTCCGTTTAGCCGGTTCAGCCGGGTGAACGAAGGCTTAGGACGATACCAAAGAGATTTAAGGTGGCCCCCTCGGTCAGCACGCCGACAGGCCGCGCGGGGTTATTTAACCCGTTCCAATTGTCGCCGTAGATTCCATCGGGGCTGCGATCATAGCGATAGGCCGTCTGGGCTTGCGCTAGGATCACCTGCCGATAGACGGGATTAGGGTCAAAGTGATAAAGCATTGCCAGGCCTTCGACCAACATGACATTAAAGGCTGCGCTGGATCCCACGGCATCGTCCTGCATCTGCTGATTCAAGGGGTCGACGAACACGGTCAGCGCAGCATCGGCTAAATTTTCAGCGCGCAGCAAGTCTTCTTTGCTATGGGTCAGACGATACCATAAGACATCGGCTTGGAGCATGATTCCGGTGTCCGAGGGCAGGGGCACACCCTTAACCTGGCCCTTGGCATCCATGCTGTCCCAATAGATTCCATTGGGGCCTTGAAAATAGGTGGTGTCCCAAGTTTCGATGCGCTGGGCCCAACTCAAGTAGTCGTGCTCACCGGTGGCTAAATAGAGTCTTAGGGCTAGGGTTAAAAAGGCGCCGGTGGCAGTTTGAGTGCGGACTTTATGAGCAATATCAAAATACTCTCCACCAGCGGGAAGGGCCCGATGATTCCACCCGCTGGTCAAGAAGGTAAAGGTGACCTCGGCTTGGGTGAGATCTTGGCGTCGACCCGTCATTTGATAGAGATTCATCAGGTCAAGACCCGTCCAACCATCATCATCGTAGTAGGGGGCGGTGCCGCCTTGGCTGGCAAGATAGGGAATATAAGCGGGCGGAGTGAGTTTAGGGTTGAAGTAGGCTTGCAGTCCCGAAAAGAGTTTAGGTAGCCATGCCCACTCACGAGAGTCGGTGCGAGCCAACGACTCGATCCCAGCCAGTGTTTGGCTGAAGGGCCAAAGGTAGCTGACGCGATGCGAGGGGCGATTTTGCTCGCGAAAAAGGTGAGTCTGGGGGACGTAGTAGTCCCTGCGCAAGGTGGAGAGGAGGGACTGGGATATCGCCTGGTCGGAGCCCATCGTGGGGAGGGTCACGTTGAGGCGGTAGTCCAACCAATTCATCAAGGTGGAAAACACGCTGAGTTGATCTTGTTCAGGACCGGCGACCGGGAGCGTGGTGACGATGATGCGCCCTTTTCCAAAACGGGTGCCTTCGATCACGGGAAGCCAACTTTTGGCAATCCTAGCCCGGGCTAGCACCTGAAGACGCGCATTCGGGAGCTGATAAAAGGCGGGAGACTCGGCAATTGGACGCGGATGCGCCAGCCAAGCGAGACTGCCCGAGCCGGCCAGGGCTTTGGCTAGGGCCAGAGCAGTCATCGGCGCATTGGCTTTCTTGGGCGGGGATTTTAACGACGGGGTCAGGGAAATTCCGGAGGTCTCGCCGAGTGCTAATAATCGCCCTCCGTGCTTAACAAAATCTGCGATTTTCCCCATCGCCGATCCGACCGCTGGCTTGAATCCACTGTCTCGGGTTAACGTGCCTGCCGGCAGGACGAGCACTTGAAAGCGAGACAAATTCGGCCACAGATCGCTCAACGGGTAAAATACCCCGGCCTGGTCAGGCTTGACCCAAAACAGTTGTACAGAAAATCCCAGCCGAGTCAAAACATACGCCGGATTGAGATCTAGGTCGACTTCCGGTGAGTCTGAAGTAATCGCATCGGCCTCGGCTGCCGTTAATGTACTGGGGACCAAGACCGCGACCCGTGGTGAAGACTGAGGGTTCATGGAGATCGTCGGATCGATGAGCCCCGCCGGCTGATACGAAGACAAGACGTTTCCCGATGGGCTGCGCCAAGTCACCTTAGTGCCCGAAGCGGCGAGGATATGATCGTTTAATAAAATGTTGGTGGCAATGAGAAACTGGGCGGTCACGCCTGCCCGCGAGGGCCCGGGCCCCCGGCTGTAGGTGCCGGTTTCCGGCCCGACCGACGGATGTGCGCTGAGGCCAAAGCCCCCATCCGGGTTTTGTAAAAAAAGTCCCGCATTATATTGACTAAGTGCGGTCGCTTTCAGCCCGACATTGGCGGCCGCGACCACCAAGTTGAAGGTCGCCTTGGCCTCAATCCAATCCATGCCAGAGAGATACCCAGATCCGGCTTTGGCACCAAATCCGGGATAGGCAAAGCCTAAGGTAAACAACGAAGCGACCTGCCTTTGACCACCGGTCATGCTGGGATTGAGCCCCATTAACGGGGCGGCGATTAAGTCGCTGGTGGTGGACACCTCAATCCCATTGTCCGAGTTTAACGCATGGCTGGCGGCGTTTCCTGCCTGTAGCCAGGCTCTCGCGTTGGGCCAGCCGAGACGCGTGCCCACAGTGCCCGCAATGATGAGCGCTCGGGCCGCTGCCGCATCGCTGAGCGCCGGGATCACGGGGCTCGATAGGCTGGCTCGGAGCCCTCCTTGCGGTGTCGCCAGCTTTAGCAAAAAACTACAGGCGCGTGCGATGGCTGGTTCTTCTGGGGAAAAGCCCTGGGGCGCGGACAAGTAGGCGGATTGTTCTAACCCCAACAAAGCGTAGGCGGTGTCGGTGAGATCGGAAGGGGTGCCATGATAACGGCCGAAGCCACCGTCTCGGTTTTGTTGGGTCCAAAGCCAATGCGCGACCAATGTGGATGTCCCGGATGCTTGGTTCAGCGCTAAGGCGCTCAGGACTTCGCCGGTGACCGCAAGAGTTGCTGGATTGTTGGGAGAATTCATGACGCGGCCATTTTTGGCGACGGCTTTTTTTACATAAGCTAGGGCTTGGTGATAAGCGCGTTGGTACCGGATGGGATTGGAGGTCAGGAGTTGAAGGCTGGTGTTTTCTGGTCCAAAAGCCGTCATCGCCGCAGGAAGCGCCTGAGGAGTCTTCGCCTGAACCTCCGCCGGCACCGACCAGGTGCTTACCAGCACGAGTCCTAATCCAGCCCAACCAATGTGCATGACAGGCCTCCGATTCTAAAAAATCGAGTGATTCGAGCGTAACCACCGGTACGGGCGCAGAAACGAAGCCCACCGACGAGTAGACGGGCTCCAGGAAGACTGTGCTTTGCCCGAAGATTTCGTCCCGCAATCATTTCATAATCATAGCCTAAAAATTGATCCAAATCAGGAAAGGTTTCAGGCGCACAATGAACGCACCCATCGGCTTTACCGCCAAGATGACCCCTTAGATGCAGGGACGGCACAATGCTCTCCCCTTTCATGAATGGACAATGATTTACATATCAGTACAGAAGACTATCCTCGGGGGCGATGACCATGCTGCAGATAGGTTGGGGTTTATTGGCCAAAGTGGGACGCGTAAGCCTGCCTCCTTTACTTTTGGCCTTTGGGGTCACCGCCGGAGGAGGCATCTTGGGTGCCTTTGGCCAATGGCTGGTGGGCCAATCAGGAGCAGATGCCGGTCAAATGGCATTTCGTATTCGGATTTGGGCTGTGGCGATCGCCATTGGCGGTACCATGACCGCATTCGAGCACTTGGAACGAGGTCTCAGTCAAGGAGCGCTGCCCCAAATCGTCAAGGACCTCCTCATTCTGTCGTCCGCGTACGCTGGCGCCCAAGTCGCCTATTGGGGTCTTCGAGGCATGGTGCTTTGATTTTGAGGGACGAATTTCATGAAGCCTATTAGATCGAAGATGGCGGGTGCCGTCGTCTGGCTTTTCGCAGGCGCCTTGCTTGGGGCTAGCATGGTGGAGACCGTCACCAGTGGTCAACGCATCCGCCTGATTGCAGAAAGCGAGCGTTGGCGGACCGAGGCGAAACACTGGCAAGGGCAATGGTCCCAATTGCAGGACCAGGTGGATCGGGCGAATCGCCAGGCGGCACGGCACCTGGTCGTGGAGTCGATCATGGTCTCGGTCTTGCATTCTCCGGTGGCGGTAGAGGCGGTTCGCGGAGCCCTCGATCCCTTAACTTCCGTACTTTTGGGGATGCCTCTGGCTGGGGCCAAGGTGGACGTGCTCTACGAGATGTTTGAAGGCCGAGTACTTTTGATTCGCAAAAAACTGTATCGAGTTCAGGTCTTGGCCTTCTTACTCGCGACTCAAAGCCAACTCTTGGTTCGGTTGACGCCGTTGGGTTAGGCTCCATGGCGACCTTGTCGATCGTGCTCAAGCGCCCATAAAATACCGTCTTCCACCGGCTCTAAGTTGGGGTTTGAGGTGACATAGTCGGCCCGTGCTTTGGCTTCGCTCACCCCAGTGGCCACAGCCACGGACAGGCCCGCCCAGTCGAGCATAAGGACGTCGTTGGGACCATCGCCGATGGCCAACACGTCTTCGCGACGGAGACCAAGCTGACCCGTAACCGCGGCCAAGCCTTCCACCTTGTCGACGCCGGGGGCGCAAATATTGGCTTCTTGGATGTGGCCATGAGGGAATACGGACAACTCATAGCCAGCACCAATCCTTCCAAAGCGGTGGAGGAACCAGGTGACCTCTTCGCTGCCGTAGAAAAATATTTCTATCGGTTCTATCGGCAGATGTTTAGCCAATTGGTCGACCCATTGATCTTCCGGACGCAGCCAATGTCGTCGGTGGGATCGGGTAAAGCGATTAAACAGGACGGGCTGTCGATAGCCGAGATAGCACCGCATCATGATTTCTTGCTGGTCGGCGAAGGCTAGGATCGAACGGGCGTCCGCCATGGCAACCGGCCGTCGATGCCATTCCTGTTCGCTGGCAGTATCAAAAACGTACGCTCCGTTATGCGCAATGATGGGGCCAGTGATGCCAAGATCGAGTTGGGCTTTCAGTGCAGTCCGCCAACTTCGTCCCGTCGCCAAAACGATGACCAAGCCCTGTTGCCAGAGCGTGTGCAAAAGACGACCGCTGCGCCGAGACACCATGGCGTCATCTGTAAACAGCGTACCATCCAGATCACAGGCGATGACCCGAATCATTCTGAGAACTCCTCCTCTCGTCATGTATGGGGCAGGGATTATCCCGGTTTGGGCGAATACCCTTTTAAATCTGTCGTGCCATCGGCATTCTAAGGGAGGACTCGCCATGTCATCACCCGTCATTTTCTTGGGGGCTTATGCCCGCCTGGTTGATGAGACGGAGCGTTGGTTGGCCAATCCGTCGGGTCCCAAGCCAGGAGCGAAACGCTTGGTCTTGGTGCCTTCATCGGAGGCAGCAGCGAGGTGGTCCGAGAGCGCACGTTGGGAAGTCGACGTCTTGGCGGTCCAAGACTTCGCGAAGACGCTCCTTTCCGCGCGCCTCGCGGCGCCGCCTAGAAATTTGAGTCGAATTTTGGAAGCGAATCTCCCCGCTGATCTCAGGCAAGCGATTCACCCGCAACCGATTCCGGGGTTACATCTTAACGCTGTGGAAACGATTCTACAATGTCGAGATCTTGGCATTTCCCCCGAAGACTTGGGTTCGTACCAAGAATTTTGGACTTCTCTGGGACGCTTTGTCCATCGAACGATTCCGGATCATATCGTCGATGGCCTGAGAATCTATCAATATGCGAAACGCGCGTTGTTGACTACTTCTTTGCCTTATCACGCGATCTTGGTGGAACAGGCGGGTCTCATGCCGGGCGCATCGATAGACTTCTTGGCGGCGTTGTCTTACCGTGTGCCGATGACCGTGACCATTGAGCCACGGCCGGGTATCGGCTATCGTCTTGCTCGTTGGCAACAGGTCCACCCCCAGTGGGTGAGACTGGCACCGATGTTGGTCGTCAATGAGGTTATGGTGGCGTCGGTGCCCCGTCAAGCCATGGCCGAAGGGGCACTGGCTGCCATGGAGGCTCTGGATTTTGATGGCTCGGTCGATATCGTCAACGATGAGTCTGGCTATGGAGAAGATGCTTTTCGCCGTTTGGGCGCTGGCCTTGGGCCAGAAATTGCTCAAGGCCAGCGCTGGCAGCAGTTCTACCAGGTGAGCCAGGGACAGGCGGGGCGGGCCGAAACCATTCGCTGGCTCGAGAGCTTAGGCGGGAGGCTCGATGGCGATAGCCGGCGGCGTCTTTGGCGTCAGGGCAGAACCTGGCGCCACGATCTGGACCGGATTGGCGATCAAGAACGTCCGCTAAAGTGGGCTCGGGATTGGGGAAAGCGGGCAAATGCGGCCCGGTCTCTGACCGAACTGGCTCTTTTGGTGGAAGAGGCGTGGGACTACCAGTTTACGGATCCCATGCCTTGGCTCAACGAAATACAATCCTGGCGGGCCCTGGATCATGACACTCTTCAACTCCCACCCGCATTGATCAGACGGTTGCTGGAAGATCTCCATACGACATCTAGACCATCGGTACCAGAACGGGTCAGCGGCAATCTGCATTTGGTGGCGTCAGAACTGGTGGCCGCGGCTCCTCATCCACTGAGTGTGCACTGGTTTGGCGGCAGATCCGATGCGATCGATCAAGAACCGGGGGCAGCGCTATTGCCGCGCGCTGCCCGCCTTCGGTGGGACTTGGAACGGCCCCGAGAAAGGATCCGCCGGTTTACTTTTGAAAATGCGGCATATCGCAGCCATCGGACGCTTTACGTCGTCGCCAGCGATGAACAGGCGAGATTTCGTAGGCTGATGGGGCCCCTGAAATTCGAATTCTTTGAGCCCATTGCACGGCAATTCAGCATACCCCAAGCGACCTCGCGTTTTGCTGAACCCGAGGCTTGGTATCGATCCCATCGCCAGAGCCCACTATGGGATGCATGGAGTGGGCAGGGGCGAACTCGCGGGGCGGAGATATTCGCCAGTCCATCTCGAATCGAACGCTACGGGACTTGTCCCTTAGCCTATTTTTATCAAAGTGTCTTGGATACGGGTGAGCCCGATTTGGATGAACAGGCCATTTTTCCCACGCGTGCATTGATTGGGCGCTGGGCGCATGCCACGCTTGAAATGTTGGGCGACCGGGTGACGCTCTCTTGCCTGGATCCAAGATCGATTAGGGCGGCGGTGGCTCGGGCGCTCGATGAGGTGTTGGTTGCCCTATCGCCAGCTGCCACCGCCTCCAAAGTCGCGGTGGAAGCCACGCAAGATGCCTTGATTGGGGAATTGTCACAGGCCATTTATGTCCACCGGGAATTGTGGCAAAGTGAGCGGCATTCCAGCCGGGAGCAGTCCATGCAATGGGGGTTTGGGGGCATTCAGTGGCATGGACGGGTGGACCGATTGGATGAAGGGGAAGGGACCGCCCGGTTGATCGATTACAAGACCGGGTTGATGAAAGATCCTAACCAAATTCAGCCCGATAATTTGCAATTGGCCATTTATCGCGAAGGCGTGGCGCAAAGGCTTCACGTGCCTGCCGACCAGATTGAGGCGATGTTGATTGGAGTGAGTGTGCGCAACCAATTTCGTAAATTTCTGCTGTTCCGAGCCCCCGATCTGGCAGATGTGGTGGCAGGCATTGCCGACCTGATCCAACAGGGAAGATTTCATCCGCTACCTCTAGGCACGGACGCTCCGTGCCGCACCTGCGCCTATCGTCGCGCCTGCCCGGATCAGATCGCTAAAGAGGCTCGACGCAAGTGGACCCATGACCAGACGACGATGCGAACTCTTTGGATGAAGGACGATGAAAATGATCGTGAGTGATGAGGCGAATCGCGAGCGTATTGCTCAAGATTTCAGTACGAACTTGGTAGTCGAGGCGGGAGCCGGGACGGGGAAGACCACGCTGTTAGTGGAGCGGGCGTTCCGAGCCATTGTCGCGGAAGGCATGAGAGTGGACCAACTGGTCCTTGTCACTTTTATGGAACGTGCGGCCGAAGAGATTCAGGAACGATTATCAGCCCGTCTGCAGTCGGCCATAACCCAGGGGTCGGGCTTGCCCAAGGCGCGAAGCCAATCGGCATTGGCTCATTTAGATCAGGCGGTGATTACCACCATTCATGGTCTAGGTCAACGCATCATAAGCGAATTTGCGGTAGAAGCGGGAGTGCCGATTGGATTTCGGGTGTTAGACGGCTATGACCAGAGTCGACTGTGGTCCGAATGTTGGCAGGGATGGCTAAGAGGCGTTCAACACTCCAAGGCCCACGAGATCGTGCATACGCTCTTGGTGTTGGGAGAGAGCGTGGACACATTGAAGGACATGGCTCGCGAGGCGACGGAGTGGGACGAAATCTGGGAGATAAAGGCACCTGGGGTCGACATTGGAGCATTCTTCAGCGAATGGTACGCCCGCTTTCAGGAGTGGTATCAATTCTCTCAGAGCGCGGCCCTAGATGACGATCCGGGACGCGTCCAAGTTAAGACGCTGATAGAACACTTAGCCTTCGTCTGCGCGATGGATCCCTCCACAAAGTCCCGGGCACTCATCGCTTGGACGCTTTCCCTATCTGCCAAGGGCAATCAAAAGAATTGGCGGCCCAAGGGTACGCTCAAGATGCAAAAAGAACTCATACGAGGCTTTCAAGACGTTTTGCACGCCACTCAAGAAGGCTATGCCGCTCATCTTTTGGAACAATGGCTGAACACCATTCGCTTGGACTTAATTCCTTTTTGGAAAGCCTACCGTTGGCAACGGGGACAACTGGCGTTTGACGATTTGCTCCGAGAGACCAGGAACTTACTTAGACATCATCCAGAGGTGCGCCAAACCCTATATCAACGTTGGCGTTTGATCTTGGTCGACGAGTTTCAAGATACCGATCCCACGCAAAGCGAGATCCTCTTTCGCCTGGCCGGCGATCCGAATCAGAGCGATTGGCAAACATCGGAGTTGCCTCCGGGTCGTCTGTTTTTGGTTGGTGACGTTAAGCAATCAATCTATCGATTTCGAGGGGCCGACGTGCAGACCTTTCAAGCCATGCGCCAAAAGGTGGTTCGAGATGGCGGAGCGGTGTTAAAAGTTAAGCAAAACTTTCGTTCGGAGGCGGGGATTCTTGACGTCGTAAACCAAATTTTTCGGGAACGGATGCCGGACCAACCCGATGTTGAACGACCGTACCTCGCGATTTACGATCCTCTGGTGGCGTCTCGAAACCATGGAAATCAGAAGCGGGTTTCGATTCGGATCGCTCCCGGGGCGGGCACGGCAGACCTGCGTCGTCAAGCCGAAGCCCAAGAAACTGTCGAGGTGATTGCCCAAGCTATCTCCGAGGGTTGGCCAATTTGGGATCCGCGCACCGAAACGGAGCGCCGGTTGCAGTACCGAGACATCGCCATTTTAATGCCTAATCGCACCGGAATCGACTGGTATCGCGACTTATTTATCGAACGCGGCATCCCGCTAGCCAGTTTGGGTGGCGTGGGGTTTTTTCGTCAAGATGAGATTAGAGGGTTTTCTTCGGTGCTGTCGCTCTTGTCTGATCCAGACGATGAAGTGGCCTGGCTGGCGTTTTTTTTGTCCCCGTGGGTGGGTGCTAGTCACGCTGAGGTCGAGGCCTATCGCGAAGCCGGAGGCGCCTTCGGCCCCTCGGGTGAGCGAGTGTCGGGCACTCTGGGACAATGGGGCCAAATCCTTCTTGAATGGCTGATGCGGCGCGAAGAATGGCTCCCGGTAGATGTCTTTGATGCCCTAAGCCGGGTCTCGGGCCTCCTTCCCTTTCTTCACGCCCAAGGCGATCGCCAAGCCCTGGCAAATTTGGCCAAACTTCGCGAGATGGCTAGAATGCACGGTCAAAGCTGGGGGTTTCGGGAATTCGCCGATTGGCTCAGCGACCGAGTGGAGTCTGGTGAAAACGAGAGTGAAGGCGTAGTGGAAGACCTTGGAGACGCGGTGCAGCTTTCCACCGTTCATCAAGCCAAAGGTCTAGAATGGCCAATGTGCATCGTCACGAATTGGCATCTCGAATTCCATCCACCCCAGCATATACTTCGCGATGCGGAACGTCGGGTAGTGGGCTGGCGCACTCGCTATTTTAATAGCCCGCAATATGAGGCCTTGAAAATGGACGCCCAGGATCGCGAACTGGCTGAGCGTTCGCGTCTCCTATACGTGGCTCTGACCCGGCCCCGTGATTACTTGGTGGTTATCGAGAGATTTAATGAAAAGACTGGGTCGGGCTTGAGCCTTCATCCAGATGTTTGAAAAGGGACCTGGGAGAAGGCTTTCGGGTGGTCACTAAGGGACGAAAATGGGTGGCCGTAGTGATCCCAAGTGGCGCATCGGAGACTTTAGGTGCTGGGATCCGATCCGGAACGCTCGCGGGTGCCATCCTTGGGAAGTGTCGGCCGGGTGGGTCGGATAGACGGAGGCCCTAGAGAATGGGTGCAAAACCCGACCAATGGCCTTTCGGGGATCGAAACCGCGCGGGTTTCAGGATTCTCGATCCCTTCGTTTTAAGACTGATGCACCCATATCTAGGATATGTCAGCAGCGGAGAGCGGACAGCCCTGTGGACCAATATTTTTTGCGCTTTGGACCCCGGCGCCTTTAGCATAAAACACCCAGACGCTTTGCTTATCCAGGACTCGCCTTCCTGTCTTCAAACTGGCTGAGCCGTTCTAGCGAAGGCAATTTCGAAAGGCTTGGCCGCATGAAGGCAGGGCTTTGGTCTTCGATCCTACCGTCATGGTTGGCTGGTAGAACGGTTCTGCCATAGGCATGACGCCCGTCCGTTCAACATATGGGTCGATGGGGGGATACGCATGAGCGGACGGTGCCAACTGATGACGGTGATTTTGGCCATGATTTTAGCGATGGGCGTTTTTGTTTCCGGATTTAGGCGGATTTCTCATTTTCGGCCGGGACCAGCTCGACTAATGTGGTCGTTGCGCTTCGGGTCGGGACCGTCGAGTGTCGGTAAAGATCGTGGGTTAGATGGGAAGGAATATGGACCGCTCGCGTTTTCCGTCAGCCAAAGCCAGCGCCATCCTGTCCTCTGGATTGCCGACACCTATCACTTTCGAGTGCTGCGTATTTCGGGTCATCAGAGCACCAGTGTTGACGTACCTCAGAGTTTTTTAGAAGATCTTTGTCTCGCGGATCAACAGAAGGTGTTTTTGGCGAACAATCAAGGCGCTCGGGTGCTTCGCGTGAGGGCTGGCCACGCCAGCGTCGCAATTCATCTTGGTGAACCCCTTCCGGGCTATACCAAGTCCATTTGGAGCTTGACCGCAGATGGGGGCTCAAGCTTATGGGTGGAGTGGGTGCGGATCGGACGGGGAAGTATTTATAGTGAAGTCGACCGTTACCCTTTAATTGGCGGAGACACGCGGGAGCGGGTGCTTAAGCAAAAAACGCTAGGATGGATGGCGGTCTCTCCGCAAAACAACCAGCTGTATATTCAGCCGCTTTGGGACCAACAGGGCCCGCTTGTGGTGCATGTCTATGCCTCCGACGGGATCTTTCGTCGGACGCTCCACTTGCCAATGCCTTCAAGTTCGGGAACCGCCCAATTGCTTGGGGTGGATGCGCTAGGCAACCTGTATGTCGATCTCCATGGGCAAAATTTGATCCGGGTGTTTAGGCCGAATGGGCGGATTAAAGCCAGCATTCACATCCCGGCTTCGCCTATCCAGTCTTGGATTCCGGGATATGTGGAACCGGATGGCACCTTATATGTCATGGATTCCACGGCTCAACGATTTCGGGTCTTGCGATATCGCTGGCACGAGACTCGGATATGGTCATGGCGCCTTCCCTAGTCGAGTGAACGAAGGAAGGTCAGTCTAAATGGGGAGCGATCAAAGGCCTAGCGCAGTGGGAGGGGTTGGCGATAGGCGTTGTTAGCTTGAGCTTGACTAATCACCCCGGTTACAACCATTCGGCCGAGCACTTCGCGTTGACGAAGTTTGGCCAGAGGCAGATGGTTCAGAGGGTCAAAGGCGCTCGGGGATTGAGGCAGACCGGCCAACAAGGATCCTTCGGCTAAGGTTAGGCGGGACGCGGGCACGCCGAAGTAGCGTTCGGATGCGGTGTTGATGCCATAGGCACCATCGCCCAAGTAGACTTCGTTCACGTACATGGTCAGCACCTGGGTTTTGGAATACAGTGCAGCGGTGTAAAGAGAAAGCACAGTGCCTGTGAACTTGCGCTCTAGGGTTTTTTTGGGACTCAAGAGCAAATCGCGAACCAACTCCTGGGTCAGAGTAGAGCCTCCTTCGGCAAATCGTCGGCTGCGTATGTCCACCCAGATGGCGCGGAGCGTGCCCTCGAAAGAAACGCCCCAGTTGGTGTAAAAGGATTCATCTTCAGTCGCGATCAAAGCTTGGGTAAACCACGGAGAAACCGCTGACAGGCGTACCCATGTGCCGCCATGCTCAGAATTTCGTCGTTGAGCCAGCTGCGGCAAGGCCATTAAATCGGTGGCGTAGCGCACACCAATCACGATGCTGACAGCAATCAATGACAGCGCTAACACCATGATGACGATAGCGGTCTTCTTTAATCGATGGGACTTGGGAGGGGCTTTGGACCCGCCGGCATGCCTTTTCGTGGTGCTTTCCTGGTGTTTTCGTGCGACCGTCATAGGGATTTCGCCTCCTAAGGATCGAGTGTACTCGAATTTCGTGAAGATAATATGAAAGAAACTGGAATGTTCATGGCATCGTGAGCGCCTTAAGGCAAGTCGCCTCCCCCATAATCTAGTCGCACTCAGTCAAAAAGGGTACACTATCGGTAAGAGGTGATGCACTGATGGCCAAAGTGGTGGTCTATACTCAGCCTGGGTGTGGCGCATGTCGGGCGGAGAAAGCGTGGCTTTTAGACAAAGGTGTGGAGTACGAAGACAAAGATATTCGCAAGGATCCGAAGTGGCTGGAAGAACTGGTGGAACTAGGCTCTCGGGGCACGCCCACCACAATTATTGAACACGACGGTCAGGAGCGTCAGGTGTTGATCGGGTTTGATGCCGCCAAGATGACCAAGGCGTTAGCCCTCTGATTAGGAGATCGAGCATTCTACGCCGGCGGCGGTGTTGGTCGGTTCGTTGGCGGGCAATTCGTGTAAGCGAGGGTTTGAGGAGGGTGTGAATGCTTGCTATTGTAGGTGGAAGGCTAGAGACGATTTCTCACGGGGCTATAGCTAATGGCACGGTCTTGGTGAACGACCAGGGAATGATCTCCGCGGTCGGCAGCGAAGTCATCGTGCCGAGTGGAGCTCGGGTGATTGATGCTCACGGGCAGTATGTTTTGCCGGGATTCATTGATACGCACACTCACCTTGGAGTGCATGTTGACGGCCAGGGATGGGAGGGTAGCGATGTCAATGAGATGACGAGCCCGACTACGCCCGGCGTGCGGGCGCTGGACGGATTTCATCGCGATGATCCCGCGCTGAAAGATGCGCTTGCTGGCGGGATTACCACTGCCTGGGTGACCCCGGGGAGTGGCAATGTCATTGGCGGCCAGGGGGCAACGATTCGACTCTTTGGCCGTTCGATGGCAGATATGGTGTTGAAAGCACCATCGGGCATGAAAAGTGCGATGGGTGAAAACCCCAAACGGGTTTATGGCAAGGACGGCAAATTTCCCCAGACGCGCCTCGGCATCGCCAAGGCGCTCCGTCAAGCATTGGTCGATGCTGACAATTATCGCAACCGTCGCGCACGCGATGCGATGTCTGATCGCAATTTAGACCACGAAGCGTTAGCTTTAGTCCTAGACCGGCAAATTCCGCTGAGAACGCATGCCCATTTGGCCGACGATATTCGGACCGCGCTAGCGATCGGGCGGGAGTTTTCCCTGCGCCAAGTGATCGAACACGGCACTGAAGCGGACCGTGTGATCGATTTGCTGCTTGAGTACGGAGTGGCGGTTTCTTGGGGACCAGCCTTGGTTTCTCGAGTCAAGGTCGAGGTGGCCGCTCGCAGTTTTCGCGTGGCTGGAATCTTATCGCGGGCTGGGGTTAAGGTATCGATTATTACCGACCATCCGGTCGTGCCCATCCCCTATCTGGTCGTGAGTGCGGCTTTGGCTGTACGCGAGGGGATGGAGGAAGCGAAAGCTTTGAGTGCCATTACGCTGACGGCTGCCGAAATCAACGGTGTAGCTGACCGCGTAGGGTCGATTGAAGTGGGCAAGGACGCCGACCTCGTCATCTGGACCGGACACCCGTTCGAGATTCGGAGTGTAGTGGACAAGACCCTGATCAAAGGGGTCGTCGCCTACGACCGTAATGAGGACGAGGATCGGCCTTGATGAAGCAGAGCGTCGTTCGTTCGTTTCAGATGGGCGCTGGCACGTGGCAGTTTGGGTCCAGGACGTATGTGATGGGCATCCTGAATGTCACTCCGGATTCCTTTTCGGACGGCGGGCGTTATCTCGAACCTGAGGCCGCTCTGGCCCAGGCAGAGAATTTAGTCAGCCAAGGCGCCGATGTCCTAGACGTGGGCGCAGAGTCTACCCGTCCCGGCTATGTGCCGATTCCCTGGGAGACCGAATGGAAACGGTTGGAGCCGGTATTGCGCTTGTTGTTGAAAACCGTAAAGGTTCCCATTTCCGTCGATACCCAAAAGGCCGAGATCGCGGAGCGAGCGATTTTGCTGGGAGCATCGATCATTAACGATGTCAGCGGACTGGCCGATGCCAAAATGATGCGAGTTCTGGCGGCAAGTCAAGTCGGTTACGTCTTGATGTATAATCAGCGCAAGGAAATCTCAAACGATCTCTCGTCCGTCGACATCCGGCTCTGGTTACTTCAGCGTTTGACGGAAATGGATGCGGCTGGAACTTCTCCTGAGCGCGTATTGGTTGATCCCGGGTTGGGGTTTGCCTACGGAATCGAGACCAACTGGTCCGTCTTGAGAAACTTAGAGGAGCTTGTGGGACTGGGAGCCGGATTGTTAGTGGGGCCTAGTCGAAAGCGTTTTTTGGGCCAGGTGATTCACCGAGCGGATGGCGAGCGCGACTCGGCCACCGCAGCACTTTCGGCGCTCTTGGTGAACAAAGGGGTAGACGTGATTCGCGTGCATCGGGCATCTATGGTTAAAGACGCGATTAATGTCGCCGATCGCTTGCTGAGGGGGTATTCCCATGGCTGATCGGGTCCGATTAGTCGGGTTGCGCTTTCAAGCATGTCATGGGGCCCTGCCCCACGAAAGGGAGGTCCCTCAGGGATTTGAGGTCGATGTGGAGATGACGTGTGATCTTAGTCGGGCGGGAGCCAGTGACTGCCTGGAAGATACGGTCAATTATGGCGCGGTGGCTGAGGTGGTCCGGCAAGTGATGGAGGCCGCACCGGTCGCTCTTTTGGAGCGGTTGGCGACCTTGGTGGCACAAAATGTTTTGGGGCTTTCCGGCGTGCTCTCGGTCTCAGTCCGGGTTCGCAAGATGGCTCCACCTCTTGCTGTCGGAGGGGGATATGCAGAAGTGGAAGTCGTGCGCGATGGTTGACGCATATATTGGGCTGGGCTCCAATTTGGGCAACCGCCGCGGTTGGTTGGTCAGCGCTATTCTCCAACTGCAACCGCTGGGAACGTTAGTCGCTGTCTCGTCCCTGTGGGAGTCCGAGCCGATAGGCGGGCCTCAGCAGCAGGGATGGTATCTCAATATGGTGGCGCGTCTTTGTACACCGCTTGCGGCCCACCCGCTATTAGACGCGCTGTTTGCCATCGAACAGAACTTGGGTCGAGTGCGAACCATCAAAAACGGTCCGCGCACCATCGACTTAGATTTGTTGCTGTGGGGGAATTTAACCCTCCAGGATGACCGACTCATCTTGCCACATCCGCGCATGGCAGCCCGTCGATTCGTAATCGAGCCCTTGGCTGAAGTGCACCCTAATCCCCAAGCCATCGTCGGCATGGATTTTTATCGCGCTGTGGACCAAGTCAAAGATCAGCGTCTCTATTGCCTGGGGTCTATTGACGACGGATCGCCCATGGACCAAAGCCTATGAATGCCGCCGACTGGAGTAACGAACTAAGGACTCGGTGGATGGGGCGAGACTTAGAGTATTTTCCGTCCATTGCGTCCACCAATCAATATTTGAAGGCCCGTCTCGCCGAAGAAAACGTTCCTCTGGGCGCAACCGTCGTGGCCGATGAACAAACCGAAGGTCGAGGCCGGTTGGGTCGACCGTGGTGGTCGCCTCCGATAGACGGGCTCTATACCTCCTTTTTGGTCTACCCTGGGCGCCAGTTGTCGGGGATCCTCAGCCTGTTGGTAGGAGTGGCGCTATCCGACGCAATTAGGCGCGAAACCGGGCTCGATCCGCGATTGAAATGGCCTAACGATGTCTTGGTGTCGCAAAAGAAATGCGCCGGTATTTTAGTGGAAGCGGGTCATACGTCCCAGCCTTGGGCGGTGATTGGCATTGGTGTCAACGTGCTCGGCACGATGCCGGACGCATTCGGCAACGCCATCACCTTGGCTACGGCGGCCCAAGGCGCGGTGGACCGGGTGCAACTTTATGCGCATATGGCTGAACGCCTCGAGTTTTGGTACGAATCCTGGCTGACGGATGGTTCCCTGCCTATCTTGACGGCCTGGCGCGAGCGTTCTCTCACGCTAAACCAGGCGGTTCAAGTGCAGGAGTCCGGTCATGTGCTGTTCACTGGTCGCGCTCGGGATATTGCGAGCGATGGCGCTCTGTTGGTTGAAGTCGAGGGACAGCGACTTCGCCGGGTCGAGGCCGGCGAAGTGAGCATCCGCTTTGACAATGGTAGTTATACCCCGGAATCTAGTGGGTAATGCCTGCTTGGTCGAGTCGACGGTATAGGTCAGCCATTTCGATGGCCGCGGAGGCCGCTTCTACGCCCTTATTACCGGCCTTGCCGTCGGCGCGGTCGTCAGCTTGGTCCATGGTATTACAGGTTAAGACTCCGAAAATGACCGGAACTCTTCCGTTTTGGGCCAAATGGCTAAGTTCTGCGGCCGCATTGCCGGCTACATAATCGAAGTGGGGCGTCTCGCCGCGAATGACCGCGCCGAGTGCGATGACTGCCGCGTAAGGGCCCTCTATCAGGCGCCTGACGATTCCGCCTAATTCAAAAGCACCGGGTACAAAGATGACATCAATTGCTTCAGCATCGACTCCATGGCGCTCTAACTGAGTGCGTGCTCCCTGTAATAAGCGTTCGCTGATGCGAAGGTTAAACCGACTGACTGCAATCGCAAACCGGGCGGAGGGATCAACCCTTAAAAATCCTTGATATTCGGCCATGATAAAATTCTTCACACTCCTCCAGAAACTGGTTGTGAAACGGGCACAGGCTGAGAGTCGGTGCTTGGATCCTTCGGATGAGCCTCCGCATTAGGCGTGAGCCAGTGTCCCATCTGCGTGCGTTTAGTCTCCAAATAGCGTTCGTTTTCGGGGCGAGAGGCAATTTGCAGGGGTATCCGTTCGACCACATCCAAGCCGTATTGCTTGAGGGCCGACAATTTCTCGGGATTGTTAGTCAATAGACGAACGCGGCGTATACCCAAATCTAACAGGATCTGGGTGCCGATTCCATAGTCGCGAAGGTCCGCAGGAAAGCCCAAGGCGAGGTTGGCGCTGACGGTATCGTAGCCGCGATCTTGTAGAGCATACGATCGGATCTTGTTTGCCAATCCGATTCCCCGACCCTCTTGTCGCAAGTACACTAAGACGCCGCGACCCTGGCTGGCGATGAGGTCAAGGGCTTGTTCCAGCTGTTCGCCACAGTCGCAGCGGAGGGAACCCAGAGTATCGCCAGTCAGGCATTCGGAGTGCAGACGCACTAGGACCGGATCGTCTTGACTGGGGTCAATCTCCCCGCGCACAAGCGCGAGATGGGTGAGGTTGCCATTCGCTTCGCTGTAAGCGTACGCTTCAAAGGTTCCGTGACGAGTGGGAAGATGGGCTTGGTCTTCACGGAAAACCACAGTCTCGCGAGCAACGCGATAGCGAATTAGGTCGGCGATAGAAATGAGGAGCAGGTCGTGCTCTTTGGCGAAGCCGACGAGGTCTGGCCTTCGTGCCATGGTGCCATCATCGTTCATGATTTCGCAGATGGCAGCCACTGGATTGAGGCCGGCGAGGCGGACGAGGTCAATCGCTGCTTCGGTATGACCTGCTCGGCGAAGCACGCCGCCCTCCTTGGCGCGCAGGGGAAACATATGACCGGGCCGCACCAAGTCATCGGCTTGGGTGGAAGGATCAGCCAGGACCTGAATCGTCTTGGCCCGGTCGCCAGCCGAGATTCCGGTCGTGGTGCCCAGTCGAGCATCGACAGAGATGGTAAAATCGGTGCGCATCGAATCCTCGGGTGAAGGGGTCATGGGTGGAAGGCCTAAGTCTTTTAGGCGTTCGTGAGTCATCGGTACGCAGATTAACCCGCGACCAAACCGAGCCATGAAATTTATTGCGGCGGGCGTCACCAGGCTGCCGGCCATAACCAGATCCCCTTCGTTTTCCCGCTGTTGGTCATCGACCACGATCACCATGTGACCGCTGCGAATGGCCCCGATCGCTTGGTCAACCGACGCTTGAGATGTCCTATCCATGCTGTTTCCTCCTCTAAACCTGCATCAAAATCTTGCCGCTGCACCCAAACTTTTAGCGAACTCGAGCGCCCCCAGATAGGGAGTAGCTAAACGCTGAACGTACTTTGCCATCAGGTCGTACTCGAGATTGACTAGACTGCCTTCCTGAAGTTGGCCAAGCGTAGTTAGCGATAACGTATGCGGGATCAGAGTGACTTGAAACCCATCTGGGGCAAGTTGGACCACGGTCAAGCTGACGCCATCGACGGCAATAGACCCCTTTTCGACGACTAAGCCCTGCGCGGCAGACGACGTAAACGTAATTTCTCGCGAATCGCCGTGTTGAACGATGGCACTCACTTGTCCGCGTTCGTCGACATGGCCTTGGACGAGGTGGCCACCGAGGCGACTGTTGAGTGTGAGAGGTCGTTCCAGGTTGACCGCATCCCCCGTATGCCGTTGCGACAGAGTCGTGATTTCGGCGGTAGTTGGGCTG
>DAHXNH010000361.1 GCA_027365485.1 Clostridiales bacterium
AGGCAAATCGCAGCATGAAGCCATATTTGCGCATGAGACGGCGGAGAATCGTGTCCTGCTCCGGCGTGACCTCGAGCAAGATGCCAAAAATGGTCGTCTTCATTCCGGGACTCCCTCCTGGGCTAAGGCGGCGAATGGTTCTATCTTCTAAACGAATAATACCCCATTCTTATACGGAATAGCAGAATTATTGCAAGCAGTTACAACCTCCGCTGCACGGCGAGTACGCACCGCAATCAACATTCGGCCCCTCACTAGACGGTGATATTTTCCCTCGGCCCGCAGACGAGACAAGCCATAGTCCACCAGCGCTCCTGCGATAGCCCCCAGGAAAGCCCCGCTGATCGCGCCTAAGCTGGGGCTGAAACTCTGGCGACTTCCCCTTCCGGCAATTGGCAGACTGCCGACCACGAGTCCCACACTCCCGCCCAGGACCATGCCGCTCAGAAACCCACCATGGCGAGAATATCCCCTGAGCCCGGGGACCACTGAAATATCGTTTTCGCGTACCCCCAGCCGCTTTAGCGCCCGGACCATATTGGCCAAGCGCTCTGTCAATGGAAAGTGGCCTGCCACCGTATCGATCATCCTCATGCCTCCCACCTCGCAGCCAAGCGGCTGTTCATAGCCGCCTTTTGGGATGAAGATCGTCAAGATCAATAATCACCACTTCAGGACCCACCCTTCGGACACACGTCCACGGCACCTCTGTATATTGCCCGGTTCGTGAAAATCGAGACTTCGGCGGCACTAAAATGGTTTGCAGTCTTCCGCTCAACTCGTCAAACACCAAATCCGCCTCGCCAATGGGACCGAGTCGAGATCCATCGGTTAGACTAATAATCTCCTTGCTTGCCAGTTCGCTAAAGCGCACCTCGGTCGCCTCCTAGTTAGGTTGAACCTCCAACCCCAAGATATGCGAGTTCGGCTACAATAGATGTTTAATGCCTTGATTGACGATATTCCCTAACGGCCCCACGGCGGCCACCGCAATCTGGGTCGAATCCGCCCACAGTTGGCCCATCATCTGACTTAAATCCTCGGCTTCAACCGCGTCAATTTTGGCTTCCATCTCCGGGATGGTCGACGGAATGCGGTGGCGCAGGAGATGCCGACCGAGATGCAGCATCCGATGATCGACGGTTTCCAGACCGAACCAGAGTCCCGCCCGCAACTGGACCTTGGCTCGACGGATTTCGTCGGCGCTAAATCCGTTGACGATGGCCAGGTGAATCTCGTCGCCAATGAGTCTCACCGCCTGTTCCAGGCGGCTTGGATGAACGCCGATGCCGATAGTCATGAGCGCCCAGTCGGGCTCAGCTTGGTAATCGGCATCGACCGAATAAACAATCCCCTCTTCCTCACGCAAGCGCTGCCATAGCCGAGATGAGGTCTGACCTCCGAGCAATGTCGTTAATAAATCACAGGTGTATGACCCCTCGCTGCCCCAGTTGGGCGCGACCACTCCCAACAGTACTTGCACTTGCTCCCGGTCCTCTTCCAAGAGCACTTCGCGAGGCCGTACTTTGGGCGCCATCCGGATCATTGAGTCGACGGCTCCATTTCCCGCGATCAAGCGATCCATCACCGCTTTGCCCCCCTCCCCGGCCAAGGCCAAGGCCATGCGTGAGGGCACGTAGAACTGTTGATGAAACCGGCGCAAAGACGGTTGCGACAACGCCTCGATGCTGGTTTGGGTTCCGAGAATATCGTGCGTAAATCCGGGGTCGTCGTATACGGCCCAAAGCAAGGCTTCGGCCACACGATCGCTGGCATCGTCATAGGATTCCCGCATTTCTTCAACAATCACTTGGCGTTCCCGATCAATGTCCGCTGCGGCCAACCAAGGTTCGGTCACCAGGCTTTCGATTACTTCGTACACCGCATCGAGCATCGGGTCCATGGCCTTGCCGTAAAAGCAGGTATAGTCTCTGGTAGTAAATGCATTGATTTCCGCACCCAGACGATCTCCCACTTCCGCAATCTCCCGGCCGCTGCGTGCTCCTGCCCCTTTAAACACTGCATGTTCCAAAAAATGGGATGCTCCCCACACCGCGTTCCATTCATCCCGTGAACCGACATCGATAAACAGGCCTAAAGCCGACGTACCTACCGACGGGGTCGGGTCCCACGCTACCCGCAACCCCGATTGTAATGTCATCCGATCGACGGCAACATCCCTCCACATCTGACTAACCTCTCTACTGATCATATCAGCATCCCTCGAGACTGCCTAGCCGTCGCCGACTGGGCTCCCCATGGTCAACAGTTGGCTCACCGTGACCCATTGATACCCGCGGCGAGACAAGGTCGCGAGGATTTCTGGCAGAGCTTGGGCGGTTCGCTCCGTCGGATGCATCAACACGATGGATCCTGCGGCGGCTCGGCGCAGCACGCGGCTGACAATCATGGCTGGAGAGGAAGTGGCCCGCCAGTCGATGGTGTCAATCGTCCACATAATCAGCGGCATATTGGCGGCGGCCGCCGCTTTGAGAACGGTTTGATTAAATTCTCCGTAGGGCGGTGCAAATACTTTAGGCAAGTGCCCGGTAATTCCGGCAACGACCGTATTCGTGCGTTCAATCTCGTCGAGGTTTGCTTGGTACGATAGCAAAGAGACATGACGGTGGGCATAGCCGTGATTGCCGATCTCCATTCCGCTCTTTTCCAGTTCGCGGACCAACGCCGGATGCTCGGCCGCCCAAGCACCCCCTACCATAAACGTGGCTTTGACATGATCTTGGCTCAACGTGTGCAAGATCGCCGGAAGAAACTCCGTCCCCCAAACTACGTTGATGGTCAGCGCGATAGCGGGCTTTTTTGTAATCACTCGATACACCGGTCCGGTGTACCCGCTATGTCCTTCCGCCCGTACTGGTGTATGCTGCGGAACCAGCAGCAAGAGTGCCGCCAGAGCCAAAGCGAAGAAGTAAAATCTTCGAGCTGCATCCGAGCGCAGCGATACCACCCGTATCCACATAGGACTTCCCTCCTCTTTCTGTCCTATGTAGGGCTCATCGCTGATAGACCGTTCTGATAGACCCTGACGGCCACTCGGCCCAACCTCGCTCACCAATAACGACCCGTGCCTACCAGGGCTCGCATCGGCCAGCTTTTTTGCTGTCCTCATCTCGTCCGATTGGACGTGGTCCTGATTGATCGATACCTTTAAAAATCGCCCACTTTTGCCTCAACCCATGGAAATCGCTCGCTTTGAAAAGCCGAACCCAAAAGAGGGCATCCTGTCCGCCCAGGTTTTTTCATATCCCGTCGATCTTCTGACCTTCCCCGGCTTGCCGCGTCGGGGCACGCCCAGGAAACGCCCGATGAATGTCGGAACCTCGCCTACCTGGCCGCACGCTACCCCCAAAAACGATCCTCGGCGGCCCAAGAGGGTTTAAGGGCCATGGCCGAGACCGCAAAAAAGGTCTACAAAATCGAAAGACTCTCGCTCACAGGCGGGAGTCCCTTTGATTGATCGCCCACTGGCTGGTCCAATACCTCAACGATACCTAGTCCCGAGTGGGTTTCATTAAATCTACTAATCAACATCGAGTGCCAAAGGAGCACTAGGCTCCCATTCCGATCAACGAGCGGGTCGGTCCCGACCCGGACCCGATGGTCTCGCCCCCTCACGTGGCCGTCTTGGCCCCCGATCTGAAGACGCCGCCACTTGCGGCACATAGCCCGGAGGCACCGGCAAGGTCTCTTTGTGCGAGAGATTCACTCGGCCCATCTGGTCGATTTCGATGACCTTGACTGCCAACGCATCGCCTACTTTGACGACGTCCTCTACGCTGTTGACTCGTTCGTAAGCCAATTGGGAAACGTGCACCAAGCCCTCTTTGCCGGGCAAGATCTCTACAAACGCTCCGAAGTTCATCAATCGCGTCACTCGGCCCTCATACACTTCTCCGACTTGCACTGTTCGGGTCAAATCCTCAATCATCGCAATAGCGTTTTGCGCCATCTCTTCGCTAATCGCAGCAATGTAAATGGTTCCATCGTCATCAATGTCGATGTCTACCTTCTTGTCACCGACTCGCGTGGCCTCAATGATCTTGTTGATCGTCTTGCCTCCCGGGCCAATCACTTCGCGAATTTTCTCGGGCTCGATGTGCACCGTCACAATGCGCGGCGCATGCGCTGAAAGCTGGGCCCGTGGTTCGCCAATCGTTTCGACAATCTTGTCCAAAATATACAAACGCGCGTCCCGAGCTTGTTCCAACGCCAATTGCAAGATTTCTTGGTCCAACCCGTGGATCTTAATATCCATCTGGATAGCCGAAATGCCATCGCGCGTCCCCGCCACCTTGAAGTCCATATCCCCCAATGCATCTTCCATGCCTTGGATATCGGTCAATACCGCAAATCCTTCGTCGTTTTTCACCAGTCCCATGGCAATCCCCGCCACCGGCGCCTTAATCGGTACGCCGCCGTCCATCAATGCCAAGGTGCTGCCACACACCGATGCCATAGAACTAGACCCGTTGGATTCCAAAATGTCCGAAACCAGTCTTAACGCATACGGAAATTCCTCGACGGAAGGAATGACCGGTTCCAGCGCCCGTTCGGCAAGCGCTCCATGGCCAATGGCGCGACGATTCGGGCCGCGCATGGGTCCGGTTTCCCCGGTGGCAAACGGAGGAAAGTTATAGTGGTGGATATAGCGCTTGGATTCTTCTTCCCCAATCCCATCGAGCATTTGCTGGTCGCTGAGCGGTCCTAAGGTCATCGCGGTGAGCGCCTGAGTTTGGCCCCGCGTAAAGAGCCCGGTCCCATGCACCCGCGGCAAAATGCCCACCTCAATGGAAATCGGACGGATCTCCTTCAGGCCACGTCCATCGGGTCGCATCCCTTCGACAATAATGGCGCGTCGGACCACTTCTTTAAGCACCTTTTTCAACACCGAAGCAATTAGCCCTTCGTGTTCCGGATAGGCCTCCGCTAAATCCTGGGCCACCTCGCGGTTCACCCGATCGATGTTTTTCTCCCGTGCCAACTTGTCGGGCGTTCTGAGCGCCGCACTCAGTCGTGCCTCTGCTCGCTCTCTGACCGCCTCGACGAAAGTTCGATCGGGCACAAAGGTGGCAAACTCGGTCTTGGGCTTTCCCGCGATCGTTTGGAAATTTTTAATCCCGGCTACAATTTTTTGGATTTCTCGGTGTCCAAAAAAAATCGCTTCCAGCATCTCCGCTTCGGATATCAAATCCGCTCCGGCTTCAATCATAAGCACCGCGGTCTCGGTGCCGGCAATCATCAACTTCAACCGACTGACTCTGGCCTGAGCCGAGGTTGGATTAATGATAAACTCCCCATCCACCAAGCCTACCTCAACCGCACCAATGGGGCCGTCAAACGGAATATCGGAAACGCTTAATGCTGCAGAAGCTCCGACCATGGTGCAAATCTCGGGCGAGTGATCATAATCCACTGAGAGCACCGTCGAAACGATATGCACGTCGTTTCGAAATCCCTCAGGAAATAGCGGGCGAATCGGGCGATCGGTCAAGCGTGCGGACAGGATTGAACGTTCGCTCGGACGTCCTTCTCGTTTAATAAACCCCCCGGGGATTTTTCCGACAGAGTAAAGACGTTCCTCAACATCTACCGTCAGCGGGAAAAAATCGATGCCTTCGCGGGGATTTTTGGACGCGGTAGCAGTGACTAATACCGCCGTCTCTCCATAGCGGACCAAAACCGCCCCATTGGCTTGCCTCGCCAAGCGGCCTGTCTCCAAGTGCATCGTACGCCCGCCGAGAATCAATTCGGTGGTCTGTACCATATTTGTCCTCCCATATTCTACTTAAGATAGTATATCCTACAACGACGCACTCATACGGAAAAGAGCGGGCTAGCCCGCTCTACCTTCGCAATCCTAAATCAGCCACAATTTGATGATACCGACGCACATCTTTTGAATGAAGATAGTTCAAAAACGCTCGCCGCTGCCCCACCATCTGCAACAATCCTCGACGCGAATGGTGATCTTTCTTGTGGATTTTCAGATGTTCGGTCAACTCCAAAATTCTCTCGGTCAACAGCGCAATCTGCACTTCTGGTGATCCCGTATCCGTCTCATGCATGCGATGGGCTTCAATGACCGTTTGCTTCTTGGCTTCGGACAATGCCATGCTAATCCTCCCCTCTACTCACTCTAGTGGACTTCGACCTGAGGAACAGAGTCCTCTTCTGCTAAGATCGCCAGCAGCGCATCCTGATAAGCCTGAACCGCCGGTTTAGGCAATCCTCCGCGACGATATAAATCTTCGAGTTCTCGCCTAAGACGTTTAAACTGGCCCGACACGCAAATGACCGAAATTTTACCCACGACATCGCGCAAATCGGTGAGTTCCATGCTCCGCCCCCAATCCAAGCAGCATTTATTGTAGCACATGCCTTATTCTCGGAGCAATTGCACGAATCCTGCTGTATCTCCGCCTCCACGCTGCCACGGATTAGGCCCCTCCACCGGTCATCTTATTTCCATCGGGCAGGATCATACCCAGCACGTGCTATCGCCACGTCGTCTTCCATGCGTCGGACTAAGTCCTCCACCTGGTCAAAATATAGTTCCTCGCGAATTTTTTGGATAAACCCAAACCACAGCGGCAGTCCCGTAAGGTTAGCGATTCGGTCGATCACGTGCACCTCCAGCAAAGGCTGGTCCAAATCGGCAAAAGTCGGTCGCAGACCCCAACTGGCCACGGCCGCCGCCGTTTCCCCCGAAGGTAAGACACAATAGCCGGCGTAGACCCCCATCGGCGGCATGACGTGATCGATCCCAATCGCCATATTGGCGGTAGGGATTCCCATACTCCGTCCCCTTCCGGCCCCACTCACGACGCGCGCGCGCACTTGAAACGGACGCCCCATCAACTGGGCGGCTTCGTCCAAGTCTCCAGCAGCGATGGCGGAACGCACCCGACTGCTGGAGATTTGTCGTCCGCCCAGGTCATACACCGGATCGAGAACCTCCACCTCTACGCCATGCTCTTGGCCCCAATGTTGCAGCAATTCCGGCGCACCCTGACCGCCCCGCCCAAACGTGAAGTTGTGCCCCACTACCACCATTCGAGATTTCAACCGTTGGCCGATTTCTTCATCCAAAAACGCGTGCGCGGTCATTTCAGAAAATTCTCGCGTAAAAGCTATAACATCGACCCGAGATACTCCTAATCGCTTGAGCAAGACTTGTTTCTCAGCGGTATTGGTAATAATAAAAGAACGCGTAGGCTCCGATCTGAGCACCGTCCGGGGATGGGGATCAAAGGTCACCGCGACCAAATCCACTCCCAATTGCTCCGCCTGGCGCCGCCCGCATTCGATCAATTGCTGATGCCCGCGGTGCACTCCGTCAAAATTTCCGATAGTGACCACGTTACCCTGGCTCACTCTATCCATCGATGCCCTCCCCGATCGCATGAATCAATACCTTGCGATACTTCCAGGGAGGTCCCGCGACGACAGACACGACCTCGGAGCCTGCCACCAACGCCACCTCGCCTCGATAATTTTCCAGTTCATGCCAATCCAATATCGGCTGCCCGTGAGCAATCACCGGCAAACGCTCCCGATCTACGCACACCCGGGGGATGCAAAGCCCCCATGCGGTTGGCTTAAGCAGATCCCGCCAGTGCTGGCCAAGGTCCGCCAGCGGGACCCCTTGTTCCCACCGATAGACCCCTACTCGCCTTCGTTCCAATGCCTCGAGGTGAGACGCATGACCTAAAATATCCCCTAGGTCTCGAACCAAAGAGCGCATATAGGTCCCCTTGCCGACCTCGGCCTCCACCTGCCAGCGGCTTGACGAACCCTGAATAATCTCCAGGCGATACACCTCGACGCGCCGAGGCCCTGGCCACACCGACCGACCTTGACGAACCAAATCGTGGAGGGTGCGCCCGCGTTGTTTTAACGCGGAAACTTGAGGGGGAGTCTGGAGGATCGATCCCATCAGAAATGGCAACGCCCACTCGATATTTTGCAGATCAGGATACGGCAAGCCCGACTGCGCATTCAAAACACCGCCAGCATCTCCGGTGGTGGTTAACGATCCTAGCACCATCCAGCCTCGATATACTTTGGGCACATCATCGCACCACTCGAGCAGCCTGGTGGCCGCACCGACTGCCATAGGCAATACCCCTATCGCATCAGGATCCAGCGTCCCGGCGTGCCCGACCCTTTGGGTTCCGACTATCTTTTGAACCGCTCGCACCGCATCGAACGAGGTCATACCGACCGGTTTAAGCACATTCAACCATCCGTTGACCGTGCCTTTACTCATGCTCGTCGGGACCGTGAAGATCGTGCATCAGTCGTTGAATCACCATGCTTTTCTCAATAGACTCATCAAGGCGAAAATCGAGTTCTGGCGCATGACGCAACTTCAACCGACGACCCACCTCGCCTCTGAGAAATCCCACGGCGTGAGTCAATCCCTCCATGGTCTGATGAGCGTTTTGGGCAGAACCCAAAACGCTCACGAACACTTTGGCGACACTCAAATCGCGGCTGACCTCGACCCGAGTAATGGAGGCAAATCCGATCCTCGGATCCTTCAACTCGGTCTGGATCATTGTTCCCAGCTCACGCTGCATCATTTGCGCTACCCGTTCTGCCCGAGTGTTTTGCACTGGGTCACCTACCTAACTGGCCTTTACCTCTTCTTCAGTAAAGACCTCCATGACGTCGCCCACTTTAATGTCATTGAATCGTTCAAGCCCTATCCCGCACTCAAACCCCGACGCTACTTCGCGGACGTCATCCTTAAACCGCTTGAGCGAAGCAATCGGCCCTTCGTGAATCACTGCTCCATCGCGCAAAAGCCGAACCTGAGCAGTGCGCAAGACCTTGCCATCCACCACATAACAGCCCCCAACCGCACCGATTCGAGGCACTCGAAAAACCTCCCGGACTTCGGCTCGGCCCAAAATGATTTCCTGGAATTTGGGCGACAACATCCCCTTGAGGGCGCGCTCAACATCCTCGATAATCTCATAAATCACTCGATAGGTACGGACGTCGACATGCTCTCGCTCAGCAATCTGCCTTGCCTTCGACTCCAATCCCACCCCGAAGCCAATGATGATCGCTCCCGATGCCTGAGCCAGCATGACGTCGGTCTCGGTAATGGAACCCACTCCGGTATGCAACACCCGAACTCGGGCCTCAGAATGAGATAACTTACTGAGCGACTGCGACAACGCTTCCGACGAACCGTGAACATCCGCTTTAATCACCAGATTGAGATCGCGGACCTCTTCGTCTTTTAGTCGTTGGTAAAACTCATCCAACGAAACTCCGCGCGTACCTTCATCGGCAGCCCGACGCGTACGTTCCGCGCGAGCATCAGCGATATCTTTGGCCTGACGCTCATCGGTGAGGATGACAAAGTCATCGCCAGCATCGGGAAGCTGGTTAAACCCTAAGACCTCGACCGGAATCGAAGGCCCAGCCTCCGCGATGCGCTCCCCTTGATCGGTCAACAGCGCTCGTACTCGACCAAACACGGTTCCCGCCAAGAACACATCCCCGACCTTAAGCGTTCCCCGTTTCACCAATACGGTAGCCACAGGACCTCGGCCTTTATCCAGCTTTGCCTCGATAATCACGCCCTGCGCTGGACGGTCGGGATTGGCTTGCAGTTCCAACAACTGAGCTTGGAGCACAATCGCCTCCAGCAACTGATCAAGCCCTTCCCCGGTGCGCGCAGACACCGGCACCACCATCGTATCGCCACCCCAATCATCCGACACCACGCCGTGCTGGGTCAGTTCGGTTTTCACTCGGTCCGGTTGTGCACCATCCACATCAATCTTGTTGACCGCCACCACCATGGGCACACCTGCTGCTTTAGCATGATTGATCGCCTCTATCGTCTGCGGCATGACCCCGTCATCCGCGGCTACGACTAAGACGGCTAAATCCGTCACTTGAGCCCCACGGGCCCGCATCGCCGTAAACGCTTCGTGGCCAGGAGTATCCAGAAAGACGATCTCATGATCGTGCCAAGAAATGACCGAGGCCCCAATGTGCTGAGTAATCCCGCCTGCCTCCGATTGGGTCACCCGACTTGACCGAATCCTATCTAACAGCGAGGTCTTGCCGTGGTCCACGTGGCCCATTACCGTCACCACTGGAGGTCGCGATTGCAAGGATTCTTGGGTATCTTCGGCTCCTTGAATCAGGATTTCCTCGCGTTCTTCCACACTGGCGCGTTCTTCAACCTCGGCACCATACTCGGTAGCCACAATCACCGCGGTTTCCCGGTCTAGATCATGGTTCACTGTAGCCATGACCCCAAGACCAATGAGACGCTTGATTAACTCGTTGCTCTTCACCCCTAATTGGTCCGCCAATTCTTTCACCATAATCGGCCCACTGATGATTGCTCGGCGTTGCACCGGCGGCATATTGGTCTCATGGCGGGGTACACCACTTCGGTGTTTGGATTTGCGCTTATTGCCAAACTGTGCCTCGTCCCAATCCCTCGCACCCCGTTCTGGGGGCCGATTGCTCCGCGACCGATCCCTGGGATTGGGACTGGTGTTGGTCCGCCGATTGGGTCCAGGCCGTCCCGGCTGGGGCGCCTGAGCGCCAGGGCTAGAAGGCCGAGTCGGCCGTCCTCCAGCCGGAGCCGGCGGTCGATTCGTCGATCCGGGCCGGGCTGGTCCGCCTTGCGACGGCCCCCCACCCGGTCGGGCCGGCCGAGGGCCAGATGATCCTTGGCCGGCGCCAGGGGGACGATTGTCCCGATTTCCATAGCTTGGCCGCGGCGATCCTGGTGCCGTCGGTCGATAGGGAGCGGAGCCCGAACGGTCCCCACTCGGGCCGCTACGTGCCGGCGATCGACCTTGATAACCCGAACTCTGGGGTCGGGAATCAGACGACGCTGGGGGACGACTGCCATAGGGTCGCGACGGATTAGTGGGGCGAGCGCTTTGGGCCGGACGATTGCTCGCGGAGCCGACCGGACGACTGCTTGGTGATCCGGCGGGGCGAGGGCTTACCGCCCCTTGACGGGTACCCGGACTGGCGGCTCTCGGATTGGCTCCTGCGGGCATGCTCGGCGGCTGGCTGGTGTTCGGAGCCGCCTCGCTCGACGGAGGGGGTGCCATGACCCCGGTTGGAGTCGCCGGTTTTGGCTCCGGAGGCAGTTTGCCTTGCATGATATCGCGAACCGTTAGCACCGCCTCTGGTTCCACTGTGCTCATGTGGTTCTTGATGTTTTCGACTTTCAGTCGATGCAGTAGATCGATCAGGCGCTTGCTGTCCAATTTGAGTTCTTTGGCCAGTTCGTACACCCGAATTTTGTCCTTGTCTTTGTCCGCCAAACTCCATCCCCCCTATTTGCTTTCCCATGGCCATCCACAGTTTTTTGGCTAATGCCACATCTAAGATCGCAAGAATCGCGTGCGGTCCCATTCCAATCGCCGAGCCCAAGTCGACCTTCATTCCTGCCCGTACAACCGGGACCTTAAGATCTTGGGCCCACAGGTGATACTTGCGATATACCGACGTGCCTGCGTCTTCGGCGACCACAATGAGAGCTACCTGCCCGGACTTTAGCGCCATTTCTACCTGATGCGAACCGGGAGCCAACTTGCCCGCTTTGCGCGCCAAACCCAACCAATTAAGCCAAGTCGCCATGGTCTTCCGCTCCCTCGAGATCCCGATACAATGCGCTCACCATCTCATCCGTCATGGCGACTTCCAAGGCACGCTCAAGACGCTTAGTCTTCACCGCCTGTTCAATGCAGGCCCGCGTTCCACAAACGTAGGCACCGCGCCCGGACACCTTTCCTTTTTTATCCAACACCAACTCATGGTTAGGCGTTCGCACCACCCGGACCAGTTCCCGCTTGGGACGCTTGGTTTGGCAAGCAACACAGGTGCGCATCGGTATCTTTCGGGTCTTCACCGCCTACCAACCTCCGTGACCGGTCTGTGACTCCGGATGAATGTCTACCTTCCATCCGGTCAGCCGGGCAGCCAACCGGGCATTTTGCCCTTCTTTGCCAATCCCTAGGGATAACTGATTGTCAGGCACTATCACTCGCGCCACCCGGCTAAGCGTGTCAATTTGCACATCGGTCACATGCGCTGGCGACAACGCATTGGCTACCAAGGCCACGGGATCGTCGTCCCAGCGAATAATGTCTAGTTTTTCTCCGCGAAGTTCCTGAACGATCGTTTTCACTCGGGCACCGTTCGGGCCTACGCAAGCCCCTATCGGATCCACATTCTCATCTTCCGACCAAACCGATATCTTAGTTCGCGCCCCCGCTTCGCGGGCGATCCCCTTAATCTCGACCACCCCATCGTGAATCTCAGGCACTTCGAGCTCAAACAAACGCTTGATAAGCCCGGGGTGACTTCTCGACAAATAGACTTGCGGACCCTTTGTCGTCTTTTTGACTTCCACCACATAAAACTTGACCCGTTCCCCCGGGCGAAGCATTTCCGACGATACTTGTTCGCTCGGCATCATAATGGCTTCCGTCCGACCGAGATCGATAAAAATAAGACCACGTTCTCCACGATGGACAATCCCGGAAACGATATCTCCGGCACGATTGGAATATTCCTCGTAAATAAGACCGCGTTCGGCCTCACGAATCCTTTGCACAATGACTTGCTTCGCGGTTTGAGCCGCGATGCGTCCAAAATTTTTCGGCGTCACTTCAAACTCTACCACGTCTCCGGGCATGGCACCCGGAAGAATCTCCCGTGCTTCGTCCTCGGACACTTCCAGTCGATGGTCGGTCACGTTTTCTATTACCGTCTTTTGCGCAAAGACCTGGGTCTGCCCGGACAGCCGATCAATGCCAACTCGCACATTTTGGACCGATCCAAAATTTCGACGATACGCCGAAATCAGGGCAGACTCGATGGCCTGAAAGAGCACTTCTTTATCAATGCCTTTTTCGCGTTCCAAATCCTCCAGTGCGCTTAGCAACTCGGCGTTCATGGGCGAACCTCCTTGTCAACGTGAAAACCTCGATGGGCCCTTCTCAAGCGAAAAGAGTGGGCAAAAATCCCCCCACTCCGAATTCGAGCGTCTACCAGCTTAGGTTTCTGACCCGTCGGTCAGCCTGAGGCAACCGCCCAAAACCCGAGAACGACAACGATTCAATGGTACCACAATCGCGCTGATACCACAACGCTGGTTCGACAACAGAGCATCATTGGCCAAGAATGTTCGAGATCCGCGAACCTTTTCGCTGCCACCTTCCCTCACCGCCTCGCTCTCACTTCGGCGCCCAACCCCCGACCTCAGCCGAGATATCTGCCCTTCTGCTCAGTGGAGCAGGGTTGTCATGATGTTGCGCCTCTTCGGGCAGGAATCGGCCGTTCATTGTCGAATCCAAACCGTGTACACAAAAACCCTTGCATCAACCAGTGCGTAACCATTGGCGCGCACCATTGTCGGCGACACCAATGGGAATTATGGTAGAGCATAAAGCAGCGGGCAAGCAATCTGAACCTCGCGCCGCGCAGACGTCCAAGGAGGAAGAGGCCCATGGCCCAGACAGTGTTATTGTGCGGTAGCCGTGATTGGACCGATATCACTACGCTACACCGAACGTTAGATCATCTCGGTCCGGATGTTCGTATCATCCATGGCACCGGGGCCACCGCTTTCGAAGCCTTGTTAGCCGAAGAAACCAGCAAGCGCAGACTCTCGGTGGTAGCCTTTCCGGTAGAATGGTCAAAGTATGGAGAAAATGCCCGCAATGTGCGCAATCGAGCCATGCTCCGAATGGGGATAGATCAAGTGATTGCTTTTCGATTAGACGGACCGAGTCCCGGAACCGACCACCTAATCCGTCTGGCCACGGAAGTCGGCATTCCCGTGCACGTTATCCATTCTGGTTCCACGCCATAATCCCATCAAAGCATCAAAGCAGGCGATGGGGGCTTAGAACCCTTGCCCCCGTCGCCTTGTTCTTTTTCGGCTGGCCTTGGGCCCCGGCGCGAGGTTGGGGAGGCGGCGGCCAAATCGTTTGACTTGGCGTCTTCCACGGCCTTTAACCACCCGATCACCCGCAGTCCGGTGAGATCGTGGGCCGTCCGGGCCCCGAGTCTTGATTGGCGGAGTCCGGGTGCAGCGCATTGGTCAATCTGATGCACCCTGCCAAAATGGGATAATTTGGGCCGGGCCAGCGCTCACCGAGCGCCCATGACCCCTTCGAGTCCGCGCCCGGCGCCGTCAGCCCAGATGGTCGCCGACGTCAAAGAAAGGTCAATTGACTAGACTCCCCCAGATCTTTGAGTGCTCCCTGCCGACGCAACAGTTCCACCACGGGCTTGCTGACATGGGCTCGTTCTCTAAGATCGGCAATGGACAAGAACTCAGATTGCTGCCTGGCTTCCACAATGCTCTCGGCTAACGACTGACCCAAACCGCTCAAAGCGCTGAAAGGAATGCGCAGCCCATCCTCCTCGATGAGAAATCGGCTGGCATGCGATCGCATCAAATCGACCGGCAAAAACCGTAGGCCACGAGCCATCATTTCCCGCACCACCTCTAACACGGTCACCATTCCCCGCTCTTTGGGACTGGCATCGTTACCCTTCTCTTCGATGAGACGCATCGCCTGAATGACTGTTTTGATATCGCCCAGAGCCGCTTCATCGGGAAAATCGGAGGCCCGTACCGAAAAATAGGTCGCGTAATAAGCGGCGGGTTGATGCACCTTGAACCAAGCGATTCGCCATCCCATCATGACATAAGCGGCAGCATGGGCTTTAGGAAAGAGATAGCTGATCTTGTGACACGATTCAATATACCAGTCGGGCACGCCCTGCTCTCGCATCCGGCGCTCATACTCAGGGCTCAGGCCTCGGCCCTTGCGCACCGATTCCGAGATGCTAAAGGCAGTCTTTGGTTCCAAACCGCGGTGAATCAAATACAGCATGATGTCGTCACGGGTCGCGATGACTTCAGACAGAGTCGCCTGGCCGCTGCGTATGATGTTCTGTGCGTTATTGGTCCACACTTCTGTGCCATGAGAAATGCCTGAAATGCGTACCAAGTCCGCAAACGAGGCCGGATGAGTCTCAGTCAACATGCCTCGAACAAACGAAGTCCCAAATTCAGGGATGCCTAAACTGCCAACCGGACTGCCAATCGCTTCCGGGGTGACTCCGAGCGCCTGCACACCGCTAAACAGGCTCAGCGTCTCTGCATCCCGAAACGGCACCTGGTCCGGCCCAATTCCTGTCAGTTCCTGCAGCAACCGAATCGCCGTCGGATCATCATGACCCAAGAGGTCCAATTTCACTAACCGACCCTCAATCGCGTGGTAGTCAAAATGGGTCGTCACCACATCGGAATCGCTCTTGTCGGCCGGACGTTGGACCGGACAAAAATGGTGGATATCCTGGTCTTGGGGGACGACCATCACCCCCCCGGGATGCTGGCCGGTGGTCTTTTTGACCCCGGTCAAACCGTCGGCGAACCAGTCCACCTCCGCCGGTTTTAGGGTTCTCCCCGTTTCCCGTTCCCAGGCTTTGACCAGGCCGAATGCGGTTTTGGCAGCTACGGTAGCGATGGTTCCGGCGCGAAAGACATGTCCTTTGCCGAACAATTCCTCGGTATAGCGATGAATTTCCGATTGGTACTCGCCTGAGAAGTTCAGATCAATATCCGGCACTTTATCGCCTTCAAACCCTAAAAACGTTTCGAAAGCGATATCGTGGCCATCACCCAGCAGGGGTTGGCCGCAGCGCGGACAATCCTTATCCGGCAAATCAAAGCCAGAGCCCACGCCGTCATCATTGCTAAAGTCACTCCATTGACAGCGACTACAGCGATAATGCGGCGGCAGCGGGTTCACTTCCGTTATCTGCAGCAATGTGGCCACCAGTGACGATCCGACCGACCCCCGGGATCCGACCAGATATCCATCCCTGAGCGACTTCTTGACTAATAGATGGGCGATATAATAACTGACGGAAAACCCATTGTTCACGATGGAACTAACTTCTTTGTCCAGCCGTTCGGCTACAATTGCTGGCAAGGGATCGCCATATAAGCGGACGGCTTCCTCTTTAGGCAGGGTCGATACGACCGCTTCCGCGTCGGGCATGGTCGGAGCAAAAAGTCCCTTGGGAATGGGAGATACCGGGCCGATCTTTTCCGCCAAAGCCTTCGGCTCGTCGATGACCACCCGACGCGCCGTCTCTTCGCCCAAAGGGGCAAAGCTGTCCAACATTTCCCTCGTGGTTCGATAGAAAAGATTCGCCGAGCGTTGATGAAGCTCCCCCTTGGCTGTTTCAGCCAAAATATCTCGCAATATCTTTTGCTCTGGACGCAAATAATGGGCATCCGATACGGCGACCACCGGCTTATCACAGCGTTGACCGAGCTCAATCAGCGCCCTTTGGGACTCGATGGCCGTGGTCATGTCCCCGTAATTCTCTTCAGCCAACAACGTGTGCTCGGCATCTAACGGAATCACTTCCCAATAGTCGTACCAGTCTGCCAATGCGGTCAGGGTTTCGTCGCTGGCGCCGCGAAAATAGGCTTCTTGCAGTTCTCCTCCGTGCCCGGGACTTCCCAACAGCCAGTGCGCCCGGTGCTTCACCAATTCCGCTTTGGCAATGCGGGGCACATAATGAAAAGATTCAAGATGCGATTGGCTGATTAGACGATAAAGAGGTTCGATTCCATCTTGGTCCTTGACCAACACCACCACCGGCGTTGGTCGACCAAGAGTATAGGCCAGAGCATGCGGCTGACGCAGCCAACCCTCATCTCCGGCCTTTTCTTCCAGCACGGGCAACAGCTTGCCAATGACGGCGGCGGTGGCCTCAGCATCCGCTAATGCTCGATGGTGTTGCGACAGCGGGACGCCGAAGGCTTTGACTAGCGGACCGAGACCGTGGCTCTTTAATTCCGGTCGGGCCAAACGAGCCAATGCCAACGAATCGAACACGGCATACGGCCAGGGATGCGAGACGTAGCGTCGATAGCTGGCCTGCAAAAAACCCATGTCAAATCGTGCATTGTGCGCCGCTAACACGGACCCCCGACAAAACTCAAAAAATTCCGGCCACACCGCGTCTTCGGGCAATGCATCCGCCAATTCCTCCGGTCGGATGCCGGTAATCTCGTACGAAGTCTTGGACACCGTGCGCGAGGGGCGCACCATGCGATGAAATCGTTCCGCAATTTCTCCCCGAACCACTTTTACGGCTCCAATTTCAATCACCTCGTGACTGCGGGGGGTGAGTCCCGTGGTCTCTACGTCCACTACCACCATGGTCTGATCGGAAAACTGTCCCTCCAAAGCCGGTCCGGTCAAGACTTCGACCTCGTCAAGCATATTGACTTCAATGCCATAAATCGCGCGCACTCCGGTTTTTTCGGCCCAGATTTCTGCTTCTGGATAGGCCTGGGCCACTGCGTGGTCCACAATCGCCAACGCCCGATGGCCCAGCGACTGGGCCAATTGAAAAGCCTCAGCAACCTCATTCAAACCGTCCATCGCACTCATTTTCGTATGCAGGTGCAGTTCGATCCGGCCCTCGCCACCAACTCCGTCCTGAAGAGCGGGCGGCGCCTCAATTACGCCTGCGTCGCGAATTCTGAGCACAATCTCTTCCGTAAACTTGTCGACTTCAAGGTTGCCACGAGCGCGAATCCATTGCCCCCGGGTAAAGCCACCAGCCCAGAAGTCCTCTTGACCTCGGCGTTGATCGGCGCGCAAACGTATAGCGGATACGCCATCGGTCAGGGACAGCACTACATGCAACAACTTGTCTCGTCCCTCGCGTACATTCACCGCGAAAATTTCGCCTTCGACAGTCGCTGTTCCGCTGTCGGCCAAATCCCGTATCGGCCGGGGCTCTTCCTGAGGCACCCCTTGACCCACTCGCGGTCGATCCTCACGGGCGTCTCGATCCGGCAAAAACACCGGAGCGGCAGGCGCAACCTCTACCGCCGCAGCCACCGAAAAGGCAAAAGTCGGGGCCTCGGGCCACCATTGACGGATTCTCGCCTCGCCTCCCCAGCGCTGAAAAAGACTTTCGGCAATAGCGTTGGGAAAGACCACCCGAATTTCCCGTCCGTCACCGGCAACCGAATCATCCACCATGAGGGCATCAAACTGAGCCCCGTCCAGCCGCCACAAGCGGCGAAGCCGCTTGACCGGATCGGCCGGCCACGGATACGCCTGCACAGAGCAAGGCACTCCCATCAGGTCGCTCAACACCTGCCCTAATGCTGCTGTGTGTTCGTCCTTTAAGGCGGCAGGCAGGTAACAAATGAGACCGTCCCCTTTGGTTTCCACCAACACCGGAATCGCCTGGAATTCACCTAAACCTCGGCTGCGACACCACTCAGCCAAACGCGAATGCACCTCGAAACCTCCTAAATTCTCGGTATTTCCCGGATAATTTCCCAATACATCTTCATACGCGCAGCCAATCCTTTGACTAGGCCCAATTTTTCCTCTTTCATAACTTGAGAAACATCTTGCAAGACCACCTCTTTCGGCACCTTGCCCAGGCGTTTCAACTGACGGTGAATCTGAAGTTCCACCCCAAAGCGCGCTTCATCAAGATTACTGCCCACATCACTCATCAAGCCTCGACGCAACGCCCGCTGCCCAGACAAAAATGGGGCCAATGCTTGTGCCCAATCGGTGGTCGGCCGCCCACCCTCGAAGATACCCACGGTCGCTTCGTATTCCTCATCTAAAATCGGTTGCAAAAGGCTGCGAACATGATCCACGGTCAGGCCGATCAGGTCGGCATCCAAAAACAACACGACGTCCGCATCGGCACGCTCAACTCCAGCCTTCATGGCCGCGCCTTTTCCCATATTTTCGGCCAGTTCAACCACATCGGCACCCAGCGCCCGGCTGACTTCCGAGGTATGGTCCCAGGAGCCATCGTTCACCACGATGACTTGGTCGACCTCGGGTACCGTCCGCAGCACACGCAGCACATTGCTGATGTTGCCTTCTTCATTGAACGCCGGGATGATCGCGGCCACCCGGTCTCGCATTTGGCTATCTCCGATCCATCCCGTGCAGACCACGGTTAATAGGCGCGCGCAAATACCACCCGATGCCGGCTGGGTTGATGACAAACCGCACAGCCGGTCAATGCGGGCGACAGTCCTAACGGAAGACAGCGAATGGTCATACTCGTCTCCTCTTGGAGATGAGCGGCACACGCTTCCTCGCCACACCAATCGCCGTAAAAAAATCCCCGTCGATCTCTAGCCAACGCTTCTTGGTAATCCGTGATCTCCCAACTCCCGGCTTTCAAGTTGGCTAGGGCTTGTGCATACAGTGAGTGCTGAATTTCATCGAGCACCACGCTTACCGCTCTTTCCAACTCAGAGGAAACGATGGCGAACTTGGCTCCCCCATCCCGCCTCGATGCCATCACCTGGCCTGCCGCCACATCTCTCGGTCCGACCTCAAGACGCAGCGGAACCCCGCGCATCTCCCAATCGTTAAACTTATAGCCCGGAGTAAATTCGTCTCGATCATCGACCATTACCCGAGTGGACGGATCCAATCGCTTCTTCAAGGCATGGCAATATTCCACAATCTGTGCCCGTTCTCCGCCTTTGCCAATGGGTACGATGACGACCTGAATCGGAGCCACCCGCGGCGGCAGTCTGAGCCCGCGGTCGTCGCCGTGGACCATGATTAAAGCGCCCAACAGCCGGGTGCTAGCACCCCATGATGTGGTCCATCCATACTTTAACGCACCGTCTTCATCCAAGAACTGGATATCGAACGCCTTGGAAAAATTTTGCCCTAAGAAATGAGATGTGGCCGCCTGCAGCGCTCTGCCGTCGCCCATTAAGGCCTCTAAGGTATAAGTCTCCACCGCTCCCGCAAATCGTTCCCCAGCACTCTTGACCCCGGAGACCGCAGGAATGGCCAGCACTTCTTGCATTAACCCCCGATACGCCTCCAACTGCTGCTCGGCTTCCCGCACCGCCTCGTCCTCAGTGCGATGCACGGTATGCCCCTCTTGCCACAAAAACTCGGTGGTCCGCAAAAACGGACGTGTCGACTTCTCCCAGCGGACCACACTGTTCCACTGGTTGATTAAAACCGGCAGATCCCGATAGGATTGAATCCAACGCGCATACATCGCGCCGACAATGGTTTCGGAGGTCGGTCGGACGGCCAAGCGTTCACTGAGCACTTCCCCGCCTCCGATGGTGACCCAGGCCACTTCAGGGGAAAACCCCTCCACATGTTCCGCTTCGCGAGTTAATAAGCTCTCAGGAATTAGCAAAGGAAAGTACGCATTTTCATGCCCCGTGGCGCGAAATCTCGCATCCAAATCAGCCTGAATAAATTCCCAGATGCGGTACGCGTACGGGCGAATCACAATAAAACCTTTGACCGGAGCATAATCCATCAAATCTGCCTTTTTTACCACATCCGTATACCATTGCGAAAAATCCTCGGATTTAGGCGTGATTTCCTTGAGCGCCTTGTCCACCCAATCGTACCTCCTCGGCCACGTCTTCAATCTCTTTCCACAATTCGTCTACCATGTCCTTTTGGGCCACCTTGCGCACCATCCGTCCATGGCGATAGATGAGTCCCTCATCCTTGCCGCCAGCCAAGCCAACATCGGCATCTTTGGCCTCTCCCGGTCCGTTCACCGCACATCCCATGACGGCTACCGTGATGGGTTCAGCTATTTTAGCCAACCTCCGCTCCAATTCGTTGGTCACGGGCCACATATCAAATTGCAGACGTCCGCAGGTCGGACAAGCCACCAAGTTAGCACCCCGTTCGCGCAGTTTGAGTGCTTTTAAGATTTCCCAGGCCACCCGGATTTCTTCTTCGCCGGGCGCGGTCAACGAAATTCGAATTGTATCACCAATGCCTTCAGCCAGCAAAGTGCCAATGCCCACCGCTGATTTAATCGTCCCTTGAAAAATGGTGCCGGCCTCGGTCACTCCCAGATGCAACGGATATTGATAACGCTCTGCCATCAGTCGATACGCCTCGACCATCGTCGGTACATCCGAAGCCTTCAAAGACACCACAATCTGATCGTAGTCCAGATCATTCAAAATTTGTATGTGCTTGGCCGCGGAGGCCACCATGGTTTCCGCCGTTCGCCCCAAATCATGCAACAGCCCTTTTTCAATCGAGCCCGAATTGACGCCAATGCGGATCGGAATGTCCCGTTCTTTGGCCGCCTTGACCACCGCTTCGACTCTTGAGCGATCGCCGATGTTTCCCGGATTGAGGCGCAGTTTGTCCACCCCGTGTTTGATCACGGTCAAGGCCAAACGATAGTCAAAGTGGATGTCAGCCACTACCGGTATCGGCGAATGCTTGACAATGTCTTTCACCGCATCGGCCGCTTGCGGGTCCAGGACTGCCACCCGGACCATTTCACAGCCGACCTCGACGTAGCGCTGAATTTCTTCCAGGGTCGCCTTGACATCGCGAGTATCGGTCTTGGTCATACTTTGCACCACCACCGGAGCCCCTCCGCCGATTTTAAGGTCTCGCACACGAACCGCTTTGGTCGTTTTACGCTGTTCCACGCTACCACCCCTCGCTAGTCTTATCTTATCATGAATTCACAGCCTCAAGACGACAGCCGGTGGCTAATCAAGGAAGCCACATCATGAAAGGTGACAATGATCACAAAGAGCAGCAAGATCACCATGCCCACTAAATAGATGAGACTCTCATGATCGGGGTCCATTTTCTTTTTGCGTACCCCTTCCAACCCGAGAAAGAAGAGTCGGCTGCCATCGAGCACTGGGAACGGCAAAATATTAAATAAGCCTAAATTGGCTGATAAGGCGGCCGCCAATAAGAAGAGATAGTAAGCGCCTCCCTGCAAGGCGATGCCCACATCCTGAGCAATCCCGACCGGCCCTTGCACAGGCACTCCCTTTTGGCCTTCGACGAGGTGAACTAGAGCCACAAACCAGGATCCGGTCAGTTGGACCGTGGTGCTCACCCCGGTCGACAGCGACGCCAGCGGCCCCAGACGAAGACCCGTGGCCGCCGGCCGTATCCCGATTAGATGTTGATGGACAGCGGCATCATAGCGGGTGCGGATGCGAACCTGCCGAACATGGTGGTTCGACTCCACGCCAATCACCATCAGCTGATTTTGATGGGCTTTAATGCTCTCGTCTAAGGCAGTCCAGGTGGGAACAGGACGACCATCCACCGAGACAATCCGGTCCCCCGGACGAATGCCTGCCTGAGCGGCAGGATAGCCCGAAAGCGTATTAGCGATGGTGGTCGTGGCCACAGGCACTCCGACGGCGCCCAAGGCCAACGCGTAGAGCACCATGGCCAAAATGAGGTTCATGACCGGCCCAGCAAAAATCACTAGAAACCGCTGCCACAAGGCGCGATTGGGGAAGTCGCGGGCATTGGCCTCGACATTGGGATCCATGCCGGCCAGACGCACATACCCGCCTAACGGCACCACCCTGAGCGCGTAGAGCGTGCCCCGCCAGCGCCTCTTCCATAACGCCGGCCCAAATCCTATCGAATATTCATCAACCCCCATGCCAAATCCCTTGGCCACGAAATAATGGCCCAGCTCGTGGATAGCCACCAACACACCGAGGACGACAATCCATGCAACGATAGTAGCCATGAGCACCTCCCCCCAGGTTCCTTCATGATCGGGCAGAAATCAAGTCCTGAGCCATCGCTCGCGCCCAGCGATCGCCTGCTTGAATTGCCTCTAAGTTCAGTGGTCCCGACGGTCCTTTCCAACCTTCAACTACGGCTCGGGTCATGGCCACAATATCTAAAAACGGGAGCTTTCCCTCTAAAAATGCATGCACCGCTACTTCATTGGCCGCATTCATCACACACGGCACCAGCCCTCCCGCGCGACCGACCTCACGGGCCAGATTCAGGGCAGGAAAGGTCTCATCGTCCGGCGATTCGAAGCTCAAGCTGGTTCCAGCCAGATCCAACCGCTCCGTGGTAATCGCCCATCGCTCAGGCCAAGCCAATGCCACTTCGATCGGCACCTGCATATCCGGCCGCCCCATCTGGGCCATCACCGCGCCGTCTTCAAATTCCACCATCGAGTGAACAATACTCTGGGGATGAACCACCACGGCGATTTGAGAATACCTAGCTCCAAACAACCAATGGGCTTCGATGACTTCCAGACCCTTGTTCATCAGAGTCGCCGAGTCCACAGTGATTTTTGCTCCCATATTCCAGGTCGGATGCTGCAAGGCGTCGGCAACGGTCACCTCCGCTAATGCTTGCCGAGTCTTTCCCCGAAAAGGACCTCCCGAACACGTTAAGATAATCCGTCGAAAAGGTTGATCTGGTCTAAGACACTGGAACACGGCCGAGTGTTCGCTGTCCACCGGGATAATCTGACTACCGCTAATTTGAGCGCGCTCCATCACCAGTGCCCCCGCAGCGACGAGAGTTTCTTTATTGGCTAAGAGCACATCCATGCCTCGATCAATGGCTGCCAACGTGGGGATCAATCCTGAAAATCCACTCATCGCAGCCAACACGCGCGCCTTGGGCGAATCCGCTAAAGCCGCTAGAATTTCGTCCATTCCGGCAAGAATCCGCGGACCGTGACCATCCGTCTCAGCTTTTAGGCGACTGGCCCCAGCCAGATCGGTCAAACCCACCCAACGAGCGTTGAGTTCCCGGCCCAATTCCCACAATTTTTCACCATTGTGATGGGCCACCATGCCTTCGACTGAGACTCTTCCTTGGAGTGATCGAACGACTTTAGCCGTGGTTTGTCCGACGGAGCCGGTCGCTCCCAACACAATTAGCCGCTGTTCCATCTTGCCCAGATCCCTTCTTAAGACACCCATCGCTCAAAGGCCGATCCTCTTAACGTTACTCCCCAACCATCGTCGGATCAAACAAGAGATGGCCGACGGCTCGCAGCATCACCGCCGAAATCGGCCCGACAAGAAAGCCAATAGGTCCAAACAGCTGAATCCCAACATAAAATGCGAACAATACCCACAGTGGATGCAGGCCGGTTTGATGGCTGACTAATCTCGGCTCGACAAGTTGTCTGGTTAGGGCTACCGATACCAGCACCGCCAACAGTTTGACCGCTCCCAGCACATCCCCCAGGGCGACCAACATCACCGCCCAGGGCAGAATCAAAGCCGTCGGTCCCAAAAACGGGATAAGATCCAGCAGGCCAGCGGCTAATCCCAAGACCACGGCGTAGTGACTCCCAATGAGAGCCAAGCCCAGCATGGTCGTGACGGCGGTAATAGCCACCAAGACCAATTGCGCTTTCAAAAAGCCCAAGGTCCCTACCATGACCTCGTGTTCGAGCGCTTTAATGCGCGGTTGGAGGACTTCGGGAAATCCCAGTGCCCAGCTGCGTTCGATGCTTCGACCATCACGCAGCAAAAAATATACGGCAACCGCCGCCACCACCATGACTAAAATTCCCGCCGGAAGCCCTGATGCGGCGAGCAACAGTTGGCGCAGCAGGGCATCTAACAGTTTAACCGCCGAGGTGAATTCCGCGTTCAAAACCGATGAACTGACGCCCAATGTAGAGCGCACCTGGGCAGCCTTCTGCACCCACGCATCCAAAGCCAGGTGCCAGTGCTGCGTGTACTGTGGCAGCCTGCCGGTCAACCGCACCAGCTCTTTGGCTACTAACGAAGACACCACCGCCAGCACTACTGCGGTCAGCGCCACCCCCAGCCCCAGAGCCATCCAGATGGCGGTAGCACTCGATAATCCCACTTGCTTAAGCCAGCGGACCATCGGGTCCAGAAGGGTGGCAATGACCACGGCAATGGCAAATGGCAAGACGTATACCGCTAACCACTTCCAAAAGACGTACGTCAGCACCACCAAAATCGTCCAGATCCCAGCCCGCTTCAGCATCGAACCCAGATTGGGGCTTGCCATAGGTCACCTCTAGCCTACCTTATGCCCAAGCCCCACAATAAATAATAGGCTAGTGGCAAAGCCACCAACGCCGAATCAAAGCGGTCCAACATTCCCCCGTGACCGGGCAGCACGCTACCCGAGTCCTTAACCCCGGTATAGCGTTTTAGATTGCTTTCAACCAAATCGCCAATTTGGCCGGCTACCGAAATCACCAATCCCAAGAGCAGACCCTGCCACAAGGGAACCTGGGTTCCGTATGCCAGGGCCATTCCTGCCAGCATCCCGGCCCCCGTCCCGCCCAGAGAACCTTCCCATGTTTTGCCCGGACTAACCCTTAGAGTAAGCTTATGCCGACCGAAACGCCGCCCCACAAAATAGGCAGCGGTATCCGTCAACCAAATCACCACAATAAAACCAAAAGCCAAATACCATCCGTGGCTCAGATCTCGAATGCGAACAAAAAAGGAGAAAAACCAACCCAGGTAGAGGCCGCTCCACAACGTATTGACGGCTCCCTGAAAGCCCAACGGCGCTGACACCCAAAGGGTCTTAGCGGCACCAAACACCGCCAAAAGCGCCATCAGCAGCCCGAGTGGCCAAGCCAACGGAACCGCGATAAAAAACGCCCAAACAAATAGACCGGCTAGCCACGGAAAATACGTCAGGCCGGCATGTTTCATCATCCGAGACATTTCGTAAACCATGATGCTGGCCAAAATGCCAAGCCCGAGGACCAAGACCCAGCCGCCAAACATGAGCAGACCAATCAAAATAGGAACGCCTACGGCCGCAGTTAACAATCGTTTGGTTAGCATCTTACTCGGCCGCCCCAAAGCGGCGGGTCCGTCGCTGAAAATCGGAGATCGCTTCCAACAGCGTCGTCGGAGTAAAATCAGGCCACAGCGTCTTGGTGACATAAATTTCCGCATAGGCAATTTGCCACAACATGAAATTCGAGATCCGTTCCTCCCCGCTCGACCGGATGAGCAAATCGGGATCCGGCAAACCTCGTGTATCCAGGTGCTTGGCCAAATCCGCTTCGGACATCTCGCCCGGGGGCCAGCGTCCCTCCACAGAAACACTGGCCAGCCATCGGTTAACGGCGCGCACCAATTCATCCCGTCCGCCATAGTTCAATGCCAAATTCAAGATCATCCGGCATTGGTCCGATGTGGTCTCCATCGCCTCGTTCAGCGCCTCCTGAGCACGTTTGGGCAACGCGGACACATCCCCGATTGCCCGAATCGACACCCCTTGGTCCTTCAGTTCCTGTGTCTCTTTGCGAAGAAATTCCATCAATAAATCCATCAGGGCATCCACTTCTGCCTGCGGGCGAATCCAGTTTTCGGTGGAGAAGGCGTATACCGTCAACACTTGCACGCCCAAACTAACGGTGGCTTTAACGATAGGTTTAAGCGCCAGAACCCCCTGACGGTGCCCGAGCGCACGGGGTAGATTTCGGGCTTTGGCCCACCGCCCGTTGCCGTCCATGATAATTGCGATATGCCGGGGAACCCGGGCCGGGTCAATGCCCAAGGCTTCTAACTCCGACTCGGACGTCGGCAGGTTCACGTCCGTAAGGTTCGCCTCCTTCGCTTTTGGCACCGATTAGGGCGTCATCAAGTCTTTCTCGCGGGCTTCGCTGATCTCATCGATAATTTTAATATAACGGTCGGTCAATTTCTGCACCTCAGTCTCTGCACGGCGCAGGTCGTCTTCAGAAATCGCCTTGGTTTTCAGCCCTTCTTTTAGGCTATCCACGGCCTCGCGACGAATATTGCGAATGGCCACTTTTTCATCTTCTGACCGACGTTTTAACTGCCTAACCAGGTCCCGGCGCCGCTCCTCAGTCAACGCTGGCACCGATACCCGCAGCAGCGTCCCATCCACTCTCACCGATACCCCTAAGTCAGCTCGCTGGATAGCCTTGTCAATCGCGCCTAAACTCCCCTTATCAAACGGCTGCACCACCAAGATCCTGGGTTCAGGAACATTAATCTGCGCCAAGTGCAATAAAGGGGTTGGCGTTCCATAATATTCTACAACAATCCGTTCCAACAAAGCGGGATGCGCCCGTCCCGCCCGCATGCCGGCCAACTCGTGTTCAAAAATCTCCACCGTCTTCCCCATTTTTTCTTCGGCGGCTGTGAGCGTCTCCTTAACCATGATGGTTACCCCCGACTAGAGTTCCAATAGATTCACCTAAGATTACCTTTCGAATGTTACCATAAACGTTCATATCAAAAACGACGATGGGAATCGAGTTGTCCATACAAAGCGACGTAGCGGTGGCATCCATCACTTTCAAGTTTTCTTTCAACACATCCAAGTACTCGATATTGTCTAACTTTCGAGCGTTGGGATGGGTCCTCGGGTCGGCATCGTACACCCCCGACTCTTTCGTAGCTTTCAACATCACGTCGGCCTCAATTTCTGCCGCTCGGAGCGCTGCGGTGGTATCGGTGGAAAAGTAGGGATTGCCGGTACCGGCAGCAAAAATGACCACTCGGCCTTTTTCCAGATGAGTCATTGCGCGGCGACGAATATATGGCTCCGCCACTTCTTTCATCTCAATGGCCGTCTGCACTCGCACGATCACGCCATGCTTCTCAAGCGCGTCCATCAGCGCCAAGGCATTAATCACCGTGGCCAACATGCCCATATAATCCGCGGTGGCTCGATCCATGCCTTTGGCTGACCCGGCAATGCCTCGCCATATATTGCCGCCTCCGACCACCACCGCGATTTGCACACCGAGATCCAGCACCTCATGAATCTGACGCGCTAGACTGTCCACGACGACAGGATCGATGCCGTAGCCAACATTGCCAGCCAAGGCTTCGCCCGAGAGTTTTAAGACGACCCGATGGTACTTTGGATCTCCTTCCACGTTTCGTTGTCCCCTTTCCCTACCCGAATATAAAAATGAGGGCACTCATGTGCCCTCATTGCGCTGGCGACGATGCCTCGAGTTCCTCTCCACGTTCAAATCGAACGAATCTTCGCACTTGAATGTGTTCGCCCAACTTAGCCACTTGTTGCTGAATCAATTGCTCCACGGTCGTTTCTGGATCTTTCACGAAGGGCTGTTCTAACAGCACGATGTCCTGATAAAACTTCTGAATCCTGCCCTCAACCATTTTCGCCACGATATTCTGCGGCTTGCCTTCGTTTTCTGCTTGCCGAGTCAGAACTTCGCGTTCGCGCACTACATCGGATTCTGGAACCTGGCCCCGGTCCACGTACCGCGGCCGGGCCGCAGCGATGTGCATGGCCAAATCATGGGCTAAGCCCCGAAATTCTTGGGTGTTGGCTACAAAGTCAGTCTCGCAGTTAATCTCTAGCAGTACTCCGATTCGACCTTGAAGATGGATGTAGCTCTCAATCAAGCCCTCCGACGCCTCTCGTCCGGACTTTTTCGCAGCCTGGGACAACCCTCGCTCGCGCAGCACGTCAATCGCCTTTTCCATATTACCCGACGTTTCCTCGAGGGCTCGTTTGCACTCCATCATGCCGGCACCCGTCCTGGTCCTCAGTTCCTTCACTTGTTCCGCTGTGATCATCTCATTGCCCTCCCGTCAATTCCCATCCAAAAGCTAGGCGACCCCAAGGCCGCCTAGCTTTTCTATCATCATAAGTTTCAAACCCGACTAGGCTTCAGCGACTACCGACGTCTCTTCGTCCTGAACACTGGCTGCAGCCGAAGAACCCGCCGATGCCACCGGGGCTGCCGTCACCACTTCGCCCTGGCGGCCTTCCGCCAAGGCTTCCGCCATCTTGGCCGTCAACAAGCGCACCGCCCGAATCGCGTCGTCATTGCCGGGAATGACATAGTCAATTTCGTCAGGATCACAGTTGGTATCAACAATCGCCACCACCGGGATTCCTAATTTGCGAGCCTCCATGACGGCAATGTGCTCTTTTCTCGGATCGACTACAAAAACCGCCGCTGGCACCGTTCGCATGCCTTCAATTCCACCCAAAGATTTTTCCAACTTTTCCTTCTTGCGACTGAGTTGACTCACTTCTTTCTTAGAAAAGCGCTCCCACTGGCCCGAACTCTCTTGCTCTTTTAGATCGGCCAGTTGGCGCACACTCTTCTTAATGGTCTCGAAGTTGGTCAGCATTCCACCCAACCAGCGTTGATTAACAAAGAAGTCGCCAGACCTTTGCGATTCCTCTGCCACCGCTTCCTGGGCCTGTTTTTTGGTACCAATAAACAGAACACGCCCGCCATCTTGACCTACCTGACGCATGAAATTGTAAGCCTCTTCTACTTTGCGCACGGTTTTTTGCAGATCAATGATGTAGATCCCGTTCCGTTCTGTAAAAATGTAGGGCTTCATCTTGGGGTTCCAACGGCGAGTTTGATGACCAAAATGTACTCCCGATTCCAACAACTGTTTCATCGAAATGACTGCCACAAAGCACCTCCCTGGTTAATCCTCCGTAGCTGCTCACGTTCTCACCAGGCAGCAACGCTACGTGTGAATTTTTGTGCTTGCCTAGTATAGCATGACCTCACGATGGGCTCAAGCAGGGCCAGAGCGGAGATGAAGAGGAATCCCAAGCCGCAATCCCCCTACCCGAACCGCCACCCTCTGACCGTTCAATTGGGAAATCGCCCAGGCCGCCAAGGGCCTTTCGACGTTATTGGGTACGGCCAACATTTTCCTTAGATCTTGATCGATCCACGACCTCGCAGTTTTTGTGAGCGCTCGGTCTAAGGCGTCAGAAGTGGATGGCCCCAAAGCAATTCTGCGGCCATCCACTTCGAGGAAAACCCTTCGGTTCAATTGCCACACCTGTTGTTGGACCATTGGATCCAGTTTCGCTTCGATGAGGTCAACGATTTGACGATGATGACGAGCTAGCACTTCCGCTTCAGCGTGATCCACTACCCGCCCCATTTCCGAGCGCGACACCCACACTCCAGATGACACCCCAATGAAGCCCAGAGCGATTACCAAGGCGGCTCCGCAAGCCGCTCCAGCCGCAAATTGTCCGAGTCGCCACACCATAATCTGAGCCTCCGGTTCAAAATCCGAACCTTGCCATTTTTCCCCAAATTCTCCGAATCACTCCTAGCCTATGCCCGTCATGAAGGTCCGAGTCCGCTCTGAGAAATGAAAAACCATCGAATAAAAGGTCATCGTCCCCGGCGCTGCAGTACGCTGATTCGCTGGCTGCCTACAGTAAAGGAAGCGCCTGCAGCCGACGTTTCGGCTGGTTCAAGGCTTTGCCTTTTACCGAACCGGTTAGGTAAAAGGTTTTGGCGCTTTCGATGCGCACGGGCACGAAACAGTCAGTCAGATCGATGTCCTTTTGCCGACCGAGCAGAACCACCTTGCCGGTTTGGGTGCGGCCAGCCCACACGTCGTCATTTTTCTTAGAGACGCCGTCCACTAATACCAACAGATCTTTGCCAATCAAACGCCGATTCGCTTCCAAACTTATTTCATATTGCAGCGCCATCAACCGATTCAATCGGTCTTTCTTAACTGGATTGGCGACCGGGTCGCGACCCTCCCAACGCGCTGCGGGGGTCCCTTCACGTGGCGAATACACAAAGGTGAAGGCGGAGTCAAATCGAATCATTCTGACTAATTCCAGAGTTTGTTCAAAATCCTCTTCGGTCTCCCCAGGGAACCCGACGATAATATCGGTAGTAAAACTGACATCAGCAATTTTCGATCGCGCTTTCGCAATGAGCTCCAAGTACTGCTCACGCGTATACTTTCGATTCATTCGCCGCAAAATAGCATTTGAACCAGCTTGCAACGGCAAGTGCAATTGGTGAGAAATCTTTTCGCTGGAAGCAATAATCTCAATCAATCGGTCAGAAAAGTCACGGGGGTGCGGCGTCATATAATGGATCCAGCGAATGCCATCCACGGTCTCGGCCGCTTCCATCAAATCAGCCAAATCCACTCTGGGATCCAGGTCGTGACCGTAGGAATTGACATTTTGCCCAAGAAACATGATGTCTTCAAATCCTTGGTCGGCTAGGGCGCGAACTTCTCGCATCACATCGCTCAAGACTCGCGATCGTTCTCTTCCTCGAGTGAACGGCACAATGCAATACGTACAAAACTTGTCACAACCGTAAATAATATTCACCTGCGCGCGAATACCCTCCTTGCGTCGCGAGGGCACGTGCTCGGCTAGGGTTTCGCCGGCGCTCTTCCACACTTCCACCAACATCTCATCGCGCTCTTCAGCCTCTTCCAAAAGCCGCGGCAACTCATGCAAATTGTGGGTCCCAAATACTAGATCGACATGGGGGGCGTGCTTTTTTAGCCAGGCGATAGTTCCTGGTTCCTGCGCCATACAGCCAGCCACCGCCAATGTCATCGCCGGCCGTTCATCTTTCAACTGCTTTAAACGACCGACATGTCCAAAGGCATGATCTTCGGCGCCCGCGCGTACGGCACAGGTATTAATAATGATAAGATCGGCTTCGGCTTCGCTACCGGCGGCCCGATAACCCATGGTCTCTAATTGTCCGGCCATTATCTCCGAGTCTCGTTCATTCATTTGACAGCCCAAGGTGTGAATCAAGTACTGCGGTACCGCCACCTGACTTCCTCCTCCCAGTTGCTTCTCCATCAATATCTCGTCCCCCAGCCGCGCCACCGCTGCCTCTTTTACCGCGTTTAGGCTATGGCTTCCTGCCTCGTCACCTTCATTGATTGTAGCACGCCCCGAATCCAACAGAGTTCGTGGGGGTTAGGCGCCCAAGGTTTTCGAACCATCCACGGGATATTCTCCCGAAACATGCTTCTTCCAATGCGCCAACGCCGACGGCAAACTTTGCAATAACAACCAAGCTTGACTGCTTCCCGGGTCGTCGGCCAACGCCGCGCGCAGCTGCCGCCCGGCAAATGCTACCCGATGTCGACGAAGCGCCGCCCTGGCCAAATCGTAGTGCGGCTGCCACCAAGCCGGATCCGCCACTTCCGCCTGATGATAATACCGCGTGGCTAACGACCAATTGCCCTCCGCTTGCGCCATACTCCCCCAAATTTGCCAGGTCGGCGCCTCCGGGCCACCGGCTGCCATGGCGCGTTCCAACCAACGTGCCGCCTGAATATAGTGTTTAGATGCCACATCGAGTTGGGCGAGACCATCCATGGCCGACCATCCACCCGGATTCAACTCTACGGCGCGCTGATAGGCCGATCGAGCCAGTGACGATCGGCCCAGGCTCGTCGCCAGTTTTCCTAAATTAGTCTCATACAGTGAAGTCTTGGGAGCGACTCGAACCGCGTCTTTTGCCGTCGTCAGCGCCGCCTCCGGCTCGCCCAGAGTCAAAAACAAGGTCGCCAACCGAGCGTACGCTGGGGCCCACGAAGGATCGTGGGCGATCGCCAATTCTTCGGCGGTCACAGCCGCCTGCACATTACCTTGGACACTGCGATAGTGGGATTCGACGGCCTCTTGGTAGGCTCTGGCGATGGATCCGCCGCCACTATGGGGAGGAAGAAGGTACGCCCCGCTACCGCATCCAGTGACACCCAGCAACACCAAAACCAAGGTCGCGGTCCAACGGCCCTTAGCCTGCCTCACCGTCAAGCCCATGCCAAAAATCTCCGCACTCGAGAGTCCGTCAAGAGGCCAACCATCCCTTGGGCAAGATTAAGATCCTGACACTCGGACTCCGAAAAGTAGCCTAGAGTTTTCGCATCAGACAAAGCCTGGCCTGCTTTGGTCGAGTACACGTGTTCAATGCCAAAATCCAAAATCAGAATTCGCTCCGGCCCATTTTGCAACTCCGACACGTACAGCAAGGGACCCACTTCCACCTCCAATGATGTCTCCTCCCAGACTTCGCGACAAAGAGCCTTTTCATATCCTTCTCCTGATTCCACATGGCCTCCTGGCACAGCCCAACGTCCACTCTCTGGAGCGTGTCCGCGTTGGATTAATAAGATCCTGTTGCCTACCCCCCGAATCACTGCCGCCACCGCAACATTAAGTTGCATCGACATCGTGCCCATCGTAAATGGTCAATTCATAGTCGTCCTCAAGCTGGCGCAAGCCAAAGATTAACCCGCGCTCCTTTAGAATTTGATTTAAGAACGTCACCACCTGATAGCCTGTAAACCCGGTAAAGCGACGCTGGCCCAACACCATCAGCTTGTCGTGGTCTGCAGCAATCTTAAACTCTTTCATCTCATTGCGCGGGAATCCCCGGAATTCATGCCGGGCAGGGATAGCGCGAGCAATCGAGCCTGCGCCGTTCCCGCTCCTCCTTTTTTCGGTGCTGTCTTTGTCCGCCAATACCAATGCCTATAGCCATCCGCTGCCGGGGTTCAGATTCCAAGCCCCGGTCTTCAAGCGGAACCCGCCGAGCTCGTGTTCAACTGCCCACCCCCAACCCATCTCGAGGCAAGGCGATGGTCTGCCCCAGGATAAGGATAGTCGAAGCCAACTGGCCAATAACGGGCCTTTCTAGGGGACTGGTGCGAAACCCGACAAATCGTCTTTCGAAGATCGCAACCACGTCGATTTCAGGGTTCTCGATCCAGCCTTTTAGGACTGATGCACCAGGTCTCCGGGTTTCCATCGGCCAAATTCTCGCAGTGAACCATCCGATCGAGGTGGGTGTACCCACCGAGCCCCCATCGGGCAGAAGTCGAGAGATTCTACGGCACAAGCATTCACGGTCTCTTTCTCCCTCCACCGAGTGAGTGGTTTCTTCATTTTAGCGCAACACCAAGACCGCCATCATTCTCGCCGACTTTCTCGTCGACGATGTCACGCTGTCTTTGGGATGACTGCCCAACCTCTTCATCCTTCACCAAGCTGACACGCCACTCAGAAAACGGTCTTCCACGGCCTCACTCAGGGGAGTTTTAGGGCCTTTGGTCCGGCGTTTAGGCCCATTTACACCCACTCTAAGCGAGGATCTTGACACCCGACCTCTAGAGACTGTCTCTACTCGCTTGGCCTCCGAATGCGTTCGGCACTCCGCGGCTTTGCTGGGCTTGATGCTCACGTTCCCGGGTGCGAGACCGAGGACACGCCCCAGGTCGGGTTAAGCCAACGTTGGCCCAGGTATGCGCGTTCTGATTCCGTGCGCCCTGGTCTACCCGCAATGAAGCGCTTGGCAAAATTCTTCGTTCCAACCGAGGTGGTTGCCCGTTATTGCGCCCTAGGACTTTTCTTGCCTTGACTATTCACTACTTCTCCCATCATACACCAAGCACGCGGCTGGGGCATGCAACCGAGGCGGTCAGCCAAGGCCCCGTCAAAGTCTCGCAAACCCTTGTGTTTACGCCGTTTTTTAAGGGAGTGGACATTTTTCGATCGATCTGTTAAAGTGAAGCTCTGTCAGCAAAATTACGGGTGGGGTGGAGCCACGGGCGCTCAGCGTCCGGACGAGCATCTCGCTCAGACGGAGGCGATTGTTCTTCCTGATCGATCTGGATACACTCAACTGGGCGGGGCCTTCCGGTCTCCGGACCGTCTCTCGACCCTGATTGATCCCCGTCATCAGCGAGGCATCCGTTTCCCCTTAGAGGAAATCCTGCTGTTGGCCCTAGCCGCTGTACTCGCTGGGAGGATCTCCGATGTCGCGATAAGCGACTGGATTCACGACTTGAGTCCAGAACACCGCGAGCGCTTCGGGTGTCGACGCTGCAGACCGACCTTTACTGTCCCCAGTGAGGCGACCATCCGTCGGACCCTGCAAAGCCTAGACGGCGATGCCGTGGACGCCGTCCTGCGTTGGATCCGAAGACAATCCGATAGCACGACGATCCTGATCGCCTACGAAGCCGGTCCCACCGGTTTCGGTCTCGCTCGTCTCTGTCAACGGGAAGGCATCGCCTGCGAGGTCATTGCCCCCGGGCTGGTTCCGGTCCGCCCGACGGATCGTGTCAAAACCGATCGCCGAGACGCTCGCAAGTTGGTCGTCGATTTGCGTGCCGGCCAACTCACTCCGATTCATCTGCCCACGCCGATCGAGGAGGCCTTTCGCGATTTAGTCAGGACCCGAGAAGCGGTCGTTTACGACCGCCGTCGGGTACGCCAGCGGATGCAAAGCGCGTTGTTGCGGTGGGGCATTCGTCGGCCTGAGCGCTTCATCGCCTGGTCTCCCCGGTGGCGAACTTGGATACGCACCATTCATCCCGAGTCTGAATGGGCTCAGAGCGTGTGGGACGAGTTGCTCAGTCAACTCGAAGCACTCGATGCCCGGGTCACTCGCCTCGAGCGCTTAATCCAAACGGCCATGTCCACGCATCCTCACTCGTCCCTTTTGGTCGCTCTGCAAGCCCTGCGAGGGATTGATTGGATCACCTCGGCGACTTTAGTCTCCGAGTTTGGCGGCTTCGCTCAATTTGCGCATCCGCGGGCGGTCATGAGTAGTGTCGGTCTGGTCCCGAGGGAGGCTTCCGGTGGTTCCAGTCGTCGCCAGGATCCCATTACGAAAACGGGCAATGCCCATGTGCGTCGGGTGTTAGTCGAAGCGGCCCATAGCTATCGCTATCCGCCCACGAAACAGGGGCGATCGGCCCAACGGGTGGGCAAAGCCCCCGTGGCCTGGCACCTGCCCCTACACACCATCGACTGGTGGGCTCAACAACGTTTACATGCCCGACTTCGGAGGCTGTCGGGAGCCCGAGGGAAAGCCCAGGCGGTGACCGCCGTGGCCCGGGAACTCTGCGGCTGTTGCTGGGAGATCGCCGTCTGGGTGCGAACCGAGACCCGCCGAGAGGAGGCGGTGCACGCTTCGACGTTGTAAAAATCTCCTCATCCGGCGTCTAGACGACTGGGTGGACGATGTAGACGGTGTGGTTCCGGCTCCAGGGAGAGTTCTCGTCTTTCCTATGCGTTAAAGATCTCCGGGTCTGAGCACGCGCCATCAGATTGAGATGGCTCCCTTCAGATCGCTAACTTGCAATTACGCTCTCGTGAGAGAGTCAGTCAAGCCCGCACACATGAGAATGATCCGCCGTCGCTATCGTGCCGTTTTGGGCACACTGTCTGCCTCGTCCAGCCAATCGCGTATCCCAGCTGGGGGGCCATCCAAGTATTGGGCATAGCCAGGGCCAGCCGCAAGGCTTCCCTAGCGGCGGCTCCGCCGGCCTACCCCCTGGCCCTGGCTATGCCCTTGAAAGGAATTGCCCCCCAAACTCGACAACTGGTCATCATATGAGGAATTAGCAGCCGTTGGTTAACCTGACAACATTGGAGAGCAAGCTACCTCGTTCAGGAAGGCTCGGTACTGTCAGGCTGAGGCTCCTCCGCGAGATGCATTGGCACTGTGCCCAACACCACGTCTGTACGGCTGTGTAGGGCAGCCCCAACAGCCGCTCCAAGACGATTATGGAGCAAACTAGCAGGCAAATTGCCGGGAATAATTTCCGGAATTAATACTACGACGCGTTCATCAGCACGCCGCTCCAGCGTGCCGATAAAGCGAAGAAGTGGGCGTACGACGGAATGGTATTGCGATTTTACTACGACTAATCGCACCGGTGGGGCCCATTTGTTCCATGCGTCTTCAAAGCTTTTCGCACGCGCATCATCGTCTTCTCCTTCGAACAATACCACCACCGCAATCACGTGATCGCTCAACGAGAGCGCATGCGCCAACGCCCGCCGGGTTAACGTTGATAGCACCGGAACAATGGGCACGACAACTAACGGCTTATGGAATGCAACCAGGGGGCTTGGAATCTCCCCTAAATGCAAAATCTGCGCGACGCCGTCATAATAGCGATGGATTCTCCGGAAGAGAAATATCAAGACAGGAATGACCAAGATTACGATCCACGCGCCTTCGACAAATTTAGTGATAACAAACAACGTGGTCGCAATGCCCGTAAGCAGCGCACCTAGCAGATTTAATCCTGCCCGAGCCTTCCAAAATTTCGGCCGATTTTTTATCCAATGAATCACCATACCGGTCTGGGAAAGCGTAAATCCGGTAAACACCCCGATGGCAAACATCGGGATCAACGCCTGAGTATTACCATTGACCGCGATGAGCAGCATGGCGGCTGCGATGGCGAGAACCCAGATACCTCTCTCAAATACGAGCCGGTCTCCCCGGGTTGCGAATCCCCTGGGTAGGTATCCGTCACGAGCCAGCAGGCTGGCCAACACCGGGAGTCCTCCAAATGAGGTATTAGCAGCCAATCCCAACACGACCATGATGTCGAGAGAGAGTACAAAGAATATCCAGCCGTGTCCGACGGACGCACTGATGATTTTACTTAAAAGCGTGACATGCCCACCTGGCAAAACCCCAAACTGAATGGTCAAAAGCGCGATACCAAGTAACATCGCGCCTAAAAAGGTACCTAGTAGCCATTCGGTCCGCCGGGCCCGCACCACCCGTGGTTCGCGAAACAGCGGAACCCCGTTAGCAATCGCTTCCACTCCCGTCAAAGCGGTCAATCCGGCCGCAAACGCCTTCGCCACAAAAAAGAGGCTTACAGGTGGGGACTGAGATGGAATCACCATCTTAGGGTGTATCGTGGGATGAATCAGCCCCCAGGCCAAAACGGCCAATAGGCCCACAACAAAGACCAGCGTGGGCAAAAGAAAGGCCCGCGCACTTTCTCCAACTCCACGAAGATTTAGTAGGGTGACAATCGCGAGAACAAAGAGGCACAGCGGCAGGGTCAACGGCAAGAGACTAGGGAATGTAGAGGTTAGGGCCCCAATGCCGGCCGCAATCGAAATCGCGACCGTCAAAATATAATCTACAATTAATGCTGCGCCGGCTAGTTGACTGCCAGCCACACCCAGATTTTCCCGGGATACAGCGTAGGCTCCACCCCCTTGAGGATACACTTCAATCACTTGACTGTAGGACAACACTAAAATGGACAAGAGTCCAATAATCGCTAGCGAGACGGGTAGCAACAGGCGAATACCCGCCGCGCCGACCCCCACCAAGACGATCGCGATGGCTTCAGGGCCATAGGCGACCGACGTTAATGCATCGAGCGAAAGAGCCGCCAACCCCTCGGATGTTCCGATTTCTTCCTTCGCCGCTTCCCCCGACTTCAGAGGACGCCCGACCAAAAATCTCCATATATCCATATGTCATTGTCTCACATTTCGCACGCCTGGTTAGGGTTCCTGGGATAATTCGTCATCCTCGACGGAATCTGCCCTGAGCGACTCGAGAAGGGCACCAGCGAAGCCTTTTCTTCGCGCGGTGTTATGGCTAACTCCTTTTGTCCTTGGTTTGGCTAAGTCCGTGGTCATCAGTTCTAGCCTATTTCCGAGGATGTACCGGTGGCCTCGGAACTCCCCCAGGTGTCCTCACAGTATTCGCTGATTAGCGTAGGCAGTGGGTTTTCTGGTGAGCTGTACAGCGAATACTGGTGGTACGTCAATCAGCGAATCCCAGCCCCTAGGGCTGATCTCGACTTTACGTCTGTCCCTGATCGGTTGTGTATCTGATGACACGAAAGTTAGCGGAAGTGATGACAAAACCAGTTAGCGCCAACACGCGGTTTTGGACTCGGTGAGTGTGCCACCGCTGGTGGCACGATGAATGGTTCCAGTTTTTTCGCCGTTCCGGGGGGCCCGTGCCCATTCCGTGTTGTTGTATCCCAGGGACGAGGTTTAACGCCCAGGCCGAGAGTCCGATCGCTAGGAAAATCCCCACGCGACCCTGACGAAATGAAGCCCGCCACGTTTCGTAAACTCCTGAACAAGCCACGCACTGGACACGGGCTGAAGGAACTCCAGTAGAAACGGTCAACGAAATTGAGAGACGTTCTCGACCAAACCTATCGATAGAGGAGCCCACGACCATAGAGACCGCCTCAGCAGCGTGAACAGGCTCAATCGTTTGCGCCATCGCGATCGCGCAGCAAGCCCTTGAGGCGAATGGTCACGCGGTGTCAAGGCCGGCGAGCGGGCACCCTCCGAGCAGTTTGGCACCAGAACCTGTCCAAGCCATCGATGCCCCCAGGATCCCGACGAAACCCAGCGCCCGAGAGGCACGCTCTGCCTCGAGACGGGATTCAGTGCGCTCTGGCTCAGCCCTACCAGACACGACGTTTTCGAGGGGCAAGCCCCTCGCGAATCATCCCGAGGGCACCTGGGTAAAACGCCGCGATTGCATGCCGAGTAACAGTAAGGCTTGCCGTTGGACCAGGCTGAGGTCACTACGCCGACGATGCAGGTGGCCCTGATCATCCCGCCCTTGAATGATCTGCACGGGTTGGATGATTTCCTTGAGGCGTTTGGTCGTCGGAGCCGGTTGGAGTCTTTGGTTCGGATAGGGCAACGTAATGCCTAAGCGTTCTTGGTTGACCCTCATGACCGCTTGCATGCAACGCCAGAGTAGGAGCTGTCAACGACAGGTTTAAAATCCCTAATAAGGACAATTCAATTTCCCTGAAAACGGCAGGTGCAAGTCCCCACGAACGCCAGGTGAAATTCCTCAAAAGCGACAAGTGAAATTCCCTATTTTCGACAGGATTAGGCCGTGGTGAAAGGGAATGAAGCAAGGCGCCGTCGGCCGATCCGGGCGGTGACTTGCTGAGGATGAGGGGATGAACCCATGGCGTATTATCTTTCGCGCGAGGAGGCGCAAGCCATTATGACCAATTTGGCAACAAGGAATCCATTCAGGCCATTAGTGTGGCTACGGGGCGGGATCCGAAGACCATTCGGAAGGTCGTGACGGACCCGACCCCACAGAGCACTCGACCTCGACGGGCTCGGGGCAGCAAACTGGATCCCTATGAACCGTATCTGGCCGAGCGATTGGATCAGGGGTGTCATAACGCCCAAGTACAGTGGGAAGAACTGCACCAGCGAGGATTTACCGGCAGCTTGAGTTTAGTGAAGCAGTATGTGGCGCTGCTGCGTTCGCAGCGGGGAGTGGAACCGACGCCCCGCTTTGAAACGACGCCAGGCGAGCAGGCGCAGTGTGATTGGGCGAACTTTGGCACATTGGTGTATCCAGACGGGCCGCGGAAACTGTATATCTTCGCCTACACAATGGGCTATTCGCGTCGGATGTATATCGAGTTCGTCCATGATCAGCGCTAAGACACGTTGTTCCAGTGTTTGGAGCACGCGTTTGCCTGGTTCGGATGTGTCCCTACCCAGATCTTGTCGCACAACATGACGCCGATGGTAGTCAGCCATCCGTATGATGGTGAGGTGGTGTGGAACCCCCGGTTTAAAGCTTTTGCGGACTTTCATGGGTTTCGTCCCAAAGCCGCCAAGCCCTATCGCGCCCGGACCAAGGGAAAGGTCGAACGGACGGTGTCCTATGTCCGCCAAAACTTTTGACCTCGCGTGCCCGACGCCATCACCCTCGCGGGCCTGAACAGCCTGGTCGCGCGCTGGACCGAAGAGCGCGACCAACGGATTCATGGCACCACCTTTGCGAAGCCGGCCGACCGGTGGGCGGCAGATTCTGCTGGGGCGACCCCCTATGGCCTCAGCCACCTCTGGGCCTTTGGAGAACCCTGGGATCGGAAAGTCACCACCGATGCCTTCGTGCACTGGGAGGGCCACCGCTTCGCCATGCCGTGGGAGGCGGCTGGTCACCATGTGGAAGTGCGGCGCACTCCCTCAGGGATCGAAATTCAATGGGACCATCGGGTGGTCGCCACCTAC
>DAHXNH010000362.1 GCA_027365485.1 Clostridiales bacterium
GGCTCCTAGGAGTCGCTACGAAGCTCATCTGGCCTGAGTACTTTGGACGCCGATATTTGGGATCCATCCTCAGTATGAACATGGTTGCCACGGTGATCGGATCCGCTGTTGGCCCTCTGATTTTTAGATTGGCCTACGGCATATACGGTGGGTACCAGCAAATAATACTCGGCGTCACTGTTTTCCCGTTTCTAGCCATTTGGGCAGCTCTATTAGCAAAAAAGCCCAGGCGTCTGTCCTATTAATATTAAGAAGAAGAAAGTATCCCTTTCTTTGATCCTTCATGATGATTGAAAGATAGAAAGATAGGGACCTGGTACGAAGCTCTTTCAATGGCTTTGTGAAATCCCCATCACGCGGAGTTGAGGCCTTCCGCGATCGCTTTTTAGCATGTACGCACTAACTCTTTTAAATGTCCTTGACCCTTCAGTCCGGTCGATGGTGAAGAGCGTGTGGCACATTTGGCGTGACGAAGGACCTTCCGCTGTCGCATTTGCTTACTAACGCAATGTACCCTTGGTTACCACCGTGATCTTCTAAACCCAATTTGCGGTTGGAAACGGATCATCACCCGAAAATCCGCGTCATCGGGCACGATATTGTCAACTTTAGGCCACATAATTATCACTCTGCGAACAAATAGCCCGGTTCCTGGTTCGGGCGATGGTTCTTACCGGCTTTTGGTCTCTCGATTGCCATGCTGCCCGCCTCGAGTCGTACAGTGCTCAGTCAACTCTCCGAGAGAAACCTCGAGAAACGCAACGCAAATGTCCTGAAGCAATCTCTGCTTAAACGCGTCCCACCACCATCTTCAGAACCTCAGGTTGCGCAACGGCCCTAAATCAGGTATCATAGCCTCATTAACATCGGGCGGTCTTTACTGGGTAAAGGCCATTGTCAATATTCTTGTTGATCTCACCTCTAGTGATCATAGAGTGCCTTCGATTTGTTTTCCCCACCAAGTGTTGTACTGATCCTAACTAACCGAAAAGGGAGTCTGTTATGACTTTTGCCCAAATTAAATCTGAGTGGTTTTCTACCCTGGGGAGAGACCTCGTCGCAGGGATTACGGTAGCGTTTGCGTTAATACCAGAGGCCATTGCGTTCTCAATGGTCGCTGGAGTCAATCCGATGGTGGGTTTGTATGGATCCTTCATCATCGGAATCATTGTTGCTGTTTTTGGCGGACGCACAGGGATGATCTCTGGAGCAACCGGATCTACGGCATTATTGATGGTACTACTCGTCAAGGATCATGGCGTCCAGTATCTTTTTGCCACGGGCATCGTCGTTGGACTGATGCAACTGGCGATGGGCTATTTGCGACTCAGTCGATTTATGCGTTTTATCCCCGTGGTGGTGATTACCGGGTTTGTGAACGCACTGGCCATCTTAATTTTTTTGGCGCAGTTACCGCATCTCGACGGGGCCGGACGCTTAGCTTATGTAATGGTGGCCGCCACTCTTGTCATCATCTATGGACTACCTCGCCTGGTTAAAAGTGCTCCCGCTGCCTTAATCGCCGTATTGGTCATGACCATTTTGACAGTCAGTCTGGGATTACCACTACAAAACGTCGGTGATATTGGCCATTTAGTGGGACATCTACCCTATTTTCATTTGCCTGCAGTGCCGTGGAATCTAAAGACGTTGTTCGTAGTCGTCCCGTACGCCCTACCCATAGCTATCGTTGGAAGCCTGGAGACCTTACTTACTGCGACCGTCATGGACGAAATGACCGGTACCACCAGCGATAAAGATCGAGAACTGCGTGGCCAGGGCATAGCAAACTTTGCCACCGGATTTTTTGGTGCCATGGCGGGCTCGGCCATGATTGGCGAGACCATCATTAGCGTGGGATTAGGGGGGCGCAAGCGTCTGGCAACGTTTGTGGCCGGCGCTTTTCTCATCACTTTAATTGTCCTTTTAAGAGCTTGGGTGAGTTTGGTTCCGGTCGCGGCCCTGGTAGGAGTCATGTTCATGGTGGCGGCAAATACGTTTGAATGGAAATCGCTGCGTGATCTGCATAAAATCCCACGATTTGACGCGATCGTCATGATAACGACCGTCGCCACCGTGGTGGCAACCAACGATTTGGCTTTGGGCGTAGGATTAGGAGTAGTGCTAAGCGCCACCGGATTCGCTTGGCAAATGACCCACCTCCACGCTGATACTCATCTTCGCGCTGACGGTGCCAAGGTGTATGTGATTCGCGGACAGTTATTCTTTGGCACCATGCTCTCTTTTGTCGAGCTTTTCGATAAGACGAGGGACCCGCGGCGGGTGGTCTTGGACTTTCGTCACAGTCACGTGTGGGACCATGCAGGAGTTATGGGCATTCAACAAGTCATCGAGAAATATCGTGAGCACGGAACGACCGTCGAACTGCAAGCGCTCAATCCGGAAAGCGAAGCGCTGGTAAAACGATCGGAATCGTTGGCAAGATAATCGGGGAAGGAGATTTGATGAGAGGATCACCTAGTCCGGACGAATTTACCGCCATCCGGTGTAGCAACCCGCGTGGGCAATCAAACTGATCAACCAAGCGATGATTTGCGCTTTTGTAAGATGTTCAGCCACGCCAGCCAACCTCCTCTCTTGGTCTCTGGTGCGCCGGGGCGTGACTAAAAGTGGCGTTGTCGACACTGCTTGGTACACAAAAAAATCTCCCGGTCGGGAGGTGTTTGGACTCTACCGTTGAACTATCTTACAGGAGAGCGAGTGGAATGGAGGTTCTGTATCCTAATCAGTCATTGAAGTCCTGTTGGAACGGGCCAATCCGTAGCGGACTAGATTTACAATCATTAAACAAATTTAGGTTCCGCCGAATTAGTGAAGGCCAAGAGCCGTTCCCCTTCGGTCTTGCTGCAAAGCCCCTGCTTGCGAAACTTGGCGGTCAATACCGCATCCATGGGATAGCCGGCCGCGAGGCCCATGGAAAAGACAAACGAGCCGATGCCCGGGACGTTGAATAACAAGCGCATCAACGGCTCACACAGCACCCCGAGATAATGCACCATACCCGTCGACAGCAGCACATCCGTGAATAAGGATGTTTCTCAACGCCTTCAGACGCCGATCTTCAATCTCCGGATGGGCTTGGCGAAATTCTTCCGACAACCGCCCCGCGGCCTCCCCAGCGATTTCCAACTGCCGGATAATGGCTGATTGGATAACCTCATCGTCCATGAACTCCGTTTGGGTGACCCGATTCGCCCAGTGGATGGCCTTCGCAATCGCGTCTCGGATATGTGGGACATACCGTGCTTCATGATGGCGCGACATAGATGGGTTGCGCCTCCTCTAATACTTCATCACGAATCACGGGGTCCAGTAAGTGTGGCTTCACGAGATCGACAGACCGGCCCCAAAGGTTCTCCAAAGCCAAGAGGAGATCGATCCATGCCAGACTGCGGGGCCGGCGAATCCGGTTGCAACGTACACAGTACATCGATGTCACTCCGATCTTGGAAATACTGCCCGCTCATCGACATCAGCCGCTATCCGATGTTGTTATGGCTAACTTCTTTTGTCTAGGGTTTGGCTAAGTCAGTGGTCATTAGTTCTAGCCTCATTACGAGGTTGCACTGGTGGTCGGGGAACTCCCCCAATGGTACTCCCAGCATTCGCCGATCGGCGTAGGCAGTCGTTTTCTGCGTGCGTCAATCAGACCCGGAGCTGGCGAGGGCTTCAGGCCGAGTCCAGGTCGAATCCCAGCCCCTTGGGCTGATCTCGACTGGACGTCTGATTCTGATCTGTGGTGTATTTGATGGCACGAAAGTTAGTGGAAGTGATGATAAAACTAGTTAGCGCCAACCATAGGGAATTTCAATTGTTCTGAACACCGCCTCCGCTAAGTGAACGTCATTCCTCCCTAAAGAGAACTTCCCATGTCCTCCATGACATCCGGATCTTTCGGAACCACCTCACCCATGGGTATGACGGACAACGGATTCCTGGCTATAATTGTGAGAAGAAAGAGGGGGTTGTGTTGCACGAAGATTTGCTTCCTGCGGGAACCGCGGAGGTCACATCGGCCTTGGCGCAATGGCCCGCAATAAGCCAGTTCTATCTGGCGGGAGGCACGGCTTTGGCGCTACATCTTGGCCATCGGCAATCCCGGGATTTGAGTTTTTTTACTCGAAGCCCAACCGGGACATTGCCACCCCTGGCCGGACTCGATGAGATGTTGACTCAATTTAGGCGTGTTCAATGGGAGCTCAACACGGTCGAACAAATCCAATGGCGACTCGACGGCGTGTCGGTGACGCTCTTAGCTTATCCGTTTCCTCACCACTTTGACTATCATCCGTGGCGGGGGTTAGCCATCGCGGACGCTCGCGATGTGGCGGTGCAAAAAGCTTATACCGTGGGACGCCGGGCGCAAGCCCGCGACTATTTGGATCTTCACGCGGTGCTAACCCGCAACATCGTGTCGCTAGATGATCTCATGCATCTAGCTCAAGCCACTTATCGTGATGCCTTTTCTGCTCGCTTGTTCCTTCAGCAATTAACCTACACGCAGGATCTTCCGGATCGCGATACCGCGTTAAGCCTGTTAGTCACCCCTCAATCCTTTGATACAACTACCGAGGATTTTACCCGAAGCGTTCAGGATTGGGCCAACCACCGATTTCGGTCACCTGCACCGCCGACCCGAGGTCCCCGGTTATGATGTTGCCAGACGCCATACAGCGGCTCTTCTACCGCTATCATGCGGATCGGTTGGATTCGGATCGTCACGCCGCGATCATTATCCCGACCGTGTTATCCGACGGGGATATCGAGGATTGGGCCTGGTTGTTCCAGGTGTACGGTTGGGACGCCGTGCGGACATGGATGGCGGAGCCAGGGCATGCCGCAACGCTCCCGCCGCCGATGGAACGGTTGTGGTCCGCGATTCTACTGGGCACGCCTAAAGAAACCCCGCGCTGGATGGGAGGCAACGCGCGGCGAACGGTGCCGGAAGATGCCTTGCCGACTTGGTTCCCGAAGGAGTTGCGTTAGATCCGATCATTCCTCCCGGTTCTTTTCTGTCCCTATCGGATGAACCGATCGCCCATCGGGCTCTCGCATCGTCCGCCGAGCCTGCTGCGACTCGGGATAGAGGATGTCTTTCATGGATTGTTCACGAATGGTAACCCCTAGTACCCGATGCCGCAAGACCGTCAAAAAGTCCCGTCGTTGGGGATTCGCAGGCACCTGGATCCCCGTGTAGTAAAACCGATTATCCAGATGCGCCTTGTATCTCCGCCGTTTAGGGCGGAGATACAAGGCGTTGCCGTCAGGCAATTCTTTTGCTAAAATATGTATGTTCGCTCTTTGACAGCTGGATACGTTCGTGCGGTTGTCTCTCGCAATCGTGGGCGATGTAAAATGTATCGCGTCGTCACGACCAGACGATAAAACAGGCGAACCCTCGTGGCCACTAAAATAAAGTGACATTAGAATCTGCCGTGGTGAAATCACACGGATCACGTATCGCCGTCCCGTTCCCCTCCGGGGAGCGTTAAGGCGTAGTCCAGTTGAACCCCGGCATGTTGCTGGTGGGATAAACGGTGGCGAGTCAGGAGGCTCACTCCCAGGGGGTCACACCCCGCGACGCAGCCACGGTGGTTCCCCCAGAATCTCCGCCCTTTAGGGCGGGGAGGTTCAAACAGACCCCGACCTTAGGTGCAATAGGTTAACACCCGATTGAAATCTAAATGCCAGCCCAACAACCGTTAGGCATAAAACCTATTCGCGCCATCCACAATCACTGCGACACGCTCCGTCTGCGCTTGGGACGTCCACGGGTCCTTTCCTCGGCCAAGGTTCGGTGGTCCTTCGCGTTCTCAGGCCGACGACCCGATCGGCCCAGCTTCGTTCCACCCCTCGACTTCACGGTTTGCGCTGATACGCGGGGCTTTGCCGTTCCCGGGGGTTGTCCCAGGATTCGCTGGATAGCTCACCGGCGGGAACGAAGTCGTTCCTCGCTTTGCTCCTCGTCCGATTTCGACAGGGCTGCTCCCACCCGTTTTCCCCCAGAGAAACTGCCTTCGCCCTTCGGCACCAGGCTCGGCGTCCTGATGGGTCCGCAAATCCACTGCATGCGGGGACATTGACGAGGCGGCAGGATTCGCTTAATGCTACGGCCCGGTCCATGGCTAACCCTCCTGGTGGACCCCGCCTTGCGGTGGCCAGGACATGTCCCGTGGGCTTTCATCCGGGGGGTCACCCGCCCGAGATGTCCCCTGGGCTTGACGCTGAATGGGCAATTTAGCGCCAGGTTCTCCCCCTTGAGGGATGACGAGGTTACGAGGTGCAAAACCGGAATATGTAGTACTCCGAGGTCGACCGATCGGATAGCCTGCGACCAGGGTCTCTTTCAGAAGTATTAAGCCCGGAGGATAGTGTGGATGGCGAACTCGTCCCATTACCGCAAGGATTTGACATAAGGGTCAGAGGGGCTGGTTGCTTTCCAACGGCGTTCTCTCCACCAAGATCAGCACATCGCCTGTCATCATGCGGTCATCTGCCTGAGGAGCCAGATAAGGAACCCCGCCGCGCCAGTATCCCAGCAAAGTATATCGCTCGCCAAAGATGTCTCGCACTTGGCTCACCGGCTTTCCTGTCATCGGATGCTCGGCGTCCACAGCAATTTCGTGGATGCGCACCCCTTCTTCATTAGTTAGGACGGTCATCAATTCGTGCGCATAAGGCTTAACCAGCCAACGGGCCATGCGGCGGCCACTGCTAGTATCAGGCAAGATTACATCGTCTGCGCCTAATTGTTTGAGTCGACGCGCGGTTTCTGGCGTTCTAGCCCGAGCCGCCACGCGCAAATCGGCGTTAATATCCCGAACCGATAGATAGGCGAAAAGCGTCTGCGAATCATCCGGTACGGCCAGCACCACCCCTAGGGCGCGCTCCAATCGCAATAGGCTCAAGTGCTCAACTTCATATGACGCGACGGCCAGAGTCAACCAATCGTCGCTTTTTACGGCAGACAGGCGCCCGTGATCCGTATCGGCAATGACAATGCGTGTTACACCAGAAGATTTCAGTTCACGGGCCACATTGACTCCCACCCGACCCGCGCCTAGAATAACATAATGGTTTTCCAATCGGCTCAATTCATCCATCAAACGCCTCTCTTTCCGCCTGCTGTCCAGATCCACGAAGCTCGCCACCACCACCGACACCCAATAGAGCCACAACGCCGTACCCACGACCAGAAGACCGCTGATGTATGCCACTTGTTCCGGGCTCAAAGGCTGCACCGCGTTGGTGCCAACCGTAGTGATAAGTGCCAGGGTTGAATAAAAAGCAATCAGAAAATTGACCTTCAAAATCCAGTGAGTACCTATGGTGCCCAGCCCCAATACCACTATAATGGCCACGGCACCCCATCGGACCCGCATCGTCATACCTCCACGAACTGACCTGCTTCATGGTCCCCACAATCGATTATACCGAGTAAAACCAGTATGCAGGGGGTTTTCAGTAAACCCATGATCAAGGGATATCGCCCACATTTCAGGCCTGACACAAGATCTGGCCAGTTTTAGGCTTCCGGAGCGCGTCTAGCCACCAGTGAGTTTCCAGTCATTAGCGACGAATATTTGACGAATATTTTAGAGATGAAATCGATAAATCGGACCCACCCCTGCAATCCGTTCAAATCAGGGATTTCCCTTGACCTTTACCCCACCGGACTGCAATAACACCGTCTGCCCGCGGTCCCACTTCGGTGGACTGCACCTTTACGAACACGATCGGGTTTCATGAACAGCACAAAGGGGCTCTCTAAGGCCAAGCTAATGGCGCTAGGTTCAGGACCGTTGCGCCCGAGAAAGACTCGGCGGGCATTGATCTATGCTCTGTTGGAAGATCGCAGTACCCGATCTCCTCTGCCTGACGTCTGATGATTTACATTGAGTTTCGGGTTTTCTTTGGCAATCATTGGCTACCTCATCGAGCATGTGGCGTATGATGAAGACATGAGATGGAAGACAAGCGTCCATTCCCAAACCGAACAGAGTGAAAAGCGAAGGGACGATTGCAGGACCAACAAGGAGGCATTGGCTAGTGATCGAGGGTAAGAATTTTATTAACGGGCAATGGAGGACAGGAGAGAACGCGACCCCTGTGATGAGTCCTGCGCAACCAAGCGAGCTGGTAGGCTCAATCCTTTTATCGACTCAGGACGATGTGAGCGCCGCCGTCGATGCAGCTGAAGATGCTGGTATGGCCTGGAAGAAACTCGGTATGGTAGCCCGAGGGAATCTCTTGTTTCAAGCGGCAGAGGCATTGGAACCCATTGTGGACGAACTTGCAACCTTGGCTGCCCGGGAGATGGGTAAACCCGTCGCGGAAGCTAGGGGTGAAGCCTTACGTGCCGTCGCCATCTTGCGGTATTATGCGGGCGAAGGACTACGGAGCGTAGGAGATGTCATCCCCTCGTCCAATGCCCAATCGCTGCAGTATACTACCCGAACGCCACTAGGGGTTGTCGCCGTGGTTACCCCGTGGAACTTTCCCTTGGCCATTCCCATGTGGAAAGTCGCACCTGCCCTCGTATACGGCAACACGGTGGTTTTAAAGCCAGCAGAGTGGTCATCGCTTACGGCGATCCGGATGATGGAACGCATCGGCGCATTATTCCCCCAGGGAGTACTCAACCTGATTACTGGTCTAGGGTCAATCACAGGGGAAGCGCTTATTCGGCATCCCAAGATTCGTGGGATTAGCTTCACCGGCTCGACCACCGTCGGAGCCCATATTGCTGAAGTGGCCACGGCGAACGGAGTCAAATATCAAGCGGAAATGGGAGGCAAGAATGCTGTCGTGGTGACCGCGGATGCCAACCTCGAGCTGGCTGTGGACTCGACCGTCTCTGGCGCGATGCGCTCCGCAGGCCAAAAATGTACCGCGACGTCTCGAGTCATTGTGCTGTCCGAGATTCACGACCTTTTCCTGGATCGGTTACGAGAACGCCTAACCAAGATTAAGCAGGGTAATCCTTTAGACACCGATACCTATCTTGGTCCGGTGGTATCGGCTTCCCAATATCAAAAGGTCAGCGATTATATTGCTCTCGGAGACCAGGAAGGCCACCTCGTCGTGGGAGGAGTTCTCGAAACCCGCGAGGCCACCGACGGCTATTACATTGCCCCGACAGTGTTTGATCATGTGCAACCGAGTGCGCGCATTGCCCAGGAGGAAATATTTGGACCAGTGGTGTCGGTCATTACCGCTGACTCCCTCGAGGAGGCAATTACCGTAACCAATGGCATTCGCTATGGACTTAGCGCCTCGATATTCACCCAAAATCTCCACACTGCGCTGCAATTTGTCGAAGAGGTCGAAGTAGGCTTAGTGCGAGTCAATGAAGAAACCGCCGGGGTTGAATTACAGGCCCCATTCGGCGGCGTGAAGGCATCGAGTTCCCACTCGCGAGAGCAAGGTCGATCTGCCTTAGAGTTTTATACGGATATTAAAACCGTTTCGATTCGTCCGTAGGGCTAGAGCATTTTCGAGTAAAAAAGCCGTGCGCCGCTGGTTGCGCGAGCTTCTCTACGAGAACGCTAGTCCACTAGTCAACCAGGAACATTCTCTTATGGCATCAGGGGGCCATGATGGTGCACGAACACGGTCGGCGCCATAATCCGGATACTTCGCCTAATTCACCTGACCCTTGACCTGAGGCGAGTACTGATTTGAGCCCGTGTGGTCTACGCGGGCTCAGCGCTGATTGCAGAATCTGGTGCTGGCCAGAGAATTTGCGACCCCTATAGCGGCCGGCTATCGTAATCGGCCCAAGGCAAAAAGGACGTGTCAAGGGTTCACGCCCGGTAGCCATGACAGCTTCGGGCAATAGGACGGCTCCGTGCCATCCCAACCACCTCTTCATTGCACTCCAACGCATCGGTTCATGTTACCTGCGCTCTTCGACTTTTCTTCCATTGGCGACGAGCACCGTCGGAGAAAATTCATAGAAAATCCCAGCATCGACGACCCCAGCGGTGAGCTTCAGCGTGCGGTAAACGGCCTCAGGATCGGTGATGGGCCCCCACTTAACGTCAAGAATATAGTTTCCATTATCCGTAACGAACGCCTTGCCTTGGGGTTTGCGCAATTCCGGTTCAACCCCTAAATCCGCTATGCGTGAAGCAGTCGTCTTCCACGCAAAGGGCACGACCTCGATCGGTAAGGGGAATTGTCCCAAGTCCTCAACCAGTTTCGAGTGATCGACTATCACCAGAAAACGGTCCGCGGCCCGAGCCACCAGGCGCTCCCGAACCAGTGCTCCGCCGCCACCTTTGATCAACTGCCCTTGAGGGTTGACCTCATCAGCCCCGTCCACATCCAGGTCTAAGTGATCCAAGCGATCAATCGACTCCATGGGGATACCCAAATTTCGACATAAGCGAACGGTTGCCTTCGAAGTTGCTACGCCTTCAATTGTGATCCCTTCCTGACTCACGCGTTGTGCCAGAGCCTGAATGAACCAATATGCGGTGCTGCCAGTGCCAATACCAATGCGCATACCGGATTGCACGTAGTCCGCGGCTTTACTGCCTACCAAGCGCTTTTCGTCGTCTTCCGAACCCATATTACTCACGATTTCCTCCCTCGACCTGCTCCATTCCCTACCCTTTCATGGTACCACCTACCCGCATCGATGGGGGTAGGCTGGCTAGACATTGAGGATGCACCATCGGTGGATATCAAGGAGTCCTTCCGGCAATCCCGCCCGATCCTAATCACGAACCTCAACCCTGCGAATGAAGACCAAAAACTCTAACCTTAGCACCAAGCCACGCGCTGCTCCACCGATGGTGGTATCATCAGAGCAGTGTCGCTCAGATGGACCATAGAAAGGAACTCCAACCATGTCTCGTCCGTTGTTACCCCTGCAGGAAAAACCCCTGACTCCCCGTGAAGCTGCCGACTGCCTGCGCGGCTTGGCCGAAATGGTCGAGACGTACCCAGCCGCTTCGCTCTTGCTTAGCCTCGACATTACCGTCGCACAATCTGACACGCCTGTCCGCAAGCGCAAACCCGCTAAGTCCTCTTCGACCTCTTCCTAAAGGCCAGGCGGATGGTCCAAAGCCAGGATGCAGCTGACTGACACCGCACCTGGGCTTTGGACCATCCGCCTGATCCAGCGGTCACCGAACGGACGCCCCCATAACAAGAGCCTCTCCATCCTGGCTCGCCGCGATATCCCGTCGCCTGCGAGCCTCTGGGGCTCCATCCATGACGACGCCATCCAAGTGACTGGCGATCGGCCCGTCCCTTTAAGACTCCCCGGCTTGTGAACTGAACTCACGCACACTCCGCGGTGAAAGGCGATTCCGATCCAGGCCGCGCAAGCGTACCGACCAAGTCACTGGACCCGAATGCAGTTGGTGTTCGGCCAAGGCATCCGGCCCACAGCTCGCACTGCCTAACCCTTGCTGGCGCCAATCCAAATGCAGAGTGATGTGGTCCTCTGGCACCAGATCCTGCCGATGGTTCGCCGCTTCCAACGCTTGTCGACTAAAGCGCTGCGCGCTGAACGCCAGCGGATCTTCCGCCACGGCCAACAGTCCCACCCCGCGGCCGTTGGTCATCGCCATCCAGGTGGTCTGAAAATGACTGCCATTTTCTTGAGGAAAGATATACGGCGTGGTTAAGGCGTCTACCGGTGCTTGGTACACTCCCAAACGTTGTCCCTGAAAGCTGTCGACATAACTTTCGCCCGGACCTCGGCCTTGCCAGGAGACCTCCCCTAAGGCCGAGGGCAACCGCAGCACCACGCCAAATCGTGGCCAGAGGGTCGGCCCCACGCCTTCAGGTTCTGCCGTCACGGTCAAGCGCACCGCCCCGGAACCTGCCACCCGCCAGCGATACGTCAAGCGAATGCCCCACCCTAACGACGGGGGAGCCAAGCGGCCTTGAGCCACAAACTCTCCGACCTCGGGCCCCAAGGTCTGCCAATGCGTGTGGTCGATACGCTCGGTCAAATGGTCCAAGCGAAACTTTCGCCATTCGGGCACTAAGCGCACATCGTTATCGGTCGGCGCCCGCCACAAGTCTACGGACGGCCCTTGCGCAATCAAGTCATACCCCTGAAAGGTCCACGCGGTCAATCGCCCCGATTGGCGATGAAATACCAGACTGTCTTCTCGGCCAATCAGCCGGATCGCCTGGGCGCTCTCCTCCACTCGCAAAGACGCCCGAGGCTCCGTCCGCACGGACGCCGACCCAGGAGGCGCTAGAAGCTCCCGCTCAGCGAAGGCGACTTCATGCCCAGCATCGGCCCACGGCACGGGCGTCCTGAGACGCACCGACACTTGCAGCAACAGGTCCTCGCTCCCAACCCGCTGACAGGCAATGGCAAGCGACCCTTTTTCACCGGGAGCGAGGCTTGGGAGATCCGTCGTGCCCGCATCCACCACCCGGTCGCCCGCCATCAGCCGCCAGATAACCGTCAAATGGTCGAGGCCTAGAAAATCGTAGCGGTTATGGACGGTGAATCGGTGCACGGCCTCGCCGTCCGGTTCGAGGCGCACCGGTTCGATAGCCTTCTTCAAAGCGGCCAGGCCAGGGGAGGGCGTCCGATCTGGAAATAGCAGGCCATCGATGACGAAATGTCCATCATGAGGATACTCTCCAAAGTCCCCGCCATAGGCGTACCGAGAACGACCATCGGCTGTGACCTGCAAAATTCCATGATCGATCCATTCCCACACAAAACCGCCCTGCAGCCGTGGGTAGCGATAGAAGACCGCCCAGTATTCTTCCAGACTACCCGGACCGTTGCCCATGGCATGGGCGTACTCACAGAGGATGTGAGGCTTTAACGACGGGGTCAGGCGGCCCAACGCTTCGAGTTCCGGGACCGCAGTATACATGGTGCTCAACAGGTCGGCACTCTCGGCCGCCCGATCCCCTTCATAATGGACGATCCGAGTGGGATCGCGGTGTTTTGCCCACTCGGCCATCGCCTGGTGGTTGCGGCCATAGCCGGATTCGTTACCCAAAGACCAGATAATCACCGAGGGATGATTCTTGTCCCGCTCCACCATCCGTTCGATGCGGTCCAAATAGGCAGGTTGCCACGCCGGATCATCCGACAACTGATTGTACCGGTCTGCGACTTGCATCCCGTGACATTCGAGGTCGGCCTCGTCGATCACCCAGATCCCATAGCGATCGCAGAGGTCCAAAAACTTGGGATCCGGGGGATAGTGCGAGGTGCGCACGGCATTGATATTGAACTGCTTCATGAGGAGGACATCGTGCTCCATCACACTCAAGGGCAGCGCCCGGCCCCACTCGGGATGAAACTCATGACGGTTGACGCCCTTCAGCATGATGGGCACGCCATTGACGGCTAACAGACCATCGCGAATGGCTACATCCCGAAATCCCAGGGCTTGATGAATGACCTCTTGCACGTGACCATCCAACGACCGCAAGGTAGCCGTCAGATGATAGCGTGTGGGGACCTCGGCGGACCACGGCGCTACGGCCTCTAACGTCGTCTGTTGCACCATCGGATCGTCGCTGGCGGTCCCGTCGATGGCCTGTCGCCCTTCCCATAACCGTTCCTGACCCGCAGGGTCCCAGAGGTGTAGGATTAATTCGCCGCCCTGCAGTTCCCGGGTCCGATCCAGATGAGAAATGACCTCGAGTTCGCCCCGGCCATCGGCGAACCGGAATCCGGCTCGCACTTCCAAGTCGCGGAGATATTGCTGGGGTCGGGCTAGCAATGACACATCGCGAAAGATCCCCGAAAGCCACCACATATCCTGGTCCTCGAGATAACTGGCCCAAGACCATTGAAACACCTGAACGCTCAGGCTGTTTTCTCCCGGATGGAGCCACGATGTCACCTCGAATTCGGACGGCAGGCGACTGCCCTGGCTTTTGCCCACTGGGTGATCGTTCACCGCCACTGCAAATGCACTATCTACCCCTTCAAAGCGCAAGAACACGCGATACCCGTCCCACTCTTCAGGCAGCCAAAATTGCCGCTGGTAGCACCCTTGGGGATTGACGGCTGGGATGTTGGGCGGGTCGACAGGAAATGGGTACTGTACGTTGGTGTAGTGAGGGTGCCCATAGCCCTGCAACTGCCAATGCCCGGGGACTTCAATCGTGTCCCAAGCGCGTTCTTCCTCATTATCCCCAGGATTGGGTCCGCTCTCGGCGAGGTAGCGAAATTGCCAGCGTCCATTGAGAGAAAGCACCCGGTCCGAAAGGGCGGGCTCGGCTTGCAACGCGCTTTTTTCGTCCGCAAAGGGAATAAACGCGGCCCGACTGGGCTCGCGGCCCACCCCCAACACCTCAATTTGCGTCAACCATTGAGTCTCCTCTTGCATCCCGATTCATCCTTTCGACAATCACTAGACTTTTGGTAAGACGTCGTTTGACAATAGAACAAACCGTCCCTTCCGTTCCCATCAAACGATGGTCTAATGGGACGGTGTAGAAAAAAGCTGAAAGTCTCTCATCCGCTTGAAACTGATTCAAACCCAACATTCTCTAGTCCTGCACTGGGCCCTGGTGATCTATGTCCTAGGGACCATCCTCCGCAGGAGCGTAGCGGAAGCCCACCTTGGAGGAGCCATCCTCTCCACCCCTCCATCCCCACTACGCCACGAAGCGCCACCGCTCTGCCGGATAGTCTTTGAATCGCGAGACATGTTTCGGGCGATTACAGACGGACGTCGTCGGGTACGAGGCAGGGCCGATGAACCACCCTCGGTTTAACATCCATCCCCCATCCCATTTTTCGATCCACCGAACCGGGTGCGGGCAAAGCGCCGAATCATGGAGCAATCTCCCCAAGGGGGATCGGGCCCCCGAGATCCAGCCATAACACTTCGGCTGGGCTGAGCACAATGTCGGCTCCTGCTCGGCACGAATATAGTTCCTCCTCGGTTTCGGGGCCAATAATGGCGGCGGTGGGGAACGATTGATTCAGCACATACGCTAGCGCAATTTGAATGGTGGACGCTCCTTTGACTTGACCCAACTGCTCGGCCCGCCGATACCGTTCCCAGTTCTGTTCATTGTAGAACACTCGCACGAGATCCGCATTGCTTCGATCTTCCGGTGTGTAGCGTCCAGTAAAAAATCCCCGAGCTTGCGAGGACCACGATAGCAACGGGAGCTTAGTGCGTTGGTGCCAGGACAGGGTCTCGTCGTCGGCAGAGACGCAATTGGGCCAATAGGGTTCGATAGCCTTGGCCAGACTTAAATTGGGACTGCTGAAGGAAAATCCCTGGAGACCATGCGAGGCGGCATAATGATTGGCTTCCTCGAGGCGTTGATGCGTCCAATTGGACGCGCCGAATGCCAAAAAATGGCGCGCTTCCAGGTGAGCATTCAACGCTTCCACGATGGGCCCCACCTCCACCGACGGGTCGTCGCGGTGCAAGGCGTAAAGATCCACATAATCCGTGCGCAGGCGCTCCAGACTCACCGCAAGATCCTCCGCGATAGCCTGGGCGTTCACTCGTGGGCCTTTCGCATTATGATGGGCTCCTTTCGTGAAAATCCGGATGTTTTGGCGGTTATTGCGTTCCTCCAGCCAGCGTCCCAAAGCTTTCTCACTCTGGCCCCCTCGGTAAATGAAGGCCGTGTCCACGACATTGCCACCGACCGCGATATACGTGTCGAGCATTCGACTCACCCGTTCCATGTCCTCAGGATGAAAGTAATCGGATCCCATGATTAATTGAGCAATCTGCATCCCTTGAATGTCAATGCACTTCACCAGACTGTCCCATCCTCTCAGGTTTCACAAGAATTTTTTGGCGTCATTCGTCACACGGTGGTAGCCACGACTACCCTGCGCCGTTCCCGAGCTGCGCTCAAACACGCATCCAAGGCGTCCATGTTGCGCACCGCATCCATCGGATCGAACCGCATCGGCTCGTCCTGAAGAATACTCCGACCGAGTATATATTCGGTGAACCCGGTACGCACGGTGGGGATTCGTCCAAAATTTTCGAGGATTTTTTTGTGAAAAACGGGCCCAGGGGGCTGGATTTTCTGTTTTGCTTGACGTATCATGAACAGCATGAAACGAACGAGGCCCTCTTGGAAGCGATCCCCCCATACCTCTCCGGAAGCAAATCTTCAGCCGTCCTCGGACGGCTCGACGGCGTGGGGTGATCTGCGTGTCCTGCGAGAGGCTATCGAAGATTTACAATGTGCTTAT
>DAHXNH010000384.1 GCA_027365485.1 Clostridiales bacterium
ATTCGAGTATATTTCGAAAGCCCTGCTGGCAGGGCATCAATGGGATCGGCAACCAAGCCGGTCAATTCGGCACACCTGGAACACCGTACCATCGGGCTGAGTCGCATGGGAACGGGAGTCCCGAACTTGGCATGGCGGCTAGCCGTGCGCCTTTATGGATTGGCGATCACCCTTGTTGGCCCCTATCCATCCCTCAACGCCGAACCGGCCTCCGCGCTCGGGAGGGCGGCAATACGCGCGAGGGCGGTGTTGGCTAGACCGTCTTCAAGGCGTTGACGGATCACATTCGCGCATTGTTCAGGCGTGAGCACCGAGGTATCCAATTCTAAATCATAGATTCCAGGGACATGCACGGCCTCCTGCCATCGAATGACGGGCAGTGGAATAGACCCGTCTTCTTCGTAACCGCGATTCCAGGTGGCTTTCCGTCGCTCCATGATGACTCCTACGGGACATCTGACGCCTACCAATAGCACGGGTAGACCCTGGAGGATCCGAGCACACTGGCTCAGGATTCCTCGGGGAACCGAGTAGTGATCGTGGTGTCCAACATCCACTACCACGTTTAGACCCAATCGACTATGCGCGGCTATGGATTCGTACATCGCACGATATAAGGTAACTACCAACGGCTCGAGATCGGGCGCCTCTCCTCCTGGTCGCAAGCCGATGGCCGGATGATAGCGTTTTGGTGTCATTAGGATGAATCGGTCGACGCCGAGATTCATCCACACCCCACTTCCGGTCTCCTGAATGACCGCGGCGATACTCGATTTTCCCGACCGAGGGGTTCCGTTCAGAATCACAATCTGACCCAGGCTGTCATCCTTTTCTGCCATGGCTTCCACTTCCTCTCGTCTGGATTCATCTCGCCTACACGGTGCATTGCAAGGATCGATCGTGGTCTGTTGGCCACAGCCCGAGTATAGCATGCAAGCCAAACCGCACCCTCTGAGACCCGACCGGATACGGCTTTAACGCATCCGATCGAAAGACAGCGTTCCCGGGAGTCGGTCAGTCTTCGGTTCCTCAATTCACGGACAAATCACTGCACGCCCCGAACGCATCCGCATCCCATTCCCGTCCCGATTGGAGGGCCAGACGACCAAGGCAGGGCGGATTGTGCAAAGAGAGCGAGCACGATTTGTGACGGTCCAATTGGTTTATGAACCAGCACCCGAACCGTCCGCTGCGTTGACAGATGCTGCATTAACGATGGACCTTGGCCTAGATAACCTGGCGACGTGTGTCAACAGTACCGATGGGTCGTCGTTCCTTATTGGCGGAAAATCCGTGAGATCCATTAACCTCAGGACCATGGACGCAGACAAAGTGGCAGGCAGTTCTTGATCTTCCAAAATTGCCGCGATCCGAACAAATGGATCGCATCACGACGACCCGTAACCACCAAGTCCGCGACTGCCTGATGAAGACCGCGCAATACCTCATTAACCATTGCCTGGAGAACCGCATCGGGACCGTCATCATCGGGTATCATCCCGACTGGAAGCAGGGCAGCCATCTCGGGCAGCGCAACCACCAGAACTTCGTGCAAATCCCCCATGGACAATTGCGCAAGCAATTGGAAAATCTTTGTCAGCCATACGGAATTCGCCACGTCGAGCAGGAAGAATCTTATCCCTCGCAAGCGAGTTTTCTGGATAGCGACCCAATGCCGATATGAAATGGGCCGCATCCCAACGTAGCATTCTCTGGCACGCGAGTGAAACCAGATCTATACCCAACGCCCGATGAACCCCTATTAAATGCCGATACCTTGGGCGCGGCAAATATTCTCCGCACACGGACCCACAGATTCGATGTCGAGCGACGAACTATACAGCGAGTACCGAGAGTGGCTAGCGGGCTTTCGGCGAACCTTTTGCGCGTAACGGTCACGTGAGTAGGTTCCTCGTAAGAATCCCCCGGCCTTTAGGCGTGGGAAGTGTCAATCGCACTCGTCCCCTTATCGCCCCCGCTACGCCCTCCACCCTTGATGCTCGCTTACGCTTCGTATCCGAAAGTTGCTTCCGGGTTCCTCCGGTGTAGGCCAAAGGGATCCGTTGAGGCTCAGGGGCCCCAAGCGGTCCCTGTATCGGTCGCTATTTCGGTTCGGGTTCATCACCAACAACTCGCTTGACGCGTGGCTAGGGGTGCTCGCCGTCTTTGCTTAATATCTCTTGACTCTCTTAGGGCCAAAGCGGAGTCACCGTTTGCTTGATTTAACATATATCGGAAGCGGAGGAAATTTGCTCCGCCGAACATTTTCCCACGTTACGAAAGGAGATAACGCCTCATGGCTACTCTGACTCCTGGCCCTTTAACCGACGATTGGCGCCCCCGGCCTACGGAAATCGACTGCCTCATGGTGAACAAAGTGTACGCGTCGTGCACGCAGACGGTAACCATCAGCCAAATCGTTCACAAGAAAAAGCTGCCGCCCTGTTGCCTATCGCCAGATCTGACTTCGACCGCGCTGGCCTCAAGCATAGACTTTAGCGCCTCGACCTGTACGGTCAGCGCGGTGGTGCCGAGCGGCACGGACTCGATCAACAATATCACCTATACCATCGCCATCGTCGTCGATGTGACCTGCATGAATGGGGGCACCGCGTCGATTACTCTTTATACGACCACCACGGTGCCGTTGTACAATCCGAGCGGAACGACTCCGGCTTGCACCATTGTCTCTGGAACCTGTAGTGCAGTCATTCTGCCCAACGGCAAACTTGCGGTGGAGGCGACCTTGTGCCTACTGCTGCAGACTTTCGCTAGCGTTCAGATCTTGGTTCCGTCATACGGCTATTGCCTTCCGACTGAGTGCCAGGTAGCGGCTGTGGGTGTCTGCCCGCCCAGTTCCCTCTTTCCTCCCCAGACGTAGGTCGGTTCCACTCCTGACCTCATGTCAGAGACCGCCGGGTGAGGTCCTGGCCGCTTCGTTGATGGAGCGGTTCATTCCGGGACCACCCCATGGTCTGAGCGCACTGCCAACGCTCGATGCGCCAACAATGCCCCATAGGTCGAGGTCCATAGGATTTTCGTGCCCTCGTCCTTTGCGCTTTGCCTCTTGGCGGCTTTTAAGCGTCGATTGGAAAACTTTGAGCCAGCGAGCATATGGAAGGAGTGGTGAGTACGAAAGGATGTTGTTGAATCGAAAGGCTCACCTCAGGCGGACTAGGTCCACGGATGTGAGAATTATCGGGTGGAAAATTGGGTCGCGACACCCCCTCTGCCATGACTCTGGGGTGAAGAGATTCGGACCCCGCACTTTAGCGATGATGTCATAGGGCCGATCTTCGAGGCCCTCGCCGAATCCGACGCGAATCTCTCAGCCACGCTAATGATGCGCCGGCACATATAATCGCTGAACCGGTTCGCGGTGGTTGGTATCCACCACATGGTATGATTAGGTCTTGGCCCCCCAAGACAACCCTCATCTCGTTGACCATGAGCCAGGAATGGCTTTTTTAGCCCGCCCGACGGCTGAAGAAGCAGAATCAGGCCAACCGAGGGGTCTCTGAATGGATCTCACGCCATGTGCAGCAGTTCCTATGGAAAATGAAGACGTCAGCATGCGCTGACGTCTTCATTTTCGACCCACAAACCGTCATCAGCCGGATCGCCCACGACAACTGGCCTGCACTCATCGATGCCAGTATGGCAACGCCGACGATCCGCCCCAACGACTTCATAATTGACCCTGCCAATAACACCCTTTCACTCCATCGGGTTCAGAAATAAACCGGCTTTCCAGTCTGGGACGAGGTATAAATGGCTTCCAGCACTTTCGAGACCACCAATGCCTGCTCCGGCAGAACAAACAACTCGCCTTCACCCTTGAGTGCAGCCACCCAAATCTCATGCTCGCGCGAAGGCGGGGCTTCGTCACTGCCAAAGCCAGGAATGAACTCCCGGACCTTCTCTCCAACCATGGTCACCGAGGATTGACCGGCGACCACGTGGTTTAACCGAACTCCGTCATAGGTGTCAAGGCCGCCTTTGGTTCCGGCGAGCAAGACCATGCCTGGCTTGGTGACCATATTGAGGGCCCATGATGCCTTGAGATGGATCGTCGCTCCATTTTTCATCTTGACGAAACCAACGGCAAAATCTTCCACATCAAAGGTCTTGTTGTCCCACGGGTCCGGCCGCCCACGCCAGTCATTCTGACCCTGCTCGGCGGGCGACAGGAGTCGTCCCAACTTCTCATAGGAACTACCCACCACGTAGTCGACGTCCCAATTCCCCATCAGCCAGAGGGTCAAATCCAACGCATGCGTTCCAATGTCAATCAGAGCTCCGCCGCCCTGTTTAGACTTGTCCGTAAACACACCCCAAGTAGGAACCCCACGGCGGCGGATATAAGTGGCTTCGGCGTAGTAGACGTCGCCCAGCCATCCTTCATCCACCACCTTTTTGGCCACCGCGTGGTCGTGAAAATGCCGGTACTGGTATCCAATGGTCAACAATTTACCGGAACGGTTCCTGGCCTCTAACATCCGCTCTGCTTCCTCGGAATTAATGGCCATGGGTTTTTCGCACAGGACATGCTTCCCCGCATCCAAGGCGGCCACGGTAATCTCGCTGTGAGAGACGTTAGGCGTCAAAACATGCACGGCGTAAATGGACGGATCGGCCAAGAGTTCGCGATAGTCCGTGTACACCTTGGCATCTGCCGTCCCATATTTCCGTGCCGCTTCCTCCGCCCGTTCGACAACGAGGTCACAAAACGCCACCAAGTCGACGCCGCTTTGCTGCGCCATCCCTGGCAAATGTTTTTGATTGGCAATGCCGCCACATCCAATAAATCCGATTTTAAGATTTGCCATGCCACTCGTTCCTCCTTGTTACTAGCCACGCTGGTTTGAGTTTGCGGTTTGGATCGTCCGAGCTAACCCACCGGGACATTGTAAATCAGCATCCATGAATCAAAGTCCCCCTGCTCCGCCACTCCATGGCTTCGCCACGGATCCGCACCCAGGCCGGTCTCCGACTCACCGCTGAGCCTCTTTATACTAACTCATGATCCGCTTGAGCGTATATCGTAGCGACACCTGAAAGGTAGGCCATGGTCGGCCCAAGGTTTGCGACAGTGCCCTGGGCCAGATCGGTCCGCCAGTCAATCAAGAGGGACCACCCCAATGTGGTCAGGTTAAGGATTTTCCAATCCAGTGTCCCCTTAATATCGAGAACCATTGACGGCGTTGGCGCCCTCGGCTCGCGTGGGTTCAGCGGGTGCCGCCGGTAAAAAAGCCGGAATTACCGATACGGCAATGAATTGATGGCCAAGGGTATTCCAAGACAAAAGCGCCATGAAAAAGGGACCATAGGACGCTGTCCATTAGATCTCTGCGAACGCGAGGCCGACGAAGCCGAAGACGAGTCATCGCCACAATTTTCATCTGAGACTATCCCAATCGGCATCAGGAGGCTTTCCTACGACTGTGCTACCGTTTGCGCGTCGCATGGTTGGGCAAAAATCCCAAAGGGTCCGCGTCGCAGCCACCTTCTGCTTCTGCTACCTCCGTCGAAAGACTCCCCCTGAAGATACGCGTGGCAAGGGTTATAATGCCACGCCGAGTTGGCACATTGGCGAGGTCGGATCAGCACTCAGTTAGAAAGCGCATCATTTCCGTCCCGTTCTTTCCAACATAGAATCGGATCATTTTTTCGTTGAAATCGTACGCCTTCCCGGCCGGAATGCTGATCGCATCCATCCCATGGGCCATCAAGATTCCATTCATCATCAATCGACTGGTACGTTTGTTGCCATCAAAAAAGAATTGCTGCAAGGCCCCAAATAAAAAGAAGGCCAGAGCCTGTTCATAGGGGTTTTCAACCTGATCGCGTAACGATCGCCATCCATTTTCGAAGATGAAATTGAGCTGAGGCGCCCCCGCCATAGTCGGCGCGGGCGCATATCGACCCGCTTCACCCAATCCGACGTCGGGCGTGTAATGGGTTTCCTGACCTTCGCCACGAAAGTGCCCCCATTCCAGTGCCTCGGTTTTGGCAACCATCGCATGCAAGGTGCAAAAAGTTGGCTTATCCACCCTGAATGCCTGCGCTTTCACCAACGCTAACAGTTGTCGAGAGCTGCTAGCCAAATTGAGAATTTGCTCTTGGTCGGAGAGTTTGTGGCCACCTACCGTGATGCCTTCTAATAAGGTTTGTACTTCAGGAAAGGTAAACGGATTGCCTTCTAAGACCCCCGCATCCCATACAAATTCGGGTAACAAGCGATGGAATCGAAAACACACCCGTTCTAAGGAATACACCGGGACGTCCTTAGGGACGGCAGTTCGGTCCCATTCAAATCCTAGACTTTCAAAAAGACTCATAGCCCTCATCCCCACGTCTCGCCTATGATACCCATCATAGGCGATTTACGGCCGCCTTGGATCGTGTTGACGGTTGGCCTCACAGACCGTGCGTCATCATTCTAGCCAAAGTCGCCCCTCGATGGAATCCCCCAGTCGACGCGGGCTTTTCCCTTGGGCTCCATGGTGGTCATTAGCAGGACGTCGACAGTCAACCATTGGCTCTCTCCTCGTGGCCCTATGATTCAGAGCCCCATCTCGCTCGATCGCATGATGACCAGCCCCGGTAAATCGCAGCGTTCGCGGGCTACACGATAGGCAGATGGGAACATCTACCATTTAGTGACCGCATACGATAGAAAGGAGGCTGGTCCTGTATGGAGGATACCCGATATCTGGGCTGAGACGTCCATGGCGAGCAATGCTGTCAGCCAGTTGCCCGATCAGACAGACTTGTTATTCGATTGTCGGCGACGATGATTGGGGCTGGACTTTGGACGAACAACCTGGCTCTTACGCACTTTTGGCTATTTAGAATGGACCCGGCAACTATCAAGGGAACACAGTGTAGTTTTTCCTGATGGAGTTTCGATAAATATGACCGAAATCATACCGTGGACATCCTCGACGCCGTGTTCTATCCGGGCAAGAAATATCGCCGAAAGGATAAGATGGTGGTGGATTCCTTGAGGCTAAGCCAACAATTGCAAGACCTTTTTAAAAATGAGGAGGCCGAACTGGCCGGGCGATTCAGTAGCATGACCCGGCTCATGGAGGCGCTCGGGAAGTTTTGGCATGGGTTGTCGATACCGAGTGATTGGGGGTTGACGGAGGTCGAACGTGGTGAGAAACGGTGGCACTTTCAAGTTCAGAGCCGCCAGGCTGGCCAGGTCGGAGGGCGTATGCACCATCTCGAAGTCGAGCGTAGCCAAAAAGAGTTTCCACTTAGGGAGCGCCTTCGGGAACTTCCGACAATAACCTACGCCATGTCGGTCAGGCCATAGTCCCATAAAACGAGACGATGGGCGTGCAGAACCAGAGTCAGAAACTGGCTGGCACCCGACGTGCATGAGATCAGTACCGAAATGAGGAGATTACAATCCACAAACACGCAGAGGTCTCCACTCTCCTCAGGATCGCCGTTCATCCCAACGCTCTTCCCAGACGCGCTCCCACTCCCACAAGAGATCCTCCTCAAACCAGCCCTTGGGCCGCCACTTGCGGTTGCATCGTCTCCGGCAAATTGCCTAAGGCCAACACAGCGGCGTTGGTCCCGATCATCTTTCCAGTTCCTTCGACGAAAGCGAAGCGATCCCCCTCCCGTAGATTCAACCGTTCCCGAATCGCCTTTGGCACCCTAAGAGGGCCCTTGGCACTCACACGAAACACTTCCGAAGCCTTGATGGTCCTTTCCCGTGATATACTGCGCGCGGGTCAAACTTTACGTTTTAAGTGGTGATGGCAAGAGGGCTGGGTGAGACTGGACATCGCGGATTTTCTGCGCTAACCCGGGAGAAAAATCGGAACTGGTTCCCAGTGCCATGCCAGAGGAGGCCCTTCGATGATCCAGATTACTTGCAGTGCCGAGGAGCTAAACGCGTTACGGTATGAGCATTTCCATCCCCCCCACCTGCGAGTTCAGATGAAAATGGCGGCGGTGCAACTGACCGCGCTCGGTGCGGATCGCTCCCTCGTCGCGGCCATGCTAGGCTTTACAGAGACCACGGTTCGGACGTATTTGAAGGCGTATCGCGACGGCGGCATTGACGCGTT
>DAHXNH010000248.1 GCA_027365485.1 Clostridiales bacterium
GCGTCGTTGATAGGAAAAAGGTTCCCGTCCAGTGGCACACTTAAATACACGAGCGAAATCCAATGCATTACCACCTCCTCAACTTATACATACGATAAAATGATGATTAGTGCCAATCCTCCGAAAAAAATTCTGCCAGGATTTATTTGGCATTGAAGTGAATCCTAAAGAGGAGATGAGAACCATGGAGCATGCCCCTGAGAAACCATTGATTCCGGTTCGGATGCTAAACGAATTCACCTATTGCCCTCGACTTATGCATCTAGAATGGGTTCAAGGCGAATGGCAGGATAATTACGAGACGGTTGATGGCCGATTTGTCCATCGGCGAGTCGACGATCCGTCACGAACCCAACCTTCAATAGAGGATGCCTCGTGGCATCTTCGGTCACTCACTATATCATCACCATCGTTAGGTTTAATAGCGAAACTTGATTTGGTGAAAGGTGATAAGGGCCGAGTGTCCCCCATTGAGTTTAAAAGAGGAAAAACTCCCCGCGTTCCCAATCGCGCTTACGATCCCGAAAGAGTCCAAGTGGCAGCCCAATGTCTTATTCTTCGAGACCAAGGCTTTGACGTCGATGAAGGATTTCTATATTTTGCTGAATCCCACGAACGTGTACCCGTCATCTTAGACGACTCGCTTCTCGATTTAACTCATCATCACATCGCAGAGATGCACCAAACGGCAGTGTCAGAAGTTGTTCCGCCGGTTCTAATTGATAGTCCGAAATGCCCCAGATGTTCATTAGTGGGAATCTGTCTCCCGGACGAAACGGCTTTGTTGCAATGGCACGATGAAACGGGGTCCCAACCCATCCGTCGTCTGATACCCAGCGCCGATATCAAGGTGCCGGTCTACCTGACGCAACAAGGGACCTCCGTGGGCAAATCAGGGAAACGCCTCATTGTCCGCGACCACGGCACTACTATCCAAGAAATCAAAATGATGGAGGTTGAAACTGTTTGTGATATCTATACAATTACGTCATACCATATGTTATAATTCGTTTAGGTGATCCTCCCCGTCGCCACCACATAGCGAAAGGAGCGATAGGGCATCCTAATGAGGGCCGGGTAACACCTGGGCCGAGGGTACCACCGAACGAACACCGGAACGGTTAGATCGTTGACCGGACTCTTCTTCGTACGGGTTCCTTGGTGGTGAGCGAGGGAAACGCCTCCTCGCTCGATAGGGCGAGAGCCACCCCCGAGCAGACGACGAGCTTTACAGCGAGTCCTGGGGCTCCTGTGAGGACTGCGGGTCTCGTGAGAGGCCGAGAAAAACCGAAAGCGATTATCGTAGGTTTTTCTAACCAGGTTGGACACGTAGCGGTATTTGGCAACGTTCAGATTTCTACCCAGGCCATCCAAGCGCTTTGTGGTGCAGACATTCCTCTAACGTATTTTTCATCCGGAGGCTGGTTCTATGGCTACACCCACGGCCATGGTCACAAGAACGTTCTACTTCGCCATGCGCAATTCCAAACCGCAGACAATAAGCAACGCTCTTTGGAATTAGCCCGACAATTCGTCGTTGGAAAGATAGCCAATAGCCGCACCCTCTTGCGAAGGAATGCCACGCAGGTCGAAGAAACCGTAACGGCACTGAAACGGCTTGCCGATAAGGCCGCGACGGCTCCTGCCATGGAGATGCTCTTAGGAATCGAAGGAGCAGCGGCAGCGGCCTATTTCTCGCGGTTTTCGCTACTCCTCAAAGATAAAGCCAGTGAATTCGACTGGGACAACCAAAATCGGCGGCCACCCCGCGACCCGATCAATGGCATGCTGTCACTGGGATATGCGCTCTTAGCGAAGCAATTCACTATCATTTCCCAATCGGTAGGATTGGACCCGTATTTGGGCTTCTACCACCAACCCAAGTACGGCAAGCCCGCATTGGCTTTGGACCTCATGGAAGAGTTCCGGCCCATCATTGTGGATTCGATCGTTCTAACCGCCTTGAACACCGGAGAATTGGCATCGGGAGACTTTGTCTCCCAACTGGACGCGGTGGCGTTGACAGAAAAAGGCCGCCGAACATTTCTCGGTGCGTTCGAACGTCGCCTGAACACCGAAATTACTCACCCCCTGTTTGGTTACCGTATTTCGTACCGACGCATCCTGGAGGTGCAGACTCGTCTGCTAACACGTTTTTTGACCGGCGAACTTGAGCGCTATATTCCATTTAGGACTCGTTAGTCATGAAGCATGTGTACCTTGTTTCATATGACATTGCCGATGACAAGCGATGGCGAAAGATTTTCAAGGTGCTGAAGGGATACGGTGATCCGGTACAATTATCGGTTTTCCTTTGTGCGCTAACACGCGAGCAAAAAGTCGGGCTACTTTCTAACCTTCTCTCGATCATAAACCAGAACCAAGACAAGCTGCTCATCGCGGATCTTGGTCTCGAAGATGGGCGAGGTGATAGACGGCTAGAAATCTTTGGACAAAAAATATCGTATGGTGCATCGGGACCAATAATCCTTTAGAATTAGGTCAGGATCTTGACAATCGAGAGCCGTTGCTATGGCGAAACCCCACCCCTCGCTCGCAGGGCGGAAACGCAACCCCCATCACAGTTTTGGCAGCTGGGTGGTGGGAGAATTCGAATCAACGTCCGTTTGTAATAACACCTCTCGCAAAAACGTACGCGAGGCCATAAGGTGTACCGTGTCCCGATGCGACTGTTTCCACGGTCGAAAGACCGTGGCTCCATTGAAGCACCCAAAAATAGAAGCAATGATAGAGGATTTTCGTAGGTTTCCACGGTCGAAAGACCGTGGCTCCATTGAAGCAGCTTTGGGGCCAGTTGCACCTTATCAAAATGCGCTTGTTTCCACGGTCGAAAGACCGTGGCTCCATTGAAGCCACATTCAAAAAGGCGAGCATTTCGCGCCCGTTCACCGTTTCCACGGTCGAAAGACCGTGGCTCCATTGAAGCAAGGTCAACGTCTTGCCAGGAGCCGCCGCAACCGCAGTTTCCACGGTCGAAAGACCGTGGCTCCATTGAAGCTAGAGGTGTTGGCTTCGAAGAAGGATGAAGCGTTGCGGTTTCCACGGTCGAAAGACCGTGGCTCCATTGAAGGATGCCTCACCTCGCGCCGGACTATGCCTTGCGTCTCTTGTTGTGGCTCCCGACCTACTCGCCAAATCTCAACCTTATCGAACGCTTCTGGAAATTCGTCAAAGCCGACTGTTTACACGGGCGGTACTACGCCATGTTTGCTCCGTTCAAAGAAGCCATTATTGAGTGTTTAGACAACGCTCCGACACGGCATAAAGCCCATCTGGATAGTCTCCTGACGTTAAACTTCCAGGTGTTCAAGTCGGCCAGCTAAATCGTCAATTGTGACCCGCGAGGAGTATAGTTACGAAAAAATATGGTCAGCCAGACCCCCTAAACGCCCTATTCATACGCCTCTCAAAGTTCATGCGTCAGTACTGCTCCTTATATCGCGTCGTAGGGTAGTACAGAGGGGATCCTGGCACCGCCACCCGAGTCTGACCGAGCGACCAACGCGCGAAGGATGCGAAGACCAGATCCTTTCCATCCTCTCCTCCAAACGCAAGGTTGGTGGGGGCGGCGAGGACGGTTCCCTGCCAGTCCTCGAGAAAGCACATCGGATCGCCGTGGCCTATCCAATAGTCGATGCGGTCGGGCCGATAGTATCCAATGTAAAGCCCGCCCTGGATATCAAATGCGATCCCATCAAGGAACCGTACGCGGTAAGGGCAACCCCACCGTGTAATCATAAGCTTCGCCATCGCTCGCAATACGCACCCGACTGATGCCAGGCAATGTAGACTCTACGATATAGAGATGCTCTCCATCGGGATGCAGGGCCATTCCGTTGGGAAATTCTCGGGCTCCATCGAACCATACTCTGCGTTCGCCATTGGGTCGCACCCGATAAATAACCCCGTCCCGACCTTGCCAATGCCCGGAATCTGACACCCAATAGTCGCCTTCGGGGCCAAACACGCCTCAATTGGGGTTCACTAGGGGACGCTCTACCGTCCCCTGCAAAAAGAACTTCGAATGTGATGCCTCGATTTGCCACACGCGACCACTTCTCGCATCACAGGCATATATTTGTCCAGAGCCACCCCGAGCACCATCCCTGAGACCGATGCAACTTGCACTACGGTGTCGTCGGGGCCGATCCTCCAAATTTGGCCAGCTTCTCCACCGGCATACCAACATCCATTAAAATACGCCACGCCTTCGGGACGATCGAACCCTTCTCCTATTAGGCGCACCATTGCCAGATCTCGGACACCCATCGCGGACTCCTTTCCCGTAAAGAGTTTTCCGTAACATCACCGTGCCCTCATTACATCAATTGAACGGTGAGGCCGCCATCTACATTCACGATGGCTCCCGTCATGAATGTCGCGTCAACTAAAAGGAACCATACGAGACGGGCCACTTCGTCCGCGGTGCCGACCCGTCCCAACGGGTGGCGAGCCCCCCACTCGGCGAGGATCTTCTCGGGATCGTCAGGTGAAAACAACCGCGCCGCTTGGCGGAGCATTGGGGTGTCGACGGAGCCCGGAGCAATCGCGTTGACCCGGATGCCGTGCGGTGCGAGATCCAGGGCCATCGATTTGGTCATGGTGAGGATCGCTCCCTTGGAGGCGGCATAGGCTAGCACCCCTTCCTGGCACTGGAATGCTTGCGCTGAGGTGGTGTTCACCACGGATCCTCCACCTCCTTCAAGGATCAGCGGAACCACATGTTTCACCGTGTGGTAATGCCCAAACAGATTCACTCGGATGGTGCGCTCGAACGACTCAGCGGACGTGTCTAACACGGTACCGTACGTTTGAATGCCTGCACTATTAAAGAGGTATCGAACGGTTCCGAACTGCGTTCTACAGTGGATAGCGGCCATCGCCACCGACGACTCGTCACTCACGTCGACGACCCACCCGTGAATGCTTAGCCCCTCATGGGTGGCCTCGGCCTCCAGGGTAGCCAGCGCTGATTCATCGCAATCCCACGCCGCAACGGTCAAGCCTTGTTCGGCCATCCGCCACGCCACAGATCGACCAATTCCTGCGGCCGCTCCCGTGACCACAGCCACCTCGGAAGTCACGACTCCACCTCCTCTGGTTCGGCCGTCCACGCGGGCAGAGAGGGTATCACCGGCACGGCTTCATTCGTGGGGTTTGCCCAATTCAGGTTGGGCAACAACGGATACCAGGCCGGTCGCCCCGGATCGCGGTCATACGGATACCCGCCTAATGTTCGGTAGCACTCAGCATAATACTTTAGACGGTCACGGTCTAGGGTCACGCCTAATCCGGGCCCGTCTGGAACCGCCATGCTTCCCGCCTCATACTGGAGTTTCCCGCCTGCCAAGACGTCGTCCTGGAGATGATGATAATGCGCATCGGCCGCAAAGGTGAGGTTCGGCAACACCGCCCCTAAGTGCAACATAGTGGCCAATTGAATCCCCAGTTCGCCTGAGGAATGGACGCCGATAGGCACTTGAAATGCTTCGCAAATGGTAGCCGCCTTGAGACAGGCCCGAATGCCTCCCCAAAAGGTCGTATCCAGCAAGATGACATCGACTGCTGGATCCCGAAGGTTGGCCACCAAGTGTTCTCGATTGACGATGACTGTATTGGTGGCTAGGAGGAGCGGGGTTTTCTCGCGGACTTGCCGCATCCCGTTAAGCCCCCAGGTCGGATCTTCGAGGTAATCATTCGGAAGTCCGGCGATCGCGTGCGCCATCTCCAGACTGTCGGCCACACTCCAAGCGGCATTGGGATCCCACCGAAATTGATCGTTCGGAAACGCCTCCACTAACGCGCGATAGCTTTCGAGCTCATAACGGGGAGGAAATACGCCCCCTTTAAGCTTGTGGGTTTGAAAGCCATGAGCCGTCTTCAGCGCGCTCGCATGTTCTACAAGCTGCTCTACCGTCCGTACTTCGCCCTCTCCTGCCGCGTTGGGATAGCGGTAAAATAAATAACTGGCGAAGGGAATGCGGTCACGGAGTTTGCCGCCCAGGATCTGATACACAGGACAGGACCAGTGCTGGCCGACGATATCGAGACACGCAAATTCGATCGCCGCCACCATTTGCATCCGATTGTTGTAAAGGCTGGCTGTAGGATTGGCTAATTTGAGGGGCAACGCTTCGAGGTCTCTCGGATCATGGCCTAGCACGTAAGGCTTCAGGGCCCGAATTCCTAATTCGGCACTCTCTCCGCCCCCTCCCATCTCGCCGAGTCCCACATAGCCATCGTCGGTTTCGACCTCGACGATGGTTCGCACAAAGCGGCCCCAATGGGCTCCATTACTATGTCGCAAGGGGGCTTCGAGGGGCATACTGACGGTCGTGGCACGAATGTCACAAATTTTCATCCTAGATCCTCCTGAAACGGCATCAGTGCCGCTTTCGCGGCTAAAATATGGGTCGTCACAATTCGTTCTGCGTCCTTGAACCGATGAGCGCGCACGGCCTCGAAAATCTTTCGATGGTCGGCTTCATTGGCGATCGTCTTTTCGTTAGCGGTTTGATAGTAACCTCGAGCGGTCACATAGTGTGCGTGCAACGACCGATATAACCGCAAGAGCACGGGATTTCGAGACAGGCCGATGAGGCTTTCATGAAACGCGACATCCGCCTCATTGTAGGCCATAAAAGGAAAGGGGCGTTCCTCCGCGAGGTGCTCCAATCGCCGAACCCAAGCCCCCAGAGCCTCGAGGTCGGTGGGCGACAGATCCCTAATGCGCTTCACGGCAAACGTTTCCAACATTAAGCGAGCCGTCAAGAGATGATCGATGTCGTCGGGAGAAACGGTCCGCACATGCGTTCCGCTCCGCGGCTTGATGAGCACGAGGCCTTCGAGTGCCAAACGGTTCAAGGCTTCTTTGACGGGCTGATTACTGACCTCCAAAGTTTTAGCGATCTTTTGCACGTCCAGTCGGGCCCCAGATGGCAATTCCCCGTCAAAAATCGCATCCCGTAGCCGCTGATACACCTCAATAGCCAATGCTGTGCGATCCACCTTGGTCAAATACACGCGATTGCCTCCTTTCGTCTATTGGGCGCTTTCAACCATCAGAGTGGAGATCCCGCCTGGCTTCATCGCGAGAACCACCCCATCGTCATCGACCACGAGGGTTTGGATTGGATCGCCTACCAGGTTGGTCTCCCAAGCGGCTCGTATGGGACCCTGACTGGATCGGATCTGAACGGACCCCGCTCGATTTCCCACTTCTTGAAGGCGAAGCATGATTCGGTTCCAATGGTGTCGATGGATCGCCACCGCGATGATATGATGATCCTCACTCTGAATATCCCAAAAGCGACCCAGGAAATTGGTTGAAGGGCGAGGATCCCAGACAGCTCGGATCGGATTGGACACGACCGCTCCCAGTCGATGACTGTGCCCCCCATCATATGGGCCCCGATAACTGGTCAATCCATAGTGAAACTCCAATTCTCCCCCTTGTTGTGCGGGGAAGTTCGTGTCCCAAATATTATTCAGCACATAAGAGAATAGGATCCGAGGTTCTGGCGCGCTTAAGATACCCTCAAATGGATTGTACGGCACATGGATGTCCCCGAGTTCAATCAATGGCGCCTCGATGGGGGTCCAGACCGCCGTCACCGCGTCGTTTCCCATCGCCACCCAATCTTGGATGACATGCATCCAATCGCAAGATCCCGGGACCGTCGCTAGATCTCCTCCCGCCGTTCCGCCAGTACTCCCATAGTGTGCAGTTCGGAAGTCGGATGCGAAAGGAAACGCCAAATAGATGGCTTCTTTATCCAACACCGACAATTTGTTTAATCGGTACCGACAATCCACCCGTTTCAGGGCGGGGTAGGATCGCACGGTCAAACTGGCTCGATGGATCCAGGGAGCCACCCAGGTGAGGACCACCTCTTCGTAGACGGACGTGCTAGTCCTCCGAGTCACTTCGACGATCTCCGGCCTACTCCGGCAACCCAACAACCACGTAGCGCTCCCCGTCATGCGGATGGACAGGTGATTAAACCCCAGGGCCATCGTGTATTGATCGTAAACATACTCCCCAAATCGGAAATGGCTCTCCGGGTTGACGAGGTCGCATGCGGTCTCTTTGTCATAAATCGACTGAATCGCCCCTCGCTGCACATCCAATTCAATGCGATAATAAGGGGTCTCCAACACAGTATCAACTTTCCTCTCCGGAGTGCTGGCGGTGGTTCCCGTTGGGTCCAGCGTGAGGGTGCGATACCCCATTCCCGGGACCTCAGGCCCCACGAAACGCGCCACAAATCCTCGGGGTCTCGGTCCGGGAACGGACAAGGGGGAATGTTCGGCCGATTCAGGATCGTCGGCCAACCCTTTCCGGACCACCACGTAGGGAATGGCCTCCTTGGTCTCACCATCGCGCAGGATGACCCCCTCTGCAATCCGAGGACCATAGGGGATCCACACGTCGATCGGCCCTTGGACGGGATAGGATGCAGAATTCACCATTACGATGCACCCGACTCCGTCAGCCATCCCGTTGGCCAACTCATCTGAGACCGATCGGAGCTCACGCTCGAGAACACGCTCACCCATCTCGAAAGCTTCGTAGGCCATCAGGGCCTTCCGCGACCATTGCCGGTCACCACTTGACGGCCCCTCTAAGGCACTGTCCCAAGGATTGGCTGCGCCCCAGGTGTGTTCATCAAAAAGAATCATCGCGGTCCAAGCCCGCTCAAAATCGGTCGTCTTGGATTCCGCGTCATCGGCCACGGGAATCATGGCGGCCAGCCATTCTGCCGTCGGCAATAGGTGATGGGTTCGGCGGTTGAGACCATTTTCCCGTGCGGCAGGCCCTACCCCATCGGCCCACCAGTTGGTCCAATCTCCTGAAAACGTGGGGATGTCCAACGACGTGGTAGATGCCGCCAGACGTTGAAAAAATGGCGTGGGAGTTGTGAGCCGCATTTGGGGATAGGCCCATTTTTGGTTCCACGCCTGAGCAATGATTGCAGGGACGATACTGGGCCCTACGTTGTCCCATTCTGTCCCATTCTGTCCCCTGCACCCGGAGCATGACCTGAGTGTGGGGATAGCCTTCCTGGACTAACTGGTCCAAAAATCCCGGCAGGTGGGTTTCGACGGCGGTTAGGTCCTGAGTAAACCCAAGATGATTTCCTTCCATATAAACACCGTGAGGCGTATCGGTATACCAGACAAGGATGGGTGTGGCTCCCGGGGCAGTCGACCGAAACGCACGAACCGCTGACCGCTGGCCCGTGCGTTCGGGCAAGGAACGGTCTGCGTAGTTGTGGGCCACCGCGAAGTACGAAATCCCAAGCGTCTGCAGACATTTTAAATATCCCACGGTGGTGCCTGAGACATCCGTTTGCATTACCGCCTGCACCGGCAGTCCCCACCAAACCCGCAGGGTGGCCACTGGCGCGAAGGATCGGGCGAGTTCTTCTAAGTGCAAGGCTTCGCTGTGCACATTGCACAAGCCTCCGGTCACCTCCAGCTGACCTCGGTGAGCTGCGGCTAGTAATCGACCACGAGCTGAAGTCGGCCGATCTTGGAGCCACCGCATCAGCGGTAACGTACTTTCCACAGCCCATCGAAAAGGTTGCGACCAATCCTGGGTCGCATCGGCCCATTCGACCGCTTGATCCAGGTATGCCACATGATGAAGTAGCACGTCCGCTTGGGGATCAGTATATTCCACGTCAAGATGAGAGTGGTGTACCAAGTCGATCTCGAAATGGCGGACGGGATCTACCGCGACGGTTAAAGCCACTCGCTGATTGCGCGTTTGTACAACAAATGGGACATGGGTCGAGGCGTGTACCTCTGGCCGAAATAGCGGGAAGGAAAGGCTACCAGAGTGCGTACTCAGGACCGTGCATCCGGACTGGGGCTCTCCTTTCACACCTACGATCACCGATCCCTGGGCACCCTCAACCGTCACATTAAACCGCTGCCACAATTGATCTTGGCGTTTTTGCAGGAGCATCGTCGGGCGTATGTCAATGCTAAACATCACCATCTTCTTTCTCATCACGGGTTCTTCGCCAGAGCTGCACGAATGGCTTTGACGTTCAGCTCAATGGTGATAAATCGTGGACGATAGATGCTAATTTCTCCATCCACCTGAGCGGGGCTTAACGAATTCTCGTTATAAGAGACGACCAGCCGATTGCCCACTGCGAGCTCTGGATGAGCCGATGCGTTGTAAGTAAAAATCATCCGGGTGGTTCCTGGAGTCTTATACGCCAAGGCAGGATCGACGAACGGTCCCGTCGGTGATTGGGAGAAAGAGAGCGTGATATCCGGGCTCAACCCAGAGACCGCATCGTCGGTTGTGACCAAAACATACACTCCGTCTACCTTCACCACGCTCAGTTCGTTACTTACTCCGGCCAGCACTGGGGCGGACCGTGTGGCCCGTGAGGACCATGACGCCCCAGTATAAAATTCCCAAGGCGTCCGAAGAAGGTGGCCGGTGGGCACTCGCGCAATATGCAGGTATTTCTTACTCCCGATATCCTGCACGCCATAAATATACGTGTATCGGCCCTCGTTCATTAGCCATACGCCCCATGTCACCGGGCTTTTGGCATAGATCGGGACGACTTTCTCGAGGGTGAGATCCTTGAGGCTAAACACCGCCACCGCATTGCCAGCAAATTGAAAGCCAAAGGCACCGGCACCTGTTTGTTGGTAGCGCTCGTAAAAAACCTCTAGTTGATGGCCCGGGGTAACCGTGCCCATCCCGGCCCAATACCACCAGGGCGACCCTGCACTCGGCCCGACCAAACTCTCCGGGCCCGATGTGGGCGTTCCGCCTATTTTCGTCCGCCAATGATTTCCCTTCTCGACGACGAAGGAGTTATGAATAATGATAGGATTCAAGCTTTCGACTTCCCCAACGGAATTCACCGGTCCAAGAATGGTATCGGAAAAGATCCAGAGTTCTCGATCGTTCGGGAGGCCCACTGAGTAGGTGCTGTCTCCCCCCGCCCAGCCTAAACCGCTGGTATTGCCGTATTGCTGAAAATCCCGGTTTAGCATGCTGTCTCGGTGTACGTTAGGAATCCAGTGGGTATTCGTCACCGGGATTGAAGGCAGCGAAGGAACTGATGCGGCCAAAGACACCGTCGTAGGACTAGCTACGATTCCAGCCACAGCGAACATCGCGCAGATGAGAGCGCGGTGCCAGGTTGCCCTTTGATGCCAAAGCCGGATCCTCATCGTGATCCCTCCTCTAGGACAGGCGCTGCGTCAATCCACCGCATGCGAACAAAGCGGGGGCGATAGACCTCGGCGTGATAGACGTGAGTGTCCCACGACGTGGTGTTCACGTTATAGCTAATTAACAGGTCCGCGTCGGCAGCCGACAAAGCCGAGTGCGCTTTGGGATTATAGGCATAGACGCCGTCACCCTCCGCGGACTCCGCACAATAGTACAAGCGCTCTGCTGGCGAGAAGGGGCCGTACGGAGTCGGCGCAAACGATGCGCAGACATACTCGCGTCGCAAGTCTCCTTGGCCATGAATTAGCACGTACCCTGACTGGGGCCCCAGTCGCAAGGGACAAACACTCAGTTCGGAGGAGACCCCGTGAACAATTGGCGCAGCTTCATTCATATCGGCGGCCCAATCGTGGCCATTCCAAAATTTCCAAGCCGTGACCGTTTCAAAGGCCTCCGGGGTTACACGGGCCACCAAGAGTGAGCGGATGGGTTCATTCCGTAATCCGTAAATATATACAAAGCCATCCCCGGCAATGCTTTGATTATCGAAAATTCCTGCGCCAAAATAACTTATCACGCCATCGGAGCTTTCACGGTAAAGTTCCGTGTCGCATTGCGTTTCTTCGTTCCATTGCAAATTGCCGTCGCGGATGGGCACCGAGACCATGGTGACGCCATGCACAGCAAATTGAAAGCCCTCTGGTCCATCCGGATTGGGCCCAATAATCATGGGTAGGCAGTGAAATTTCTGGGCAACGCGAGCGCCAGCCTGGAGCCAGTAATAGCTCCCATCGACCGTCCTACCGCGTTCTGTCCTAGGCACGAAGAGACTTTCGTCTTTGGGACCCTCTGGGCCTTCGTCTTGGTTCCATAGGAATTTGATGGTTGCCTCCCCGGGATCCTTGCCTTCAATCACCGCCGCCGAGTTATTAATCATCACCATACTGAACCGTTTATCGGTAGCGGGATCCACGGGTCCTACAAAGGTGTCGCCAAAAATGCAAAAACTCTTTGCCGGTTTGTCGATCGAGCCTACGGTATCCTCCAAAGGTAGCGAGTAAATCCCGTCGGCTCCCGCCCAGCCCGATCGGCAATGAAAGAGGGAGGTCCATGAGCCGTCCAGTTCCATCACCCATCCGGTACCCACATAAAACTGTACTGCGGACAGTCCGTAAAAGGGCTCCTCGCCATCCACGCCGCCCCAATTGCCAACACCCGGTGCCCCCATAACCGTCATCCGCACGAACCGGCACCGTTGGTTGTGAAATCGGATCGGCTCATGTCCGTTCAGAAGATTCGTCGCCTGAAGCGCCCTTCGGCCGTCTGCTGGGGCCATCTCAAATCCATGGACCTTGCCGTCGAGATGCGTCCAATCAATCCCATCGAGCGACCAGTCGATCGCCACGGTGTGCATGCCGCGTTTCCACAGGCCCGGCATGGCATCCAGGTACTGATTGTAGTTCCATACCCACATCTCCCCTAACGGGTACGTTCCTCCAAAGTCGAACGTGATCGATACGGGGCGCTCAGTCGTTCCCCGACTGAGCCACATCGTGGAGCCATCGGCCGCGTTGTCATGGACCGCCTCCTGCGCAGCATGACTCGTCATGCCGGCACCATCAACCAAACATTGCGGAGACGTCGGACCGACGGTCGATGAATCCGTCCACACCGTCTCAACCGAAATCCGATCGCCAGCACGGAGCGGCGCTAATGATTTTGCCATGTACCCCCACAACCTTCCAGACCTGAGCAGGCCCATCATTTCTTGAGCAAATCGCCAGCTTCGTAAAACACCCACCGATAACTGGTGCGCAATAGCACTAAAGTGATTGCCATCACGATGATAAATAAAATCCAGGCTAAGGCCGAGGCATAGCCCATTTGGAGATCTTCAAACGCTTTCTCGAACAGATAATAGGCGTAGAACATCGTCGAATTATTGGGTCCGCCCGACGTCATCACATAAGCCTGGGTAAACACCTGAAATCCACCAAGTACACTCATGATGAGATTAAAGAAGATGGTCGGTGTGAGCATGGGGAGGGTGACATGACGAAATCGCGCCAACGCCGACGCGCCGTCGACATAAGCCGCATCATACAAATCGGCTGAGATGCCCTGCAATCCCGCGAGAAAAATCACCATGGTCCCGCCGACTCCCCAGATTCCCATCAACACCAACGCGGGCTTCGCCCAATACTGGCTGGTTAACCAGCCGGGGCCGTGAATCCCCACTGTGGCTAGGGCAACGTTGGCTAGACCAAAATCCGGATTTAAGATCCAAAGCCACAGCAAAGAGATGGCCACCCCCGACATCACACTAGGCAGATAGAAGATCGTGCGGAAAATCCTTTGGCCCCGGACTTTTTGATTGAGGAGGACCGCTAGCAGAATCCCCAAGATAATGTTAAACGGCACACTGAGCATCACGTAATACAAGGTATCGTACATGCTGTGCCAAAAGGTGGCGGATTCGGTCAAGGCAATCTGATAGTTGGCCAAACCAATCCATTGCGGACGTTGGAGCATATTGTCGTTAGTAAAGCTCAAATAGAGCGAATACAAAATCGGGCCCGCCGTAAACACGAAAAACCCTACCAACCACGGGGAGAGAAAGGCATATCCCGTCGCCGCTTGGCGTAACCATTTTATGATGGCTCGCTTGCGTTTCTCCTGGATCGTCCAGCCGCGGCTCAATTCCACGTGCAACCCCGTTCACCCTTTCTCTCGATCAACACACGTCGAAGAGAGCCTATCGGTCAGGCCCCTTCGACGGTCCTTTTCGCACGGATCTACGGATGAGTCTGGTTGTAGAGCTTGATGTCGTGCACAATCTGACTTTGGGCTGCGTTCAATGCAGCCTGGGGCGATACATATCCATCTAAGGCGTCTTGGACTTCGTTATCCACGTTGGTAGACCACGTCGGAGCCCCTGGGACATAGCGCTCGAAGTGAGCATATTTCAATTGGGAAGCATACACCTTCCACACGGGATTGTTGATGAGTTTCGGGGCATTAGCGGCAAAGCGATTGGCGGGGAAATCTCCCGTCTGCTCCGCCATCTGAGTCTGCGCCGGCGCACTGGTCAGGAAGTTCATCAATTTAAAGGAGGCATCCGTTACGGCAGTGCTATGGTGTTGAAAGATCTCCAACATCCACGAGTCGATCCAGGTTGCACTCACCGGGCCGGGAATCGGAGCGACTCCATATTGGAACTTTGGATAGCTTTGGGCGAGCTCGGCCATGTCCGCGCTCGTGGCGACGTACATCGCCAGACGATTGGTGGCCATCTCTTCATAATCACTGTTGCCTGTTTCGGATTGAAACGACGAGAGGGCCTTGGCCCCAATGGCCTTTTGCAGAGTGACCCAGTACTGCAACGTTTGTAGATTTTTTGCCGAGTTCACCGTCGGATTGCCGCTCGCGTTAAAGAAGCTCCCGCCATCGGTCCACGCAGCCGTCCAGAAGTAGTAATTGCCCAATTCCGGGTCAAATCCGATCGTTTTAAATGTCCCATTGGCGCCCTTGACCGTGAGCTTCTTGGCATCTGCTTCTAATTGCGCCCAGGTGCTCGGCGGGTCGTTCGGATTCAGCCCTGCCTTTTTGAAGAGGGCTTTGTTGTAGTAGAGCACTCGGGGCGCCGCGTCTATCGGCACCGCGTAGATGCCTTTTCCATAGATCCCTTGCCGCAAAGCCTGATTGAAGTATCGATTGGTGTTGAGATGGTCTTTCGAAATCAACGGAGACAGGTTGATCACCTGATTCCCGGCTTGAGCTTGTTCATCGATGAGATTCCCGGCGTTCATGGCCAAGTCGGGAGTTAGATTCGGGCCGGCCGCCATCGCAGCGTCCAGTTTAGTAAAATAGTCGAAGAAGTTGACCGACAGGACTTTGACATGAATCGAGGGGTTCTCTTTCTCAAACTCTTTGACCAAGTTATTATAGGTCGTTTGGGGCTGTCCACTGGAGTAGATGTTCCAAAAACTAATCGTGACCGGGTTGGTCGTCGCCGCCGCTTGGAATGCCCCACCGCTCGCCCATGTGAACGCCATCGCGCCCGTTGCCAAGGACAGGGCTAGTGCTGCTCCGAAAGTCTTCTTACGATCTTGTCTCATGATTTCTTATCCTCCTCGATAGTAGGGATGGGAACGCGGGCTCATTATCCTTTGATTCCAGTTAACGCAATCCCTTGAATGATATAGCGTTGGAAGACGAAAAATACAATCACGGTGGGAATCAGAACCAACAGAGAATCAGCCATCACAAGGTTCCACTGCGTGCCGAATTGCAATTGCATGGACCGAAGTCCTAGGGCCAGGGTGAATTTTTTCGAGTTGTCCAGGTAAATGAGTGGTCCGAGAAAGTCATTCCAGGTGGCGACAAACGTGAACATGCCGATCGTCGCCAGCACCGGCTTGGAAAGCGGCAGAATCACTCGCGCATAAATCCAAAATTCTGACGCTCCATCAATCCGAGCAGCCTCAGATAATTCGTTGGGGATGGTGAGGAAGAACTGCCGTAAGAGGAACACCGAAAATGCCCCTCCTCCAAAAAACGCCGGAACGGTTAGGGGTTTGAAGGTGTTAATCCAGCCTAAGTCCCTAAACAGTAAAAAAACAGGGATCATGGTGACTTGGCCCGGAATCATAAGCGTACCGAGCAACACAATAAACCAGAAGTTTCTGCCTGGCCAGCGTAAACGAGCAAACGAATACGCGACCAACGACGCGGACATCACCACGCCAATAACATTTAACGAGGTGATTAAGAAACTATTGAACGCGTCTTGGAAGAACGGAAACGCTTGGATGGCCCTGAGGTAATTCAACCACTTGACCGGATGAGGAATCCACTGCGGAGGTAGTTGAAACACGAATCCTTCTGGCTTCAACGATGTCGACAGCATCCAAAGTAACGGCAACAGAAATGCGATCGCCGCGACCGCTAACAATCCGTATGTAACCACCTGACCAAGGAAATAGGCTCTTGACCTGCGCATTGGTTGTTTCGTCTTCCCTTCATCGCGGCACGGAAGATGCAGGTCACACAATCGAGCCAACCGGCGATCTTCTGCACAGAACATTCACGATTACTTTCGTACAATAATAAATAACCTAGAATAAGTCAAGTGTAATAAGAGAAATATCATCAAATAATAATGTGGATGTGACATTTGTTTGAATCGCAACGGCTCGGACATGTGGTTAGACGAGGGACGACGGATTGCAGGTCTGCGAATGTTTGGTTATTTGCCGAGTTACTATGAGGCTGTCCATTAATTCGAATCGCGCGAGCCATATCCACAATATATTGGGAGTAGTTTAACAAATAGCGGGATATAGCGGGAACTGTTTGAAAACATCTGGATTATTGGATGGCATCCTAGAGAGAATGTCAGTTGGTGACAAGAATACTGTAGTGGCACTGAACACTAGGAAAAAGCAAAGAGATGGAAGCCATTTAACTTAGCACGACCCGTGACAAAACCACTTAGTCAAAACAAATAAGTTCACCGGACCGGAGCACGGACCCGGGAGATGGCAACGGACGCACATGTTCTCCGCCGTGCGGCGGTTAGCTCGCACGGTTCCACTCGTCGCCTCCCGTGTCGTTCCGCTTAGGACGCGCGCAGAAATAACTTGAACGAATGGCAGATCCTTCCGGCGAGGTGACGACCGTTGGTCCATGGCTAGAGGTGTGTCCGCGTGAATCGGAGGGTAGATCAGACCTTTAGAGCAGTTGAGAGCGCACAGTGGGCAGCCTTCGGCGACCCTCCGCTTTGAACGGGGACGACCTGGTGCCTATAGGGCTAAAGGAAGGGCGTAGCGTAGCTACGCACTCTCCGCGATCGTTGGCCGTAGTTTGATGACGTAATTCCAATGTCCCTGAAAGTCGTTCCGTTCGATGTTCACTTTGGCGAGGGCTGCCTTCGCCACCTTGGGACTCGCGAAAAATTAACTTGAATGATTCCTAAAGGTCATGGGTGGGTTCTTCCCTCGGATTTTCTATGGAGTTCGTTCTCAATGAACACCGAGAATTTGATCTAGAGCGAATATAACAATAATAAGTCCGATAAAGGAGTTTTCGGTGCTCAACGAGAATCAACCTCCATCCAAATCTTTGGGGGATGCTCGGATGATGGCTGTGGGACAAGAAATCCGTCAATTCATAAGCCGGCAGTATGCGAAGGTGGGGCCCGTGCTCAACGAAAAAGCGAAGCGTTTGTGGGCCGGAGCCACGGCGCTCGAACTAGGCTACGGCGGCGTGGCCGCCGTCAGCCAACTGACCGGACTGGCTCCGAACACCGTGCGCGCCGGGATGCGGGATATCCAGGATCCTGAGATCCAAGCGTCCCCACGCATCCGCCGGCCAGGAGCCGATCGTTGAGCACGATCCGACGCTCGTGGCCGATTTGCTGGTGCTCGTCGCACCGGCGACCCGGGGAGATCCCGAGCGGCCTTTACTTTGGTCATCCAAGAGTTTGCCGAACCTCGCCACCGAGTTGCGCGGTTTAGGCCATCGGGTGAGCCCACGGACCGTCAGCAAACTACTGAAACAAGCCGGCTATAGCCTCCAAAGCCCTCGTAAAGTGCATGAGGGCAAGGCCGATCATCCGGACCGCGATGCCCAGTTTCAGTTTATTGCG